>NZ_JAVHUX010000034.1:0-94669 GCF_030954545.1 Serratia sp. MF1(2023) | reverse complement strand
AAGAAATAGAGAACTACATTGATTACTATAACCACAGCCGCCTCAGAGAGAAACTAAAAGGCCTGAGTCCGGTAGAGTATCGAACCCAGGCCATGAAGGCCGCCTGAATTTACATCGTCCAACTTCTGGGGGTCAGTTCACCAGGCTGCGCCCTTGCTGTATTAAGGCGCCGGAATGGTAAACCGGGTATGGATTTCTTCGAGCGCCTGCAGCACGTCTTCATCCAATACCACATCGAGGCTGTCGATGTTGATTTTCAACTGATCCACCGTGGTGGCGCCCAGCAGGGTGCTGGCGACGAACGGCTGTTGACGCACGAAGGCCAACGCCATCTGCGAAGGATCCAGCCCGTGTTTTTTGGCCAGCGCCACGTACTCGGCGATCGCCAGCTGGGTTTGCTGCCCTGAATAACGGTTGAAGCGGGTGAACAGCGTATTGCGCGCACCGGCCGGTTTTGCGCCATTGAGGTATTTACCGCTCAGGGTACCGAACGCCAGGCTGGAATAGGCCAGCAGTTCCACCCCTTCGTGCTGGCTGATCTCGGCCAGGCCAATCTCAAAGCTGCGGTTCAGCAGGCTGTACGGGTTTTGAATCGACACGATGCGCGGCAGCTCGTGTTTCTCCGCCAACTGCAGGTAGCGCATCACGCCCCAGGGCGTTTCATTGGAAACCCCGATATAGCGGATCTTGCCGGCGCGCACCTGCTCGGTCAGCGCCTCCAGCGTTTCCAGCAGCGTGACCGTGGCTTTGTCGTCGGTGTATTGATAGTTGAGTTTGCCAAAACAGTTGGTGGCGCGCTGCGGCCAGTGCAATTGGTAGAGATCGAGATAATCGGTATTCAGCCGCTTGAGGCTGGCGTCCAGCGCGGCGCGGATGTTTTTGCGATCGAGCGCCTGCTGCGGGCGAATGCTGCTGTCGGTGCCGCGCACCGGGCCCGAGACTTTGCTGGCCAGGACGATTTTTTCGCGATTGCCGCGCGCCTTGAGCCAGCTGCCGATATAGCTTTCGGTCAGGCCCTGGGTTTCCGGACGGGGCGGCACTGGGTACAGTTCGGCGGTGTCTATCAGGTTCACGCCTGCGGCCAATGCATAGTCCAGTTGCGCATGGGCGTCGGCTTCGCTGTTCTGTTCGCCAAAGGTCATGGTGCCCAGTCCCAGCACGCTCACTTCTAAAGAACTGTGGGGAATACGGTGGTATTGCATTAACGGCCTTCCTTTCTTGTTAGCGCTTACGGGCCGCGCGGCCCGGTGAAACAGGAGCCCAATGTCAGAAGACGGCGCAGAGTCCGTCGGGCGGCGATGTCGCCTTTCCTGACTATAACCAAGCGGTGAAGATGGGGGAAGCGGATTCCGTGCGGACGCGAATGGGGGCTACCGCGCTTGAACGGGCGATAGCCGGCGGGCGGTGATTAGCGTTCGATAACCTGAGAAACTTGATCGCCGTTGATCTGGCGCTGGTTGCCTTTCTCGTCTTTATAGCTGATGAGGCCGGTATCTTCATCGATCTCCGGTTTGCCTTGCGTCAGGATCATGTTGCCGTCTTTGGTCGCCATCACGTAGTCGCTGGAACACCCCGCCAGGCCAGCCACCATCACCAGCGCAGACACTGCCATTACCCACTTTTTCATCCTGCGGATCCTCGATTATGCAGAAAATAATGTTCTTTCAAGATTAGCAAACTCTCGGCGAAGCGCGTCTCAGATAAGTCTTTATCTGATAAGAAAAAGTGAAATGAGAGGTCAACGAAGTGATGAAAGCCGCCAATGGCGGCTTTCATATAGATAGCGTTATTCCGGCGCGCGATTTTTTTTGCTGCGCATCAGATTGAGCGCTTCTACCGACATCGAGAAGAACATGGCGAAGTAGATGTAGCCTTTTGGCACGTGCACCTGGAAGCTTTCCAGCATCAGCGTGAAGCCCACCAGGATCAGGAACGCCAGCGCCAGCATTTTCACCGACGGATGGCGGTTGACGAATTCGCCGATCGGTCGGGCAGCGAACATCATCACGCCGACGGCGATCACCACTGCCGCCATCATGATGAACAGATGGTCGGAAAGGCCCACGGCGGTAATCACCGAATCCAGGCTGAAGATAATATCCAACAGCATGATCTGCACGATCGCGCCGAAGAAGCTGTGCACCTTGGTGTGGTGCTCTTCTTCCGACCCTTCGATGGTTTCGTGGATCTCTTTGCTGGCTTTCCAGATCAGGAACAGCCCGCCCAGCAGCAGGATCAGATCGCGAGCGGATACGCTGTGCTCCATCACGGTAAACAGCGGATGGGTCAGGCGAATCACCCAGGCGATGGAAGCCAGCAGCGCCAGGCGCATAAGCATGGCGGCGGCCAGCCCGATCCGGCGAGCTTTGTTCTGTTGCGCTTTGGGCAGCTTGGCCACCACCAGCGACAGAAAAATGATGTTATCAATACCCAGTACGATCTCAAGAATGGTTAGCGTGCCTAACGCTAACCAGGCATTGGGATCCATAATCCATTCGAACATTGCTCGACACACCTTATTAATACTTAATAAATGCAAAGCGTGAATTATACGCGTTTATCATGGCGCTGATAGGGGCAGCTAAACCAGAGTTAAACGAAATCGCTTAGATTGAGAAATGTCTTGCCAGCAGCGCGCCGGTAAAACTCTTTTTCAGATAGAAGCCGCGCGGCAGCGTCATGATCGGTTGCCCTTGTTCGCCGATGGCTTCGGTGAGCGCCTTGCTGTTAGCCGCTTTGGGGCGCAGCTGCAGCACTTCGCCGTGGCGTGCGGTGATGCGCTCTACGTGGCCGAGCACGATCAGATCCATCAATTCTTCCCAATCGCGGCGCAGCATTTCGTCTTCTGCCGCGCTTGGGCTCCACAGCAGCGGCGAACCGACGCGGCGTTCGGCCAGCGGGATCTGGCGTTCGCCTTCTACCGGTATCCACAACACGCGCGCCAGCTTGTAGCGAACGTGGCTGTTGGCCCAGGTGACGCCGCTGTTGCCGGTGAGCGGAGCGACGCAGACAAAAGTGGTTTCCAGCGGTTTGCCGGCGGCGTCGACAGGAATGGTTTTCAGCTCGATGCCCAGCTCGGGAAAGTCCTGCTCCGGTTTGCTGCCGGCCATGGCGCCGAGATACAGCTCCAGCAGCATGCCTACCCAACCTTTATCGCGTTTCAGATCCTTGGGGATCGGCAACTGCGCGCGAGCGGCCAGTTCGCCAAAGCTGGCGCCGGCCAGCGCCTGAGCGCGCTCGAACAGCTGCCGTTCATTTTCCGGCGGGGGCGGCAAAGGGGATAAAAACGCCATAAATCAAGCCTGTCTAATTTGGTTGAAAAACGTACTGCAATTATGCACGGTGAGCGATAACCGCCATCGCTTGGGGAAAAGAATAATAGTAGCATGATTTTACATGACTTTTTTCCTTTCTTGGCGTGGTGGACAATGCACTGGCGGGGCTTGTTCACCTGAAGCCACCGACAATAAACAGGATCTTACACCTATTTATCCACAGATTTTTGGGATAACCCAAATTTTTGCCGATCACTGGTTCAATTTACAGCCTTGACTCGGGCGGTTTTTTACGAATTTGTCCGTTTTGTGCGTAACTTGCCCGGATAATCTGTGGATAAAAACGACGTTGGTGGATCTTTCGCCAGGGTAAGATCCTTACCGTGCACAGATCACATTTTTGCCCTGTATATAACGATGCGTTAATACATAATTGTATGTTTTTAAAATAAATATGTGTTTTTAGTGTTGAGGGGGGATTTTGGGGGTTAAGAGTTTTACCGGCTTATTCCTCGAGTTCTGCACACACCTATCCACAGAAAAAGTGAATAAAACCGGTCTGAAAGGCTAGGGTATGTTTATAACTTTGCCTATATCTGTGAGTTATCCCAATGTTATTCGGCCCGCAGCGCCGTAAAGCAGTGGTTTACCGCCTGTAGCTTGTGTGAAACAATCAGGACATCTATGCGAATTTAAGCTTATCGAGGTAGTCCGGTGATCGATGATGATGGCTACCGCCCGAATGTTGGTATCGTAATCTGTAATCGTCAGGGGCAGGTCTTATGGGCCCGCCGTTACGGTCAGCACTCCTGGCAGTTTCCCCAAGGTGGGATTAACCCTGGCGAAACTGCGGAGCAGGCGATGTACCGTGAGCTGTTCGAAGAAGTGGGGCTGAGTAAAAAGGATGTGCGCATCCTGGCTTCGACCCGCAACTGGTTGCGCTATAAATTGCCGAAACGTTTGGTGCGTTGGGACACAAAGCCGGTTTGTATCGGCCAAAAGCAAAAATGGTTTTTGTTGCAGCTACTGTGCAATGACGCTGATATCAATATGCAGCGCAGCAGCACGCCGGAGTTCGACGGTTGGCGCTGGGTGAGCTTCTGGTATCCGGTACGCCAGGTGGTGTCGTTCAAACGCGACGTCTACCGCCGGGTGATGAAAGAATTCGCCGTGACCGTGATGCCGATGCAAGAGCAGGCGGCGCCGCGGCAGGCTCCTGCTTATCGCCGAAAGAGAGGTTAAGTTAAGCCGACTATGCTCACGCGCTTGCGAGAAATTGTAGAGAAGGTGGCTGCGGCGGCCAGTCTGACGGATGCGCTGGATCTGCTGGTCAATGAAACCTGTCTGGCGATGGACACCGAAGTGTGTTCCATCTATCTGGCGGACAACGATCGCCGCTGCTACTACCTGATGGCCACGCGCGGGCTGAAAAAGCCGCGCGGGCGCACTATCGCATTGGCGTTTGACGAGGGCGTCGTCGGGTTGGTCGGCCGCAGAGCCGAGCCTATCAACCTGGCCGATGCCCAAAGCCACCCCAGTTTCAAATACGTCCCGCAGGTGAAAGAGGATCGTTTCCGATCCTTCCTCGGGGTGCCGATCATTCATCGGCGCCAGCTGCTGGGCGTGCTGGTGGTGCAGCAGCGCGAGCTGCGCCAGTTCGACGAAAGCGAAGAGTCTTTCATGGTCACCCTGGCCACGCAGATGGCCGGGATCCTGTCACAATCGCAGCTTAACGCCATTTTCGGCCAGTATCGCCAAACGCGCGTGCGCGCGCTGGCGGCCTCGCCCGGCGTGGCGGTGGCGGAAGGGTGGCAGGACAGCAGCCAGCCTTCGCTCGATCAGGTTTACCGCGCTTCGACGCTGGACACCGCCAGCGAGCGCGAGCGCCTGACGCTGGCGCTGGAAGAGGCCGGCGCGGAGTTTCGCCGCTTCAGCAAGCGTTTTGCCGCCAGCTCGCAAAAGGAGAGCGCGGCGATCTTCGATCTTTATTCTCACCTGCTAAACGACGCCCGCCTCAAGCGCGAACTGTTCGCCGAAATCGACAACGGTTCGGTGGCGGAGTGGGCGGTGAAACAGGTGATAGAAACCTTTGCCGAGCAGTTTGCCAAACTGCAGGACACCTACATGCGCGAGCGCGGCAGCGACCTGCGCGCGCTGGGCCAGCGCCTGCTGTTCCACCTCGACGACACCACTCAGGGTGCCACCCAGTGGCCGGCGCGTTTTGTGCTGGTGGCGGATGAGCTGACCGCGACATTGCTGGCCGAAGTGCCGCAGGATCGCCTGGTCGGCGTGGTGGTGCGCGACGGTGCCGCCAACTCGCATGCGGCGATTCTGGTGCGGGCGATGGGGGTGCCGACGGTGATGGGCGCCGACATCCAACCTTCTCTGCTCAGCCAACGGCTGCTGATCGTCGACGGTTATCGCGGTGAACTGCTGGTCGATCCTGAACCGGTGCTGGTGCAGGAATATCAACGGCTGATCAGCGAAGAGCTGGAGCTGAGCAAGCTGGCGGAAGACGACGTCGAGCAGCCGGCGCAGTTGAAAAGCGGCGAGCGCATTCAGGTGATGCTGAATGCCGGCCTCAGCCCGGAACATGAACAGCTGTTGGGCGGCCGGGTAGATGGCGTGGGGTTATACCGCACCGAAATCCCGTTCATGTTGCAAAGCGGCTTCCCCTCCGAAGAGGAACAGGTCGCGCAGTACCAGGGCATGCTGCAGCTTTACCCGAGCAAGCCGGTTACGCTGCGCACTCTGGATATCGGCGCCGACAAGCAGCTGCCTTATATGCCGATCAGCGAAGAGAACCCCTGCCTGGGCTGGCGCGGCATCCGCATCACCCTGGATCAGCCGGAGATCTTTTTGATTCAGGTGCGCGCCATGCTGCGCGCCAACGCCGGCACCGGCAATTTGGGCATTTTGTTGCCGATGATCACCAGCCTGGAAGAGGTTGATGAGGCCAAACGCCTGATTGACCGGGCCGGGCGCGAGGTGGAAGAGGTGCTTGGCTATGCGATCCCGAAACCGAAAATCGGCGTGATGCTGGAAGTGCCGTCGATGATTTTCCTGATCCCGCATCTGGCCGGGCGCGTTGATTTCATCTCGGTCGGCACCAATGATTTGACCCAGTACCTGTTGGCGGTAGATCGCAACAATACCCGGGTCGCCTCGCTGTATGACAGTTTGCATCCTGCGATGCTGCAGGTGCTGAAATTGATCGCCGAGCAGGGGAACGCGGCCGGGTTGCAGCTTAGCCTGTGCGGTGAACTGGCCGGCGATCCCATGGGCGCGCTGTTGCTGGTGGGCATGGGCTATCGCAATCTGAGCATGAACGGCCGCAGCGTGGCGCGCATCAAATACCTGCTGCGGCATATCGACCTTGCCGACGCCGAAATGTTGGCGCAGCGGGTGTTGAACACCCAGATGACCACCGAAGTGCGCCATTTGGTGGCGGCGTTTATGGAGCGACGCGGCATGGGCGGATTGATCCGCGGGGGCCGGTAGCCGCCGCGCGTTGTGATTTTTTTACAGAACTTTTCCCGGCCTGCCGGACCGGACCGCGCTAAGCCTATGTTATGATGCGCAACCTCAGTGCGGCGCAGGCTCGTCGCCTTGCACACCGCAGCGGCCAATGCTGCTGCTTGCAAGACGCGGGACAATCTCCGCCGCCGCTTGGCACCTGCCGCCCCCGCATGGGGAAAAATAACAGACATGTTGTGGTGATAGATGAGCAATAGCTATCTGGCGTTTCCTAAATTTGATCCGGTCATTTTCTCCATTGGCCCGGTTTCTCTGCATTGGTATGGCCTGATGTACCTGGTCGGCTTCGTTTTTGCCATGTGGCTGGCGGTGCGCCGCGCCAACAAGCCGGGCAGCGGCTGGACCAAAGACGAAGTTGAAAACCTGCTCTACGCCGGTTTCCTGGGCGTATTCGTCGGCGGCCGCGTAGGCTATGTGCTGTTCTATAACCTGCCGCTGTTCCTGGATAACCCGCTCTATCTGTTCAAGGTCTGGGATGGCGGCATGTCGTTCCACGGCGGCTTGATGGGGGTGATTCTGGTGATGTTCTGGTTCGCTCGCCGCACCAAACGCACCTTCTTCCAGGTTTCCGATTTTATCGCGCCATTGATCCCATTCGGCCTGGGCGCCGGCCGCCTCGGCAACTTCATCAACGGTGAACTGTGGGGCCGCGTGACCACCGATACCCCTTGGGCGATGCTGTTCCCAAGTTCGCGCAGCGAAGACGTGGCCCTCGCCGCCGCCGATCCTTCCTTGCTGCCGTTATTGAATCAGTACGGCGTACTGCCGCGCCACCCGTCACAGCTGTATGAACTGCTGCTGGAAGGCGTGGTGCTGTTTATCATTCTGAACCTGTTTATTCGCAAGCCGCGGCCGATGGGCGCCGTCTCGGGCCTGTTCCTGATCGGTTATGGCGCATTCCGCATCATCGTTGAAGCGTTCCGCCAGCCGGATGCCCAGCTCGGCCTGTTCGACGGCGTGATCAGCATGGGGCAGATCCTGTCCATCCCGATGGTGGTGGCCGGTATTATTATGATGATTTGGGCGTACCGTCGTCGCCCGCAGCAACAAATGTCGTGAGGGACAAATGAAACAGTATCTGGATTTGATGAACAAGGTGCTCGCCGAGGGCACCCCTAAAGCCGACCGTACCGGCACTGGCACGCTGTCGATTTTCGGCCATCAGATGCGTTTCAACTTGCAGGAAGGTTTCCCGTTGGTGACCACCAAGAAATGTCATCTTCGTTCGATCATTCATGAGCTGTTGTGGTTCCTGAACGGCGATACCAACATCGCCTACCTGCGTGACAACAAGGTCACCATTTGGGACGAGTGGGCTGATGAAAACGGCGATCTCGGCCCGGTGTACGGCAAACAGTGGCGCGCCTGGGGCGCGGCGGACTGCCGTCAGATCGATCAGCTGAGCAACGTGCTCCAACAGCTGAAGCAGGATCCGGATTCGCGCCGCATCATCGTTTCCGCCTGGAACGTCGGCGAGCTGGATCAGATGGCGTTGGCGCCGTGCCACGCGTTCTTCCAGTTCTACGTCGCGGACGGCAAGCTCTCTTGCCAGCTGTACCAGCGTTCCTGCGACGTGTTCCTCGGCCTGCCGTTCAACATCGCCAGCTACGCGCTGCTGGTGCATATGATGGCGCAGCAGTGCGATCTGGAAGTGGGCGATTTCGTCTGGACCGGCGGCGATACCCACCTGTACAGCAACCACATGGAACAGACTCAGCTGCAGCTAACGCGTGAACCGCGTCCGTTGCCGAAACTGGTGATCAAACGCAAGCCGGCTTCGCTGTTCGATTACCGTTTCGAAGACTTCGAGATCGAAGGTTACGATCCGCACCCGGCCATCAAGGCGCCGGTCGCGATCTAACCTTAACCGCATCACACCAGGGGGGCAGAGATTGCACCCCTTTTTTTATCCGCATTGCGCACCGCGCCGCATTTTTTTGTCGTCCTCTGCCGTCGTAAATAAAACATTGCGCAGCTTGCCGCAGCGATTACGCATGCGGCTTTACCGCATTGTGGCGATCCTTACACTGGCGGCATGAAAGACAATACTCTCTCGAACATCGATGATCGCCAGCGTGGCATGACGCTGATTGAGCTGTTGGCGGCGATATTGATCGCCGGCATGCTCACCGGCTGGGGCGTCGGGCAATGGCGTTATCATCAGCAAGCGCTGCGGCTGGAACACACGGCTCAGCAGCTGCTGGCGTTTTTGCTGCGATTGCAGGCGGACGCCAACTGGCGTAACCGCGCGACGCTGCTGTGGTTCAAGAACGGCACGCCCTGGTGTCTGGGCGGTGGCGTGCCGCCGACGGATTGCGCTTCCGCCGAAGGCGCCGTTTTCTCGCCGTTTTATCGTGACGTCGCTTTGAGCGGCTACACCGGCAAAGAGATTGGGTTTTACGGTTTGCGCAATACTGCGCAGGCGGGGCACATCCTTCTCAGCAACGACGCAGGCAGCCTGCGGCTGGTGCTGTCCGCCCGTGGGCGGCTGCGTTTGTGCAGCGAAGAGCAGCGGGTCAGAGGCATTGCGCTATGTTGACTTTAGAACGCGGTTTTACCTTGCCGGAGGTGATGTTGGCGTTGGTCTTCGGCAGCGTGATCGCGCTCGGCGCGGCGAAAACCTATCCGTTGTTGCGCCAGCAAAGCGTGGTCGTCAGCCAGCACTTTCGGCTGGAGTCAACGCTGCGGCAACTGGCGTTCGGCATTGAGAAAGATCTGCGCCGCGCCGGTTTTTGCGCCGGGCAGTGCGCCGGCCGTCCGTTGCTGATCGGTCAGGCATCGGGAGAAGCGGCGGGCAGTTGCGTTATCGTTGCCTACGACATCGCTCGCAGCGGGCAATGGCTCGCTTCGGGCGAGGATGCGGGCTATTTCGGTTACCGGCTGCGCAATGGCGGCTTGGAAGGGCAGCGCGGCGTGAGCCAATGCGATGGCGGTGGCTGGGAGCGGTTGCTCGATTATGACGAAGTGCGCATTGAGCGGTTTCATGTGGCGATCGAGCGGGGCGATCACGGCGCGACCTTGGCTCGCCTGACGCTGGCGGGGCGCTCCGCCAGCGATACGCGTATCAGGCGCAGCCTGAGTGCGAGCGTCGAAATGGCGGCGCTGCCATGAATTGGCGAACCCAGCGGGGCGGTAGCACTCTGGCGGCGGTGATGTTGCTGTTGGCGCTGGGGCTGATGTTGCTTAACGCTCAGCATCGGCAGTTGGATAACGCGCTGTTACTGGCCGCCGATCAGCAGCGTTACCTTCAGGCTTATAATCAGGCCGCTTCGGCGCTGAGTTGGGGCATGAGCCAGCGCTGGCCACGCGCCGAGCTGAGTGCGGCGGCCTGGTTATGCAGGCAGCGCGCGGAACTGACGGCCTGCGCCCGGCTGTCTGCCAGAGCGGGCGTTGTGACGATACGCGGCCTTGGTGAGATGCGCGGCGGTGAACCGCTTTGGCTGTATCAGTGGGGCACCTTTAACGGCGCAGAGACCGCTGGCAAGGTGCAAGCTCAGCCGGGCGGTCGGCTGGATTTTTGCCCAGAGAAAAGGCTGACCGACTGTGACGGCTAACGCTCGGGCAGGGCGGCTATCCCGCAACGGCTTCAGCCTGCCGGAAGTGTTGGTGGCGGCCTTGCTGTTCTCGGTGTCGCTGCTTGGCTTGTTACAGTATCATCAGGTGCTGTTGCAGTCGTTTCAGCGCCAGTGGCACTACCGGCAAGCCTGGGCGCTGGCGCATCAGCAGTTAGAAGCGTTCGCCGTCACCGGGCGGCTCGAGGCCGAATCGCCGCCGGAAGGTTGGCGACGCGAGACGGCGCTTGACGATGCGGAGAGTGATTGCCGCCGATTGACGGTTAGAGTCCAAACGCCGCAGCGGCAGTGGGCGACGCTGAGCCGCTGGTATTGCACCCGCTTTTAAGCCGGTATGTCTTTTGTTTTAAAGGAGCCTTGATGTTCACGGTTTATCATTCCAATCAGCTGGATTTGTTGAAAACGCTGACCAGCGCACTGATAGCCAGAGATCCGTTGGCCGATCCTTTTCAACAGGAAGTGGTGCTGGTGCAGAGCCCCGGTATGGCGCAATGGCTGCAGATGCAGTTGGCGGAACAGTTCGGCATCGCCGCCAATATTGCGTTTCCGCTGCCGGCGACCTTTATTTGGGACATGTTCACCCGGGTGTTGCCGGATATCCCGAAAGAGAGCGCCTTCAGCAAGGACGCCATGACCTGGAAGCTGATGTGGTTGCTGCCGGAGATGCTGACTCAGCCGGCGTTTGCGCCACTGCAGCACTATCTGACCGATGACGGTGACAAGCGCAAGATTCACCAGTTGGCCGGCCGGGTCGCCGACCTGTTCGACCAATATTTGGTTTATCGCCCGCAGTGGCTGGAGAGCTGGCAGCGCGGTGAGCGCATCGACGGCCTGGCGGAGGCTCAGCAATGGCAGGCGCCGCTCTGGGCGCGGCTGGTGGAGTACACGCGCGAGCTGGGGCAGCCGGAATGGCACCGCGCCAATCTGTACAGCCGATTTATCCACGCGCTGGAGCAGGCAAAAACCTGCCCGCCCGGTTTGCCGCCGCGGGTGTTTATCTGCGGTATCTCGGCGTTGCCGCCGGTCTATCTGGAGGCGCTGCAGGCGCTGGGGCGGCATATAGATATCCACCTGATGTTCACCAACCCCTGTCGCTACTATTGGGGCGATATTCAGGATTACGCTTTCTTGGCCCGCTTGCAGAGCCGCAAGCGCCGTCACTACCATCAGGCACGCGAGCACGGGCTGTTCCGCCAGCCGGATGACGCGGCGCGCCTGTTTGACGCCGAAGGCCAGCAGCAGCTCAGCAACCCGCTGCTGGCCTCTTGGGGCAAGCTGGGGCGCGATCACCTCTATCTGCTGTCGCAGATGGAAGGGGCGCAAGAGGTTGACGCCTTTGTCGATATCCCGGCCGATACCATGCTGCACGCCGTTCAGCGCGACATGCTGGAGCTGGAAGACCATGCGGTGATCGGTATTACCGCGGAAACGCTGGAAAGCAGCTTCAGCAAACGTCCGCTAGATGAGAACGACCGATCCCTCAGCCTGCATGCCTGCCACAGCCCGCAGCGGGAAGTGGAGGTGCTGCACGATCAACTGCTGACCATGCTGGCGCAGGATCCGTCGTTGACGCCGCGCGACATCATCGTGATGGTGGCGGATATCGACAGCTACACGCCTTATATTCAGGCAGTGTTCGGCAATGCCCCTGCCGAGCGCTACCTGCCGTTCGCCATTTCCGACCGTAAAGCGCGCCAGGCGCATCCTGCGCTGCAGGCGTTCATTTCACTGCTCGATCTGCCGCAAAGCCGTTTTACCTCGGAACAGGTGCTGGCGCTGCTTGAGGTGCCGGCCCTGGCCGCCCGTTTCGCCATTGGCGAAGAGGGGCTGCGCCTGCTGCGCCATTGGGTCGGTGAATCCGGCGTGCGCTGGGGCCTGGACGACGATAACGTGCGCGAACTGGATCTGCCCGCTACCGGCCAACATACCTGGCGCTTTGGCATCACGCGCATGTTGCTTGGCTACGCGATGGACAGCAATGCCGGCGATTGGCAGGGCATTTTGCCTTACGACGAATCGAGCGGATTGGTCGCCGAACTGGCGGGGCAGCTGGCAGACCTGCTGGCGCAGCTCAGCCACTGGCGGCAAATCTTGAGCGAAGCGCGCCCGCTCGAGGCGTGGCTGCCGCTCTGCCGGCAACTGCTGGATGCTTTCTTCGCTGCGGACAGCGACACCGAAGTCGTGCTGGCGCTGATCGAACAGCAGTGGCAGCAGGCCATCAATTTTGGCCTGGCGGCGCGCTATCCCGATGAGGTGCCGTTGACCATTCTGCGGGACGATCTGGCGGCGCGCCTCGATCAGGAGCGCATCAGCCAACGCTTCCTCGCCGGGCAAATCAACTTCTGTACGCTGATGCCGATGCGTTCCATTCCGTTCAAGGTGGTGTGCCTGTTGGGCATGAACGACGGCGTGTATCCGCGCACGCTGCCGCCGCTGGGTTTCGATCTGATGGCGCAGCAGGTCAAACGCGGCGACCGCAGCCGACGCGATGACGACCGTTATCTGTTCCTGGAAGCGATTTTGTCCGCTCAGCAGCGGCTGTATATCAGTTTCATCGGCCGTTCCATTCAGGACAACAGCCCGCGCTACCCTTCGGTACTGGTCACCGAGCTGCTGGAGTACCTGGAACAAAGCTATTGCCTGCCGGGAGATGAAGAGCTTAGCGCAGACGACAGCGCCCGGCGGGTTGGTGAGCACTTGCTGAAGTGGCACGCGCGCATGCCGTTCGCCGCCGAGAACTTCTTGCCGGGCTCGGAGGAGCAAAGCTATGCCGCCGAGTGGCTGCCTGCCGCCGATGGACGCGGTGCGGCGCATCCGGCGTTCAACCAGCCGCTGCCCGCCGAAGCGCTGCAGCAAATATCGCTGGAGGAACTGCTGCGGTTTTACCGCCATCCGATTCGCGCGTTTTTCCAACTGCGGCTGGGCGTCAGTTTTATCTTGGAAGAGACCGAGCTGCCGGACGAAGAGCCCTTCACGCTGGATAACCTCAGCCGCTACCAGTTCAACAGCCAGCTGCTGAATACGCTGATCGACGGTGACGATCCCGAACGGCTGTTCCAGCGGGTGCGCGCCGCCGGCGGCTTGCCCTATGGCGCCTTCGGCGAAATTTATTGGCAAAAGCAGCAGGAAGAGATGAGCGAACTGGCCGAGCAGGTGCGTGCGGAACGCGCAGAGAGCCATAGCCTGGAGTTGGATATCGATATCGCCGGCGTGCGCCTCAGCGGCTGGCTGCATCAGGTGCAGGATGACGGCCTGTTGCGCTGGCGGCCCGCGACGCTGTCGGCGGTGGATGGCATATTGCTGTGGCTGGAGCACCTGGTGTACTGCTGCGCCGGCGGCACCGGCGAGAGCCGCATGTATGGCCGCAAGAACTCCGCCTGGCGCTTTGCCGCGCTGGCGCCTGAAGAGGCACAGGCGCAGCTGGCGGAACTGCTGACGGGCTATCAGCGCGGTCTGAGTCAGCCGCTGCTGTTGCTGAACAAGAGCGGCTGGGCGTGGCTGAGTCAGTGCTATCTGCCGGAAACGCAGCAAATCGACTGGGAGGAAGAAGCGCAAATCAAGGCGCGCGCCAAATTGCTGCAGGCCTGGCAGGGCGATCAGCGCATTCCCGGAGAAGGGGAAGATCCCTACGTGCAGCGAGTGTTTCGCCAATTGGATAATGAATACTTAGCGCAAATACTGGCCGAAACAGAGCGTTATCTGCTGCCGGTGGCGCGGCATAACCTGGGGTAACAATCCCCCGGTGGTGCTGTGCGGCGGTAGGTGGTAAAAATAACGAAGGTTATATTCAACCATTGGGGTCATTCCCGGTCTTACATAACGTACAGGCATATACCCGCCGAGTTCGGGTCGCCATATTGGCGAAGAACCCGGTGAGTACAGATTTGGTTATGTGGTTTTGATGAACGTCGCCACCGTCAGGGAGTGGGCGCAGCGACGTCAGAATAGGGGTTTATTTTGGATATGCGCAGACAGTTGGCCCGTATCACCGGGCTGGTATTATTGGCTATGTGTTGGGCGCCGTTGAGTTGGGCCGCGCAAGGATGGCAACCGCTGGCGGAGAAGATCAACAAAAGCGAACACGATCCGCGTCAGTATGAGGCGATCAAATTGACTAACGGCATGACGGTGTTGCTGGTGTCCGATGCCCAGGCGCCGAAATCGCTGGCGGCGCTGGCATTGCCGGTCGGCTCGCTTGAAGATCCGAACAGCCAACTGGGTTTGGCGCACTATCTGGAACATATGGTGCTGATGGGCTCCAAGCGCTATCCAGAGCCGGAAAACCTGTCCGAGTTCCTGAAAAAGCATGGCGGCAGCCACAACGCCAGCACGGCTTCTTATCGCACCGCCTTCTATCTGGAAGTGGAAAATGACGCGCTGGAGCCGGCGGTCGATCGCATGGCCGACGCCATTGCCGAGCCGCTGCTGGATCCGGGCAATGCCGACCGTGAGCGCAACGCGGTTAACGCCGAGTTGACGATGGCGCGTTCGCGCGACGGTATGCGTATGGCGCAGGTGGGCGCGGAAACCCTTAACCCGGCGCACCCGAGCGCGCGCTTCTCCGGCGGCAATCTCGATACGCTGAAAGACAAGCCGGACAGCAAGCTGCACGATGAGCTGACCGGCTTCTATAAGCGCTACTATTCCGCCAATTTGATGATGGGCGTTTTGTACGGCAATCAGCCGCTGCCGCAGCTGGCTGATATTGCGGCGAAAACCTTTGGCCGCGTGCCGAATCACGACGCCAGCGTGCCGCCGATCACCGTGCCGGCGGTGACGCCGGAACAACAGGGCATCATCATTCACTATGTGCCGGCACAGCCGCGCAAACAGCTGAAGGTCGAGTTCCGCATCGATAACAACAGCGCCGCGTTTCGCAGCAAAACCGATACCTACATCAGCTACCTGATCGGCAACCGCAGCAAGAACACCCTGTCTGACTGGTTGCAGAAGCAGGGGCTGGCGGACGCCATCAATGCCGGCGCCGATCCGATGGTGGATCGCAACGGCGGCGTCTTCGCCATCAGCGTTTCACTGACCGACAAAGGCCTGGCCAAGCGCGACGAGGTCGTCGCCGCCATTTTCAACTACCTGAAAATGCTGCGCAGCGAAGGCATCAAGCAAAGTTACTTCGACGAAATCTCGCATGTTCTCAACCTGGATTTCCGTTATCCGTCGATCACGCGCGACATGGACTACATCGAATGGCTGGTGGACACCATGCTGCGCGTGCCGGTTGAACATGCGCTGGACGCGCCTTACCTGGCCGATCGCTATGATCCGAAGGCGATCGCCGAACGCCTGGACGCCATGACGCCGCAAAACGCCCGCATCTGGTTCGTCAGCCCGGATGAGCCGCACAACAAGACGGCCTATTTCGTCAACGCGCCTTACCAGGTCGACAAAATCACGCCGCAGCGCTTTACGCAGTGGCAGCAGTTGGGGAGTGGGATTTCCCTGTCGTTACCGACGCTCAATCCGTACATCCCGGATGACTTTACCCTGACCAAGCCGTCGCACGAGTTCAAAAAGCCGGAAATGGTGGTGGATAACCCCGGCCTGCGCGTGCTGTACATGCCGAGCCGTTACTTCGCCGATGAGCCGAAGGCCGACGTCACCGTCGCTTTCCGCAACGCCAAGACCATGGATTCCGCGCGCAACCAGGTGCTGTTCTCGCTGACGGATTATCTGGCCGGCCTCGCGCTGGATCAGCTGAGCTATCAGGCATCGGTTGGCGGGTTGAGCTTCTCGACCTCGCCGAACAACGGCCTGATGTTTAACGCCAACGGCTTTACCCAGCGCCTGCCGCAGTTGCTGACGGCGCTGATCGAAGGCTATTCCAGCTTCACGCCGACGGAAGATCAGCTGGCGCAGGCCAAGTCCTGGTATCTGGAGCAGTTGGACGCCGCCGAGAAGGGCAAGGCGTTTGAATTGGCCATTCAGCCGGTGCAGATGGTTTCCCGCGTGCCGTATTCCGAACGCAGCGAACGCCGCGAAGTGCTGAAGACGCTGACGCTGAAAGACGTGCTGGCCTATCGCGACAGCCTGCTGGCCGAGGCTACGCCGGAGTTGCTGGTGGTGGGCAATATGAGCAAGCAGCAGGTCGACACGCTGGCGTCGACGCTGAAACATCGCCTGGGCTGTACCGGCATCGAATGGTGGCACGGCGAAGACGTGGTGGTGGACAAAAATCATCTGGCCAATCTGCAACAGGTGGGCAGCAGCACCGATTCGGCGCTGGCGGCGGTCTATGTGCCGACCGGTTACGACGAAGTGGCCGGCATGGCCTACAGCTCATTGCTGGGGCAGATTATTCAGCCGTGGTTCTATAGCCAACTGCGCACTCAGGAGCAATTGGGATATGCGGTCTTCGCCTTCCCAATGTCGGTGGGGCGCCAATGGGGCGTGGGCTTCCTGTTGCAGAGCAACAGCAAACAGCCGGCCTACCTGTACCAGCGCTATCAGGATTTCTATCCGAAAACCGAGAAACGCTTGCGCGACATGAGCGAAGCGGACTTTGAACAGTACAAACAGGCGCTCATCAATGAGCTGAAGCAGCGGCCGCAAACCCTGAGCGAAGAGGCCAGCCGGTTCGCCAACGATTTCGATCGCGGCAATTTCGCCTTCGATACTCGTCAGAAGCTGATTGCGCAGGTGCAACAGCTGACGCCGGCCAAACTGGCGGATTATTTCCACCAGGCGGTGATCCAGCCACAGGGGCTGGCTGTGCTGTCGCAGGTGAGCGGCAGCGGGCAAGACAAGGCGGATTACGCGGCGCCTAAGGGCTGGGTCACCTATCCGAACGCGTCTGCATTGCAGCAGATCCTGCCGCGCAAAGTGGCGACGCCATGACGGAAACTGCCCCGCAGAGGCTGGAGCCGCTGACGCTGCCGCTGTTCGGCGAACGCCTGATTGAGGCGTCGGCGGGCACCGGCAAAACCTTTACCATCGGCGCGCTGTATCTGCGTTTGCTGTTGGGGTTGGGCGATGAAGCGGCGTTTCCTCGCCCGCTGACGGTTGAAGAAATCCTGGTGGTGACCTTTACCGAGGCCGCCACCGAGGAGCTTCGCGGGCGTATCCGCGACAATATCCACGGGCTGCGCATCGCTTGCGTGCGGGGCGTCAGCGCCAACCCGCTGTTTTTGGCGCTGATGGCTGAAATTGACGACTTGACCGACGCCGCCTCGCAGCTGCTGGCGGCGGAGCGGCAAATGGACGAAGCGGCGATCTACACCATTCACGGCTTTTGCCAACGAATGCTGACGCACAACGCCTTCGAATCCGGCATGCTGTTTGAACAAACGCTGGTGCAGGACGAGTTGCCGCTGCGGCGGCAGGCCTGTGCCGATTTCTGGCGTCGCCACTGCTATCCGTTGCCGCTGGGCGTGGCGCGTGCGGTCAGCCAGGAGTGGAGCGGCCCGGAAGCGTTGCTGGCCGACCTTTCCGGTTACCTGCACGGTGAGGCGCCGGCGCTGCGCCGGCCGCCGAAAGAGGAAGAAACCGTCCTGATGCGCCACGAGCAGATCGTCGCGCGCATCGATGCCATCAAGGCGCAATGGCGTGCGGCGGCGGGCGATCTGGAGGCGCTGATCGCCCAGTCCGGAGTCGATAAGCGCAGCTACAGCAGCAAGCACCTGCCGAACTGGCTGAACAAGGTCGGCGAATGGAGCGGGCAGGAGACTCAGGACTACCAGTTGCCGAAGGAACTGGATAAATTTCGCCAGTCGGTGCTGCTGGAGAAGACCAAGAAAGGCGAACCGCCGCGGCATGCGCTGTTCACGGCGATCGACGAACTGTTCGATGAGCCCTTGACGCTGCGCGACCTGATCATGGCGCGCGCGCTCAGCGAGATCCGCACTTCCATTCAACAAGAAAAGCGCCAGCGCGCCGAGCTGGGGTTTGACGACCTGCTTAGCCGTTTGGACGGCGCCTTGCAAAGCGGCGGCGGCGAACAGCTGGCGCAGGCGATCCGCCAGCGTTACCCGGTGGCGATGATCGATGAATTCCAGGACACCGATCCGCAGCAATACCGCATTTTCCAAAAACTTTACGTCGGCCGGCCCGATTGCGGCCTGCTGTTGATAGGCGATCCCAAGCAGGCGATTTACGCCTTCCGCGGTGCCGATATCTTTACCTACATGCGGGCGCGCTCAGAGGTGAGCGCCCACTATACGCTGGAGACCAACTGGCGCTCGTCGCCGTCGATGGTCGCCAGCGTTAATCACCTGTTTTCTCAGGTAGAAAAACCTTTCCTGTTCGGCCAAATCCCCTTTATCGAGGTCAGCGCGGCGGAAAAGAACCAAGGGCTGGCGTTTGACCTGCACGGCAAGCCGCAACCGGCGATGCAGTTCTGGCTGCTGCAGGGGGAAGGCGCCGGTGTAAGTGATTACCAACAGCTGATGGCGCGCCTGTGCGCCACGCAAATTCGCGACTGGCTCAGCGCCGGGCAGCAGGGCCAGGCGTGGCTGCAGGGCGGTAAGGAGCCAAGGCCGGTGCAAGCCTCCGATATCACGGTGCTGGTGCGCAGCCGCAATGAGGCGGCGTTGGTGCGCGATGCTCTGAGCGCGCTGTCCATTCCGTCGGTCTACCTGTCCAACCGCGACAGCGTGTTCGACACCCCAGAGGCCAAAGACCTGCTGTGGCTGTTGCAGGCGGTGTTGGCGCCGGAGCAGGAGCGCACGCTGCGCAGCGCCATGGCCACCGGGCTGATGGGGCTGGACGCGCCGACGCTGGACGGCCTGAGCCGCGATGAGCGTGCCTGGGACGAGCTGGTTAACGAATTCGATGATTACCGCACGCTCTGGCTGCGCCGCGGCGTGTTGCCGATGCTGAGCGAGGTGATGAAAGCGCGCCAGCTGGCGGAGAACCTGCTGGCCAGCGCCGGTGGCGAGCGTCGTTTGACCGACGTGCTGCATCTGGGGGAGTTGTTGCAAGAGGCGGCGGCGCAACTCGACAGCGAACATGCGCTGGTGCGCTGGCTGGCACAGCAGATCGCCCAGCCTAATCGCCAGTCCGATAATCAGCAACTGCGGCTGGAGAGCGACCGGCATCTGGTGCAGGTGATCACGATTCATAAATCCAAGGGGCTGGAGTTCGATCTGGTGTGGCTGCCGTTCGTCGGCAATTTCCGCCAGCAGCAGCAGGCGCTGTATCACGATCGCCACAGTTTCCAGGCGTTGCTGGATCTCGACGCCAATGAAGAGAGCCAGGCCTGGGCGGAGGAAGAGCGGTTGGCAGAAGACCTGCGCCTGTTGTACGTGGCGCTGACCCGCTCGGTGTACCACTGCAGCATCGGCATCGCGCCGCTGTTCCAGGGCACTCGCAAGAAACAGGGCGATACCGATCTGCACCGCAGCGCATTGGGTTATCTGGTGCAGGGCGGGCAGGCCGGCGACGCCGCGTATCTGCAGGAGCGACTGCAGCAATTGGCGGGCGGCGGCATCGCGCTGTCGCTGGTGGAACCGCCGGACGAGGCGCCCTGGCAGCCCCAGGCATCGCTGGCCGCTGCGTTGGCGGCGAAAAGCTTTACCCGGCGGATCCAGGATTTTTGGCGGGTGACCAGCTATACCGGTTTGCAACAGCACGGTTCGAGCCTGATGCAGGATCTGCTGCCGCGTCTGGATGTCGACGCCGCGGGCGAGCGGGGTGAGGAGAGTGAGCCAGCGCTCACACCGCATACCTTCCCGCGCGGCGCAACGCCCGGCACCTTCCTGCACAGCCTGTTTGAAACGCTGGACTTCACCCAGCCGCTGGACGAACAGTGGCTGCTGGAACAGCTGCAACAGCAAGGCTTCGCTGAGCACTGGCAGCCGATTCTGCTGGCGTGGATGCAGGTGTTGCTCAATACGCCGCTCGACGACAGCGGCGTGACGTTGTCGGCGCTGACGCCGCAGCACAAGCAGGCCGAGCTGCAGTTCTATTTGCCGATTAACCGGTTGTTGCAGGCGAAGGCGCTCGATGCCCTGGTGAAGCGTTACGATCCGCTTTCCGCCCGCTGCCCGGCGCTAGATTTTCATCAGGTGCAGGGCATGCTGAAAGGCTTTATCGACCTGGTGTTCTGCTGGCAGGGCAAATACTACCTGCTGGACTACAAGTCCAACTGGCTGGGGGAAGACAGTAGCGCCTATACCCGGCCGGCGATGGAGCAGGCGATGGCGGAGCATCGTTACGATCTGCAATACCAGCTGTATACGCTGGCGCTGCATCGTTATCTGCGTCATCGGTTGCCGGATTACGATTACCGGCGCCATTTTGGCGGGGTGATTTATCTGTTCCTGCGCGGCGTGGATGCGGCGCACCCGGGCAACGGCATTTTCACCTGTCTCCCCGAGCTTAAGCTGGTGGAGGGGATGGATCGCTTGTTCAGCGGCGAAGCTGCGGCGACGGAGGAAGGATCATGATCGCACTGCTGGAGCAGGCGGTGGCGCTTGGCGTGCTGCGCCCGCTGGACGTGCAGTTCGCCCGCGTGGTGGCGAACGAAGACGAGCCCGATATTTTGCTGGCCGCCGCCTGCCTGAGCGCAGAGGCGGGGGCCGGTCACGTCTGCCTGATGCTGGAGCAGCTGCAGGCGGACACGCTGTTTGAAGGGCGCCAGCCGGCGTTGGCGCTGGCGGTGTGGGAGGCGGCCGGGCGGCCGGATAGCGCGCGTTGGCAGCAGCGTTTGGCGGCCAGCGCGGCGGTCGGGGACGGCAGCGGCGCTACGCCGCTGGTGCTGCGCGGGCCGCGCCTGTATCTGCAGCGCATGTGGCAAAACGAAGGCGAAGTGGCGGCGTTTATCGGCGGCGAAGGCGAGTCGCTGGCGGTGCCGGAGGCTGAGCTGCGCACCATTCTCGACAGCTTGTTCGGCGCCGCGAGCGACGAGCCCGACTGGCAGAAAATCGCCGCCGCGGTGGCCGCCACGCGGCGCATTGCGGTCATTTCCGGCGGGCCGGGCACCGGTAAAACCACCACCGTCGCCAAACTGTTGGCGGCGCTGGTGCAGCTGGATGAAAGCGCGCGCTTGCGCATCCAGCTGGCGGCGCCGACCGGCAAGGCGGCGGCGCGCCTGACGGAGTCGCTTGGCAGCGCCAGCCGCCAGCTGGCGTTGACCCCGGCGCAGCAGGCGCTGTTCCCGACGGAGGCGGCGACGTTGCACCGTCTGTTGGGAGCGCAACCGAACAGTCAGCGCATGCGTTATCACCGTGGCAACCGGCTGCATTTGGATGTGCTGGTGGTGGATGAGGCCTCGATGGTCGATCTGCCGATGATGGCGCGCCTGATTGCCGCGCTGCCCGATCGGGCGCGGGTGATTTTCCTCGGCGACCGCGATCAGCTGGCTTCGGTGGAGGCCGGCGCGGTGCTGGGCGATATTTGCCGTTTTGCCGAGCAGGGATACAGCGATGCGCGCGCCGCTGAGCTGAGCCGCCTGACCGGTTGTTCGCTCACGGGGCAGCAGGCCGACGCGGAAGCGGCGGTGCGCGACAGCCTGTGCCTGCTGCGCAAGAGCTATCGCTTCGACGCCCGTTCCGGCATCGGTCAGCTGGCGTTGGCGGTTAACGCCGGAGCGGGGGATCGCGCGCTGGCGGCATTAAACGGCAGTTTCGGTGATGTTGCGGGCTATGCGCTGGCGACGAGCGAAGAGTATCAGGCGCTGTTGGATGCCTGCGTGGCGGGCTACCGCGACTATTTGCGGCTGACCGCAGAAGGGGCGGACGCGGCGACGGTGCTGGCGGCCTTTGGCCGTTTCCAGGTTCTATGCGCGCTGCGTGAAGGGCCGTTCGGCGTCGCCGGCCTGAACGAGCGCATTGAGCTCGGGCTGCAGCGTGCCGGTTTAATTGACCGCAAGCCGGGCGTGCTCGGCCGCTGGTACCGGGGGCGGCCGGTGATGATCGGCCGCAATGACAGCGCGCTGGGGCTGTTCAATGGGGATATCGGCATTACGTTGCCGGATGAGCACGGCGATCTGCGCGTGCATTTCCAACTGCCCGACGGCAGCATCAAGTCGGTACAGCCAAGCCGTTTGCCGGCGCATGAAACCGCTTATGCGATGACGGTGCACAAATCTCAGGGATCGGAGTTTGACCATACGGTGCTGGTGTTGCCGAATCACTTCCTGCCGGTGTTGACGCGTGAGCTGGTCTATACCGCGATCACTCGCGCGCGTAAGCTGCTTTCGCTGTACGCTACGGAGGCGGTGCTGCTGCGGGCCATTCGCACGCCGACCCAGCGCCGCAGCGGATTGGCTGAACGGCTGCAGGCGACGGAATAAGCGCTGAGGGGCGCGGCAACGGCCGCGCCCGCAGGGATTACAGATCCGCCAGCAGAATTTTGGAGCGGCGCTGGTAGTTGTACAACGCCTGTTTCTGCATCGGCAGCACGTCGACCTCCGCCGGGGTAAAGCCACGCTCCTGGAACCAGTGGATGCTGCGGGTGGTCAGCACGAACAGCTTCTTCAGCCCCATCTGCCGCGCCTGGTTTTCCACCCGCTGCAGCAGCATCTCGCCGCGCGAAGAGCTGCGGTAATCGGGATGTACCGCGACACAGGCCATCTCACCGATTTTTTCCTCCAAGAACGGGTACAGCGCCGCGCAGGCGATGGTCAGGTTGTCGCGTTCGATAATGGTGAACTTGTCGATCTCCATCTCCAGCTGTTCACGCGAACGGCGCACCAGAATACCCTGCTGCTCGAGTGGCCGAATCAGTTCCAGGATGCCGCCGATGTCGTTGATCGTCGCCCGGCGCACCTGTTCGGCGCTCTCCATCACGATTTGGGTGCCGATGCCGTCGCGCGAGAACAGCTCCTGCACCAGCGCGCCATCCTCTTGATAGCTGATCAGGTGGCTGCGGCGCACGCCGCTGCGGCAGCCTTTCACCGCGCCACGCAGGAAGCGCACGGTGCCGGAATGGTAATCGCCGCCTTCCTCGAGCTCTTCAAGGCGCTTTTGCGCGTCGTTGGGGAACAGCTCGGAAAGGATGTTACCCTCCGCGTCGGTCACGCCCTGCGAGGAGCAGAAGCCGATCATTTTTTCCGCTTTCAGCTTGATTGCCAGCTGGGTGGCCACTTCTTCCGAGGTCAGGTTGAAGCTCTCGCCGGTAACGGAAACCGCGACCGGGCCGATCAGCACGATGGCGTTGCTGTCGAGCTGGCGGTGGATCGCGTCTTCATCGATGCGGCGAATGCGGCCGCTGTGACAGTAGTCGATACCGTCATCGATGCCCAGCGGTTGCGCGATGATGAAGTTGCCGCTGACCACGTTGATATGCGCGCCCTGCAGCGGCGTATTGTTGAGGCTCATCGACAGCCGGGCGGTGATGTCGAGCTGCAACAAACCGGCAGCTTGCTTGACCAGTTCGAGCGTATGGGCGTCGGTCACGCGGGTGTGCTTGTGGTAGATCGGCTCAAAGTTATGCTGCGCCAGGTTGGCGTCGATCTGCGGCCGCGCGCCGTAAACCACCACCAGGCGAATGCCCAGACTATGCAGCAGCCCGATATCATTGACGATGTTGGAGAAATTCTCGTGTTCGATGGCTTCCCCGCCGAGCATGATGACAAACGTTTTGCCGCGGTGGGCGTTGATATAGGGGACTGAGTGACGGAATCCTTGCACCAGCTCTGTACTACGTTCCTTCACGACAAACCTCTTTTGCATATTTATACGGTATTTTTGTATTTTTATTCTTTTATGGCGCCGATGGCAAGCGAGAAATCATCATGAAGAGTGCGCTAAGGGCGCTAAATCGTTAATAAATTGAAAAACCATAAAAAGATTTTCTGATGACAGGGCTGGAATGATTGGTTAAAGTTTTCGGCATCCCCATTTTATTGATGTTTTTTTCATCTGTTGTAAACAGCTATTACTGCCGGAGCCGCATGCCAAACTCTAATCACAATCTGGGCCGCCGTCGTTTATTACAGGGCGTTGCCGCCAGCTGGTTGCTGAGTGTGAGTCGCACGGGCTTCGCCGCGTCATCGCACGTGATCGCCGTGCGCGTCTGGCCATCCTCCACCTATACCCGCGTCACGCTGGAATCCAACGTCGAGCTGAAATACAAGCAGTTTGCCCTGACCAATCCCGATCGCGTGGTGGTGGATATCGAAGGCGTCCACCTCAACAGCGTGCTGAAAGGCATCGCCGGGCAGGTGCGCGCCGACGATCCGTATCTCAAGCAGGCGCGCGTCGGCCAGTTCGATCAGAATACCGTGCGGCTGGTGCTGGAGCTCAAGCAGAGCGTCAGCCCGCATATTTTCACGCTGGCGCCGGTGCCGGAGTATCGCAACCGTCTGGTGATGGATCTCTATCCGACCAAGGGCAGCAGCGGCGGCGAGGAGTATGATCCGCTGCTGGCGTTACTGGAAGATTACAACAAGGGCGATCTGGAGCGCACGCTGCCGCCGGAAGCACCGCAGGCCGGCAAGGCGGGGCGCGATCGGCCGATCGTCATCATGCTGGATCCCGGCCACGGCGGCGAAGATCCCGGCGCTATCGGCAAGTACAAGACGCGAGAGAAAGACATTGTGTTGCAGATTGCCCGCAAGCTGAGCGCCATGATCAAGCGCGAGCCGAACATGAAAGTGTTCATGACGCGCAACGAAGACGTGTTTATCCCGCTCAAGGTGCGCGTCGCCAAGGCGCGCAAGCAGCGCGCGGATCTGTTCGTTTCGATTCACGCCGACGCCTTCACCAGCCGCGCCGCGCGCGGTTCGTCGGTGTTCGCGCTGTCCACCAAGGGCGCCACCAGCTCGGCGGCCAAGTTCCTGGCGCAGACGCAGAACGCCTCGGACCAAATCGGCGGCGTCAGCAAGAGCGGCGACCGTTATCTCGACCACACCATGTTCGATCTGATCCAGACCGCGACCATCAACGACAGCCTGAAGTTCGGCAAGGAAGTGTTGAATCGGATGGGGAAAATCAACCGGCTGCACAAGAATCGCGTCGATCAGGCCGGTTTTGCGGTGTTAAAGGCGCCGGATATCCCGTCGATCCTGGTGGAGACGGCGTTTATCAGCAATATCGAAGAGGAGCGCAAGCTGCGCACCAGCCATTTCCAGCAGCAGGTGGCGGAGTCGATTCTGGCGGGCATCAAGGCTTATTTCGCCAACGGCGGCGCGCTGGCGAGCCGATAGAGGCAGGGCCGGGCGCGAGTCCGGCTAGTTTCGCGGATTGCAGATACAAAAAAACACCCGTCAGGGTACTTGTCTGTTGTCATCAAGAGTTGGTTGCGGGGGCCGGATTTGAACCGACGACCTTCGGGTTATGAGCCCGACGAGCTACCAGGCTGCTCCACCCCGCGTCCGTCTTGATGCTGTATTACTACGAACCACCGTTTCATGTTATGCCGCTGGTACGACATTCGGTTGGTTGCGGGGGCCGGATTTGAACCGACGACCTTCGGGTTATGAGCCCGACGAGCTACCAGGCTGCTCCACCCCGCGTCCGTGTAATACTTTGTTATCGAAGCCAAACGCAAAATACCGCCGCTGCGGCATCGGTTGGTTGCGGGGGCCGGATTTGAACCGACGACCTTCGGGTTATGAGCCCGACGAGCTACCAGGCTGCTCCACCCCGCGTCCGATGGATGCGCACTATACTCTCCATGCGTTTTGTTGCAAACCCTTTTTGCATTTTATTGGCCTAAACCCGTTTTTCTGCTGAATTTGCCCGCAATTTGCCTTCTTTTTCATCACCATCCTCCGTGCGGCTTTTTTTATTTGCAGCGATTCCTTTATCAATGAGCGTTTGTTATCGTTCAGCCGGTAGATCATATCAGTTTGAGAGTGTGCGCGATGAAAGGACGTTGGGGCAAATACCTGCTGGGCGGGTTGATGGTGGCGGTGTTGGCGGGCTGTTCGTCCAAGCCGACCGATCGGGGTCAGCAATATAAAGACGGCCGTCTGGATCAGTCGCTGGAGCTGGTCAATCAGCCCAACGCCAAAGGTTCGCCGGTCAACGCCAAGGATTATTCGGATCAGCTTATGGAGATCAAGTACGCGTCGCCTTCGCTGTTCAACCGCAACAACGGCACCTATCAGGCGGTACAAAATTGGATGGCGTCCGGCGCCGACACGCGCATGCTGAGCCAGTACGGCCTCAGCGCTTACCAGATGGAAGGCGTCGACAATTACGGCAACGTGCAGTTTACCGGCTACTACACGCCGGTGGTGCAGGCGCGCTATACCCAACAGGGCGAGTTCCGCTATCCGCTGTACCGCATGCCGCCGAAGGGCAGGGGCCGCTTGCCGGATCGCGCGGGCATCTATTCCGGCGCGCTCGACGATCGCTATATCATCGCTTACACCAACTCGCTGATGGACAACTTCATGATGGAAGTCCAGGGCAGCGGCTATGTCGACTACGGCAACGGCCAGCCGCTGGTGTTCTTCGGCTACGGCGGCAAGAACGGCCACGCCTATCGCAGCATCGGCAAGGTGCTGATCGATCGCGGCGAAGTGGCCAAGGCGGACATGTCGATGCAGGCGATCCGTCAGTGGGCGGATACCCACAGCGCCGCAGAGGTGCGTGAGCTGCTGGAGCAAAACCCATCGTTCGTGTTCTTCCGCCCGGAAGCTTTTGCGCCGGTGAGAGGCGCCAGCGCGGTGCCGCTGATCGCCAAAGCCTCGGTGGCCTCCGATCGTTCGCTGATCCCGGCGGGCACCACGCTGCTGGCCGAAGTGCCGCTGCTGGACAACAAGGGTAAATTCACGGGAAAATACGAGATGCGTCTGATGGTCGCGCTCGACGTGGGCGGCGCCATCAAGGGCCAGCATTTTGACATGTATCAGGGCATCGGGCCGGAAGCCGGCCACTCGGCGGGGTACTACAACCACTACGGCCGCGTCTGGGTGCTGAAGAACAACGGCGGCGGTCAGCTGTTCAGCGCCAATCAGTCAAACGGCGGCGGTTCGTTGCTGGCCACCCGCTAAACGCATACGGCGTGAAAAGAGTGACCCGCAAGGGCCGGATTTTCCGGCCCTTATCATTTGCATTACGAAGGTAATTAAAGCGTTATGAGCACAGCTTATTCGGAAGCCTATCTGCAGCGTTTCGGCGGCACGGCGCGGTTGTACGGCCAGCAGGCGCTGGCGGTGTTCGCGCAGGCGCACGTCTGCGTGATCGGCATCGGCGGCGTGGGTTCCTGGGCGGCTGAGGCGCTGGCGCGCACCGGCATCGGCGCCATCACCCTGATCGACATGGATGATGTTTGCGTCACCAATACCAACCGCCAGATCCACGCGTTGCGCCAACACGTCGGGCAATCGAAAACCGAGGTGATGGCGGAGCGTATCCTGGCGATTAACCCGGAATGCCGGGTGACCTGCATCGACGATTTCATCACCCCGGACAACGTCGCCGAGCTGCTGGACCATAACTTCAGCTACGTCATCGACGCGATCGACAGCGTGCGGCCGAAGGCGGCGTTGCTGTCATACTGCCGCCGCTTCAAGATCCCGGTGGTGACCACCGGCGGCGCCGGCGGGCAGATTGACCCGACCAAGATCGAAGTGGCCGATCTGGCGAAAACCATCCAGGATCCGCTGGCCGCCAAGCTGCGCGAGCGGCTGAAGCACGATTTCAACGTGGTGAAAAACGGCAAGGGCAAGCTGGGCATCGACTGCGTCTTCTCCAGCGAGCCGTTGGTTTACCCGCAGCCGGACGGTTCGGTGTGCGCTTCACGCAGCACGGCGGAAGGGCCGAAAAGAATGGATTGCAGCGCGGGGTTCGGCGCGGCGACCATGGTCACCGCTACTTTCGGCTTCGTCGCCGTGTCGCACGCGCTGAAAAAGATGGTGGCGAAGGCGGCGCGTCAGGCGTAACGGGCGGCGATCGCCTTGACGGCGGCGGCCAACGCCGCCAGGCCGCCGGCGCGGGTGGCGCTCAGCTGGGCGCGCAGCGCTAACCGGTCGAACAGCGCCAGCGGATCCAATGCGGCGATCTGCTGCGGCGTTTTCCCTTCCACTTCGGTCAGCAACACCGCCAGCAGGCCGCGCACGATGCGGCCTTCGCTGTCGCCATAGAAGTGCAGCGTGCCGTCTTCCAGCAACTGGTGCCCCAACCAGACGCGGTTTTCACACCCGCTCAACGCCATTTCTTCACTGCGCAAGGCCTCCGGCAGCGGCGGCAGCCGTTTCGCGAGCATAATCAGCTGGCGGTAGCGATCTTCCCACTGTTTCAGCGTGCTGAAGGTGGCGATCAACGCCTCGGCGGTGACCTCTCGGCCAAAAGGATGGGGGGCGAGCATAGCGTCTCCGGGAATCAAGTCAGTCGGCCAGCAGATCGAGGGCGTGAGTCAACGCGCTGACCAGCGTATCGACGTCCTGTTGCGTATTGTAGGGGGCGAACGACGCGCGCAGCGTGCCGATGACGCCCAACGCCGCCATCAGCGGCTGCGCGCAGTGTTGGCCGGCGCGCAGCGCAATGCCTTGCTCCGCCAGCAGGGTGACGATGTCGCTGTGGTGCACGCCGGCGATGTCGAACGCCAGCAGGCTGGAGCCGGAGCTGCGGAAGCTGCGAAAGCCCGGCAGCTGCGCCAACCGCTGTTCCGCCTGGTCCGCCAGCTCGCGGCTGTAGCGCTCCGCCGCCGCCATGTCCTGCTCGCTGAGCCAGGTGAGCGCCGCGGCCAACCCCAGCACGCCGGCGATATTTGGCGTGCCGGCTTCGAAGCGATGCGGCGGCTTTTGCGGGGCAAAGCCGTCGAACGATGCCTGGGTCAGCATCTTGCCGCCGCCTTGCCAGGGTGCCATCTGCGCCAGCAGCTCGGCTTTGCCGTACAGCGCGCCGATGCCAGTCGGGCCATACAGCTTGTGGCCGGAAAAGGCGTAGAAGTCGATGTCGAGCAGCCGTACGTCGGCCGGGCCGTGAACCACGCCCTGTGCGCCGTCGATCATCACGCGTGCGCCGGCGGCATGCGCCATCGCGATCGCCGGCGCCAGATCCGGGCAGCCGCCGGTGACGTTGGACATTTGCCCCAGCGCCAACAGGCGGGTTTTGTCGTTGAGCAGGGTGGGCAGCTGCGTCAAATCCGGCAACCGATCGGCGCCGATCGGCAGTTTCACCACCCGCGCGCCGGTTTGTTCCGCCACCATCAGCCAGGGGATCAGGTTGGCGTGGTGTTCCGCTTCGCTCACCAGAATTTCATCGCCCGGCTGCAGACGCGGACGCAGATAGCTCTGCGCCACCAGGTTGATCGCTTCGGTGGTGCCGCGCGTCCAGACGATGTCGTCGGCCGACGGCGCATTGATCAACTGCGCCACCTGGCCGCGCGCCTGCTCGAAGCGGGCGGTCAGATCCTGCGCCGCCCGATGCTGGCTGCGGTGCACGGTGGCGGCGTCATCGCGATAAAATTGCTGCGTGGCGTCGATGACCGCCTGCGGTTTTAACGCGGTGGCGGCGCTGTCCAGATAGATGCCGTCCTGCGCGAGCGCGGGAAACTGTTGGCGAAAAAGGCTGGGGTTAAAAGGCGTCATACCCTGATTGTCACTGGCTTGAGTCGATGGGGGATCCTGTCCTATTTTGCCGCCGGAGACAAGCGATCCTGCCTATTAGGACTTATCGCCTGGCAAAATTGGGAAAGTTTGTTATGCTATTAAATGTGCGCTTATTAATCGCATCTATACACATAAAAGGTATTTATCAGCATTTAAAACTAAAAAGGAGTCCTCAATGAAGAAAACAGCCGCAGTTCTCTCTGCCCTGATGCTTACGTTCACCCTGGCCGCCTGTTCCAGCAACTACGTGATGCATACCAATGACGGACGCACCATTGTCGCTGACGGCAAGCCAAAAGTGGACAACGATACCGGCATGATCAGCTATAAAGACGCCAACGGCGTCGAGCAGCAGATCAACCGCGCCGATGTGAAAGAGATGGTTGAAAGCAACCAGTAACCGTCAGGCAAAAAAAAGCACCGCAAGTTTTGCGGTGCTGCATAAAATCACTATGGACAGACAGGGTAAATGTACAGGAAGTGAAAAAACAGTAGCCTAGCTACCATGTCCGGAATCGCCGGACAATTTGCAAACACAACATCACAACCACAAGCCAAAAGTTCATCGGCGTCCTCGACACCCACTCCCTTTTCGTTCCGGCCCGGGAAGTGCCGCCACTATAGGTATTTGCTGGCGCATCCTCAACGGACAAATTATAATGGCTCGGATTAAAAAAACTAATGGCAATACGCCGTTAGCGTTTACCGATGGCTTGCCACACAAAGCCGCCCGATTTTCGGCGCCGAATCATTCGGATTAATGTTACACAAAAGTAGCTAATTTAATGTCTAAACGCTTACCTCCCCTCAATGCGCTGCGCGTGTTCGATGCGGCCGCTCGCCACCTGAGTTTCACCAAGGCGGCGGAAGAGCTGTTCGTGACCCAGGCCGCGGTGAGCCACCAGATCAAGTCGCTGGAGGACTTCCTCGGGCTGAAGCTGTTTCGCCGGCGTAACCGCTCGCTGCTGCTGACCGAAGAGGGGCAAAGTTACTACCTCGATATCAAGGAGATCTTCTCTTCGATCAACGAGGCGACGCGCAAGCTGCAGGCGCGCAGCGCCAAGGGGGCATTGACCGTCAGTTTGCCGCCGAGCTTCGCCATTCAGTGGCTGGTGCCGCGCCTGTCCGGCTTTAACTCAGCTTATCCGGGGATCGACGTGCGCATCCAGGCGGTGGATCGCGAAGAAGACAAGCTGGCGGACGACGTCGACGTGGCGATTTTCTACGGCCGCGGCAACTGGCCGGGGCTGCGCGCCGAGCGCCTGTATGCGGAATATCTGCTGCCGGTGTGTTCGCCGAGCCTGCTGACCGGCGATCATCCGCTGAAAACCGCAGAGGATCTGGCTTATCATACGCTGCTGCATGACGTTTCACGCCGCGACTGGCTGGCCTATACGCGCCAGCTGGGGTTGCAGCACATCAATGTGCAGCAGGGGCCGATCTTCAGCCATAGCGCGATGGTGGTGCAGGCGGCGGTGCACGGCCAGGGCGTGGCGCTGGTGAACAATGTGATGGCGCAAACCGAGATCGAAGCCGGTCGCCTGGTGTGCCCGTTCAACGATGTGCTGGTCAGTAAAAACGCTTTTTATCTGGTATGTCATGACAGCCAGGCAGAACTGGGTAAAATAGCCGCCTTCCGGCAGTGGATCCTGGCGCGCGCCGCCAGCGAACAAGAGAAGTTCCGCTTCCGCTACGAACAATAAGACCGGCCGCCGCCTTGCCGCGGCCGGTGATTTTAAATGGGATAAATCACGATGAGCAGCCGTTCCATGCTGGTTTTCGCCGCTATCAGCGGCTTTGTGTTTGTCGCGTTGGGCGCATTCGGCGCGCATGTATTAAGCGGCACGCTCGGCGCCAACGAAATGGCCTGGATCCGCACCGGGCTGGAGTATCAGGGGTTCCACACCCTGGCCATCCTGGCGCTGGCGGTCGCGATGCAGCGCCGCGTGAGCCTGTGGTTTTACTGGAGCGGAGCGCTGTTGGCGTTCGGCACCGTGTTGTTCAGCGGCAGCCTCTATTGCCTGGCGCTGTCGCACCTGAAGGTCTGGGTATACATCACGCCGGTTGGCGGCGTGTGCTTCCTGATCGGCTGGATATTGATGTTGATTGGCGCTTTGCGTCTGAGGAAAAAGGCCGAGCGCCATGAATAAGATTGCGTTGTACTGCCGCCCCGGCTTTGAAAAAGAGTGTGCGGCGGAGATCACCGACAAAGCCGCCCAGCGGGAGATTTTCGGCTTTGCGCGGGTAAAAGAGCACAGCGGTTACGTGCTGTTCGAATGCTATCAGCCGGACGATGCCGATCGCCTGGCGCGGGAAATTCCGTTCCGCGAACTGATTTTCGCCCGCCAGATGATCGTGGTGGGCGAGCTGCTGCGCGATCTGCCGCCGGAAGATCGGGTATCGCCGATCGTCGGCATGCTGATCGGCGTGGTTGACCGCGGCGGCGAGCTGCGGGTGGAAGTGCCGGACACCAACGAAAGCAAAGAGCTGATGAAGTTCTGCCGCAAGCTGACGGTGCCGCTGCGCGCCGCGATGCGCGAGCAGAAGGTGCTGATGGCGCGCGAGAACCCCACTCGCCCGGTGGTGCACGTGTTCTTCATCGCGCCGGGCTGCTGCTACGTCGGTTACTCCTACAGCAACAACAACTCGCCGTTCTACATGGGCATTCCGCGTCTGCGCTTCCCGGCTGATGCGCCGAGCCGCTCGACGCTGAAACTGGAAGAAGCGTTCCACGTGTTCATCCCCGCCGACGAGTGGGACGAACGCCTGGCCAGCGGCATGCACGCGGTCGATCTGGGGGCCTGCCCGGGCGGCTGGACCTATCAGTTGGTGAAACGCAGCATGATGGTGCATTCGGTGGATAACGGCCCGATGGCGCCGAGCCTGATGGAAACCGGCCAGGTGACGCACCACCGCGCCGACGGCTTCAAGTTCGAGCCGAACAGCAGCAAGATCTACTGGCTGGTGTGCGACATGGTAGAGAAGCCGGCGAAGGTGACCAGCCTGATGATCCAGTGGTTGGTGAAAGGCTGGTGCCGCGAAGCGATTTTTAACCTCAAGCTGCCGATGAAAAAGCGCTACGAGGAAGTGTCGCAGAACCTGATGAGCATCCGCGAAGCGCTGGGCGCTGCCGGCGTCAGCGTCGAAGTGCATGCCAAGCAGCTGTATCACGACCGCGAAGAGATCACCGTACACGTGCGCCGCATGTGGTCGGCGGTGCCGGGCCGGCGCGACGAGCGCGATTAATCGCGTTAAGCCTGATGAAGGGCGCTGCTTGCAGCGCCCTTATGGTATCGGCAGGCGCAGCTGCTGCAGGTTGCCATCCAGCGACAGATCGGTGCGCAGCGTGGCGACTTGTTTGCTGACGTAGGCCAGCTCGCGGTGTTGCTCCAGCTTGCCGCGCCATTTCTCCGGCACCTGTTCCAGCTGCTGATAGAGCCCGTCCAGGCTGCCCGACTGCTGCAACAGCAGCACGGCGGTTTTCGGCCCGATACCGGCCACGCCAGGGATCTTGCTGCTGCCGATCCCCGCCAGCCCCCAATAGTCCGGCAGCTGCTGCGGCTGCACGCCGAATTCCTGTTGCACGAAAGGCATATCCAGCCAGCGTTTCTGGAAGTAATCACGGATCTGCACGTTCGGCGCCAAAAGCTGGCAGTAGCCTTTGTCGGTGGAGACGATGGTTACCTGGTGGCCGCCGCCGGCGACCTTCGCCGCCAGCGTGGCCGCCAGATCGTCCGCCTCGTTGCCGGGAGAATGCCAGCTGGCGACGCCCAGTTCGGCGAAGGCCTCGCGCAGCTGCGGCATCTCCTGCTGCAGGTTTTCCGGCATCGGCGAACGCCCGGCCTTGTAGTCCGGCAGAATTTGGTGACGCCAGCTGTCGCGGCGATCGTCCTCGTCGAAGACCGCCACCGCGTGGGTCGGGCGGCTGTGCTGGATCAACTGCTGCAGCGCGTGGCGGCAGGCGTTGACACAAGGGGAACCCTGCACGGCGTGAATGCGGCGGATGAGGTTCAGGGCGTCGACAATCAGTAGGTGTATCATCATGGGCGGCAAGGTCAGAAAACGGGGCGGCCGTTACGCCGCCCGGGATTGAGGGTCAGGCGACGATTTCGTAGCAGGGCACATAGGCGCTGCCCGGCAGCTTCATGCGGTGCTGGGCGACAAAGCCCTGCAGCAGGCTGTCCATCTGTTTCATCATCTGCGGCTCGCCGTGCAGCTTGTACGGGCCGAACTGCTCGATGGCGTGGATGCCGTTTTCCTTCACGTTGCCGGCCACGATGCCGGAGAACGCGCGGCGCAGCGCGGCGGCCAATTGCTCCGGCGGCTGGTTCGGATACAGGTTGAGGTTCGCCATGTTCTCGTGGGTCGGCTCGAACGGCAGCTGCAGATCCGGCGCGATGCGGATCGACCAGTTGAAGCTGTAGGCGTCGCCGGTGTTGCGGCGGTTTTCCTTCACCAGCGGCATGGCTTTCTTCATCTGCCGCGCCACTTCCGCCGGATCGTCGATGATGATGGTGTAGTGACGGCGCGCGGCATCGCCCAGCGTGTTCATGATGAACTCGTCCAGCACGCGGAAGTAATCGGCGCTCTCTTTCGGCCCGGTCAGGATCAGCGGCAGCACCTGTTCGCTGTTCTCCGGGTTCATCAGGATACCCAGCAGGTACAGCAGCTCTTCGGCGGTGCCGACGCCGCCCGGGAAGATGATGATGCCGTACGCGATGCGCACGAAGGCTTCCAGGCGCTTTTCGATGTCCGGCATGATCACCAGCTCGTTCACCAGCGGGTTTGGCGGCTCGGCGGCGATGATCGACGGCTCGGTCATGCCGATGAAGCGGCTGTTGCGGTAACGCTGCTGCGCGTGACCGACCGCCGCGCCTTTCATCGGCGCTTCCATCGCGCCCGGCCCGCAGCCGGTGCAGATGTTCAGCTCGCGCAGGCCCAGTTGGCTGCCGACCTTGCGCGCGTACAGGTATTCGTTCTCGTTGATCGAGTGGCCGCCCCAGCACACCACCATATTGGGATCTTCATCCAGATGCAGCGTGCGTGCATTGCGCAGGATCGAGAATACCAGGTTGGTGATGTGGGCCGAGTTTTCCAGGTTAAGGTGCTGGAAACGGCCGGCGCTGGCGATTTGGCCGTGTACGAACAGGATGTCGCGCAGTACGGCGAACAGGTTGGCCTGCAGCGAGCGGATGATGCGGCCGTCGACGAACGCCTCTTCCGGCGGGTTGACCAGCTCCAGCTTCACCCCGCGTTCGCGGCGCAGCACGTTGATGTCGAAGGTTTCATAGCGTGACAGCAGCTGTTTGCTGTTGTCGGTTTGGCTGCCGGAGTTCAACACGGCCAGCGAACAGTTGCGGAACAGGCGGTACAGGTCGCTGCTGGCGGTACGCTTCAGCATGTCTACTTCCAGCTGCGACAATAAATCCATAGAGCCAAGCGGGCTGATGTGTGTAATCAAGGTAACTCCTTTGCACCCGGTGCGGGGCGGTAGTAATCCATACGCAGCAAAACAGCATCTCGTTATGGTTGGCGTGCTGCGGCGCAGCGGGCGCTCCGCCCGGCCGCAGCCTCGTTTTAACCTTACCGCCGTCCCTGCGCTTTTACCAACATAAACCGCTCGTTAGCTCAGTTGTTGAGCAATGTTTCGCACTTATTGGCGCGCCAGGCGGCCGCGTTCGGGAGCGAATTCGACGTTGCTGCGCCACGGGTTGATATCCAGCCCGCCGCGGCGGGTGTAGCGGGCGTAAACCGTCAGGCTTTGCGGCCGGCAGTAGCGCATCAAATCGTTAAAGATGCGCTCGACGCACTGTTCGTGGAATTCGTTGTGGTGGCGGAAGGAGACCAGATAGCGCAGCAGCGCTTCGCGATCGATCTTGCCGCCGCGGTAGCTTATCTGCACCGAGCCCCAGTCCGGTTGATGGGTGATCAGGCAGTTGGACTTCAGCAGGTGGCTGACCAATTGCTCTTCCACCACCTCTTCACCGGCGGCGTTCAGCAGGTAGTCGGCGTTGAACTCATAATTGTCGATGCGGATATCCTGCTGATCGATGCAGTCGCCGGCCAGGCGGGCGATCGGCGTGCCTTCCAACTGCTCGACGCTGAACAGGGTCACGCTCACCTCGCCCTGGGCGCAGGCGGACAGATCGCGCTGCAGCGTGCTGCGCACCGTTTCCCAATCGGCGAACGGGGTTTGGTTGAAGCTGTTGAGATACAGCTTGAAGCTTTTCGATTCGATCAGGTTCAGGCTGTCGGCGTTGAGGCTGATTTCACCGACCGCCACCTGCGGCAGCCCGTTGGCGTTCAGCCAGGAGAGCTCGTACAGCGTCCAGATGTCCGCGCCGTGGAAGGGCAGGTTATCGGGGTACAGCCCCAGCGGCTCGCGGTTCATGCTGCGCGGCACCGCCTGCAGCAGCGAGGCGTCGTAGCGATCGCGGTAGGCGGTGGGTTTGCCCAGCGTCAGCCCCGACAGGGCCTGGTGGTCTTGATATGAGGACATCTGCTGTCACCTTGGTCAGAGATAGGTACAATGGCCGTCAGTTTAACGTATGCGGGAAAGAATATGGACCATGATGTATCGCACGCTCTGCGTGAATTCACTCAACGCTATGTCGAGTTGTGGCAGCAAGAGCGCGGCCACGCGCCGGCCAGCCAGGCGCTGTACGGCGTGCCGTCGCCCTGCATCGTGGAGAACCGCGAGGACGAAGTGTTGTGGTTGCCACAGCCTTTCGAACCGGCGGCGACGTTGGAAAAGGTAGAAGCCGCGCTGGAGCTGCGTTTGCAGCCGGACGCGCACCGTTTCTACACGCAGCAATACGCCGGCGACATGAGCGCGCAGTTCGGCGAGCATCGTCTGAGCCTGCTGCAGGTCTGGAGCGAAGAGGATTTTATCCGCCTGCAGGAGAACCTGATCGGCCATCTGGTGACGCAAAAGCGCCTCAAGCTGCCGCCAACGCTGTTCCTGGCGACCACCGAATCCGAGATGACGATGGTGTCGTTGTGCAACGTCAGCGGCAACGTGGTGCTGGAACAGTTCGGCAGCGATAAGCGTACCCTGCTGGCGGCGACGCTGGGGAATTTCCTCGATGCGCTGCGCCCGGTGCTGGACTGAATGGCGACGGATTCGCCGTCGCCCGTGTGCGAGATCTCTCACACGGGCTGTGAGAGATCGCTCTTAATTTTTCCCGCCTTTCTCCAGGCGATGAGATTATTGTTATCCAGATCAATTGGTTAGAATTTCTTTAGGATAACTCTTAGGCTTAATTTAGTGTGAGACACCTCCCAAACCCTTGTGATTCCGGGGAATTTAAGCGATCTTATCGTTACCGGAACGGAACCGGCGGAGCAGGAAAGCATCAGGATGATGCAGCTTCAGGAAGAAGAAAGGGATGCGCTCAGGCAAGAGCGAAGGATGGCGTCAGGAGATGCCCAGGATGTTTCAGGATAGAAACCAGGGACACCTCCAGGACGGAGATTGAGAGCCGGCACAGGACTGTCGGCGGGTCAGGAAGGCTGAGGAACCGCGTCAGGACGATGCTGCAGGATGATGCAAGGACCACTTGGTCAGGATGGCCGCAGGAAAAGTTTTCAAGGATTGAGCAGGGAGCACGCTGTGTAGCGGGATGGCTATAAAACGAACCGGGGGCACTGTTAACGCAGTGCCCCCAACTTTTTGTTCCATTCCGCCGCGCGTGCGGCCCTGCCTTAATCCCTCTTCAGCGTTAACCAATCGCGCCCAGCGTATCGCCTGCGCCCTGTTTTTTCGGCAGCAGGAACAGCGTGGCGTAGATATCCAGCAGGTAAATCGCCGCCAGCAGGCTGATGGCCGCGGTAAACGACACTTGCGTCACCAGCGCACCGATTACCAATGGCCCCAGGCCGCCGACGCCGCGCCCGAGATTGAACAGGATGTTCTGCGCGGTGGCGCGCGCCTGCACCGGATAGGTATCGGAAATCAACGCGCCGTAGCCGCCTATCATGCCGTTGACGAACATGCCCATCACGGCGCCGGCGAACAGCATCAGCGTCGGGTCGCTCAACTGGGCATAGCCGATCACCATCACCACGGCGCCGATCTGATAAAACACGAAGATCTTCCAGCGGGCGAAGCGATCGGCCAGCACGCCAAACAGCCAGATGCCGAACGTCATGCCGACCACCGTCACCGCCGTCCACAGGCCGGACTTGGTGAGCGAGAAGCCGAAGTTTTTCGCCAGGTAAGTCGGCATCCAGATCATCAGGCCGTAGTAGCCGAAGTTCTGCACCGAACAGAGAATGAAGATGCCGATGCTGGCCTTGCTGGTGGCGCGATCCTTAAACAGCAGGCGCAAACGCTGCAGGAAGGAGAGCGATTGCCCAGCGTCTTTCTGCCGTACGAATTCCTCCGGTTCGCCCAGAGTGCGGCGGATCAGGAATGACGCCAGCGCCGGCAGCAGGCCGACCAAAAACATGCCGCGCCAGCCGATGTGTTCCAGCAGCAGCGGCGTCAGGAAGGCGGCCGCCAGCACGCCCAGTTGCCAGCCCATGCCGACGTAAGCCGAAGCGCGGTTGCGCTTCTCCGCCGGCCAGGCTTCGGCGATCAGCGCCATGCCGATGCCGAATTCGCCGCCCAGCCCGATGCCCGCCAGGGTGCGATAGGCCAGCAGATCCCAATATCCTTGCGCCACGGCGCACAGGCCGGTGAACAGGGAAAACATCAGGATGGTGATCGTGAGCACCCGGATTCGGCCGAAGCGATCGCTGAGGTGGCCGAAGATCACGCCGCCCAGCACCGCGCCGATCAGCGTCCAGGTGACCAGCGAACCGGCGGCCGATGAGGTTAATCCTAATTCGCTGCTGATGGCCGGCAGCATAAAGCCGAGGATCAGCAGGTCAAACCCGTCCATGGCGTAACCGGTGACCGAAGCCAGCATGGCCTTACCGGGCGTCGCGTGGTTTTTTTTCTCTGTTATTACGGACATGAATCTTTATCTGTGTGGTGAACTCGGTGGGCCTATTGTGCCGCGCGGCGGCGGACGCCACCAGATAAAAACGGCGGGCTGTCTCAGACGCGCCGAATTTGGGCTATAAAAATGCTATGCTTTGCCGCCTTTCAGCCAGCGCGCTGAATACCATGATGAAAAGAGATCGGGAATGCAGATGAGTATACATAACCAGGTGCGCCGCAGTTTGCAGGCGATTGAACAATCCATGCGCGATCTGGCGCTGTGGCAGGCCGCGCCGCCTGATCATGAGGCCTTCTCCAGCACCGAGCCGTTCTGCATCGACAGCATGTCGGCCGAAGCCTGGCTGCAGTGGGTGTTCTTGCCGCGCATGTATGCGTTGCTGGACGCCGAAGCGCCGCTGCCGACGCGCTTCGCCATCACGCCTTATTTCGAAGAGGCGTTGAAAGATCGTGAACCGAGCAGCCTGCCGCTGCTGGTGCTGCTGCAACAGCTGGATTTGATGTTGAATAAAGCGCCGTAATTCGCCGGCGGCGCGCAGATTTTTGCCGCCCGGCAGTGTAGAGTACTCGCGCGGATGCCGGGCAGGAGAGCCGAAGGCGTCTTTCGGCTCGGTTGAACCGCGGCGGTTGACCGGGGGCTGCATTAGGATGATGAGGTGCTGCAATAATGGATTTATTAAGGTTTATCCTGCGTTTGCCTTTTACCCTAGTTAAGGGCGTTTGCCGCCTGCTGGGCGGGATTTTGTCGCTGTTGGGGCGGTTGCTGAGACCGCTGGTCGGCAACCTCAGCTGGCGTGCGCCGGCCTGGTGGGCTGCGCTGCCGCGCGGTTTTTTGCGGCTCGAAAGCGGCGTGGATAAACACCCGAAAGCGATCGGTTTGGGCTTGCTGCTGTTGGCTGGCGCCGCAGGCGGCGCGTTTTACGGCTGGCACTGGTGGCAAAACCGGCCCCAGCCCATCGAACTGGCGCCGATGGCGGTTCAGGAGATCAGCGCCGAGTTGGCCAACCCCGAGCCGATAGACTACGCCGCCGCCCGGCAGGCGCCGCAAACGGTGAGCCTGACCTTCAGCGGCTCGGCCGCGGCAATAAGCGCGGTGGGCAAAACCGTGAGCGCCGGCATCATCCTCAAACCGGCTGCGGAAGGGCAGTGGGTGTGGCGCAATGAGTCGACGCTGGTGTTCACGCCGAAAAAACCGCTGCCGATGGGCGCGAAATATGACGTAACCCTCGAGCCCGCCACCTTGCTGGCGCCGCAGGTCAAGCTCGCCAAAACCCGCTATGCCTTCACCGTGCCCGCGTTCGATTACCGCCTGGGGCAGGCCGAGTATTACCGCGATCCGCAAGATGCGCAGAAACGCAGCGCGATTTTCAATTTGCAGTTCAATGCGCCGGTCGACGTCGCCAGCTTTGAAAAACAGATTTCGCTGGGATTGAAGGAGGGCAGCGCTTCCTCCGAGAAAAAGCTGAACTTCTCCCTGGTCTATGACGAGAAAAAACTGAACGCCTGGGTGCATTCCGAGCCGCTGCAGGCGCTGGATCAGGGCGGTGCTGTGCATCTGACCGTCGGCAAAGGCGTTAAATTGACGGCGGCCGGCAATGCGGTCGCTGAGGCGAAAAGCAACTGGGTCAAAGTACCGACGCTGTACAGCCTGGCGCTGAGCGACGCCAGCGCCCAGGTGGTGGATACCGACGGCGGCCAAGGGCAGCGTGCGCTGGTGGTCGGTTTCAGCGATGCGGTGAAGGATAAAGAGCTGGCGCGGGCCACCAAGGCCTGGCTGCTGCCGCAGCACGATCCGAGCGATGCCGAGACCGCCAACGATGCCGAAGATTTCTATCAATGGACGGTCGACAGCGTCGGTAAAAACGTGCTGGCGCAGGCGACGGCATTGCCATTGACGCTTAACGAGGCGGAAGAGGCCTACCAGCCGCAGTTCAGCTTCCGCTTTGAAGCCCCGGCGCACCGCTTCGTGCTGATCGAGATAGACAACCAGCTGGTCTCCGTCGGCGGTTACAAAATGCCGAAGAAGGTTTATCGAGTGGTCGAAGTGCCGGAGTTCCCGAAATCGCTGCAGTTCATGTCCGCAGGCTCGCTGCTGTCGGTCAACGGCGACAAACAGATCAGCGTGGCGGCGCGCAACGTGGCGGGCCTGCGGCTGGACATCAAGCGGGTGATCCCGAGCCAGTTGCAGCACATCGTCTCCTTCAAAAGCCGGGAATACTCGTCAACGGAATTCAACCGGCTCAACGACGAATATTTCACCGAGCATTTCAAATACCAGACGGCGCTCAACAACGAGCGGCCGGGGGAAGTGAACTATCAGGGCATCGATCTCTCCCGCTATCTCTCCACCAACGCCAGTTCCCATCGCGGAGTATTCCTGCTGACGCTGTCCGAATGGCAGCCGAACCGGAAACCGGCGGCGGAAGAGGCGGGCGCCGAGCCAGAACAGGAACCGGACGAGAGCACCGGGGAAGATCAGCCCGACGTCGGCGATTCGCGCTTTGTGGTGGTGACCGATCTGGGTATCGTCGCCAAGAGCTCGCAGGATAAGACGCGCGACGTCTTTGTGCAGTCGATTCAAAGCGGCGCGCCGGTCAGCGGCGCCAACGTGTCGGTGGTGGCCAAAAATGGCGTGACGCTGCTCAGCCAAACCACCGGGGCCGACGGCCACGTGCGTTTCCCGGCGCTCGACGTGTACACCAACGAGCGCCAGCCGGTGATGTTCCTGGTGGAAAAGGAGGGGGATGTCTCCTTCCTGCCGACCGGCAGCTATAACGATCGCGGGCTGGACTTCTCGCGCTTTGACGTCGCCGGTGAACAAACGCCGACCGATCCGCGCACGCTCAGCAGTTACCTGTTCTCCGATCGCGGCGTTTATCGGCCGGGGGATACCTTTAACATCGGCCTGATCACCCGCGCCGCCGACTGGGGCGTTGGTCTGGCCGGCGTGCCGGTGCGCGCCGAAATCCGCGATCCGCGCGACAAGCTGATGACCACCGTGCCGCTGACGCTGGGCGCCAGCGGTTTCAATGAGCTGAGCTATACCACCGATGAAAACTCGCCTACCGGCGAGTGGAACGTCTATCTGTATCTGATCGGCAAAAACAACGATACCTCCACGCTGCTCGGCCATACCGCGGTCAATGTGAAGGAGTTCGAACCGGATCAGCTGAAAGTGAAGCTGGCGCTGACGCCGAACCGCCAGCAAGGCTGGGTCAAACCGTCCGAGCTGAAGGCCAGCATCGATGTGCAGAACCTGTTCGGCACCCCGGCGCAGGATCGCCGCGTGAGCACCAGGCTGACGCTGCGGCCGATGTATCCGAGCTTCGATCGCTTCCCGGATTATGCGTTCTATGAAAATCGGCAAAACAGCGACGGGTTCGAAACCGAGCTGGAAGATCGCACCACCGATGAGCACGGCGCGGCCGATATCCCGCTCGATCTGAAATCCTACGCCGACGCCACTTATCAGCTGCAGCTGCTGTCGGAGGCGTTCGTCGCCGGCGGCGGGCGCTCGGTGGCGGCGACCGCCCGCACGCTGGTTTCGCCTTACGATTACCTGATCGGGGTGAAGGCGGACGGCGATCTGGGCTACATCAACCGCGACGCGGAGCGGCATCTGAACGTGATCGCCATCGATCCGAATCTGCAACAGATCGCCCTGCCGAACCTGAAGCAGGTGTTGATCGAGCAGAAATACATTTCGGTGCTGACCAAACAGGATTCGGGCGTTTACAAATACCAGTCGAAGATGAAGGAAGTGCAGCTGTCGGAACAGCCGCTGGCGCTGAGCGCGCAGGGCGCGGATCTGCGGCTGGCGACCGATAAGCCGGGCGACTTCGTGCTGGTGATTGAAGATGCGCAGGGCAAGACGCTCAACCGCGTTGCCTACAGCGTGGCCGGCAACGCCAACCTGAGCCGTTCGCTGGATCGCAACGCCGAACTGAAGCTGAAACTGAACCAGGCGGAATACCAGCCGGGCGAAGAGATCGAGGTGGCGATCAACGCGCCTTATACCGGCAGCGGCTTGATCACCATCGAGAAGGACAGGGTTTACGCCTGGCAGTGGTTCCACACCGACACCACCAGCTCGGTGCAGAAGATCCGCGTGCCGGCCGGCATGGAGGGCAACGGCTACATCAACGTGCAGTTCGTGCGCGACATCAACTCCAGCGAGATCTTCATGAGCCCGCTGAGCTATGGCGTGATGCCGTTCAAGATCAGCACCAAGGCGCGGCAAAACAGCCTCAAGGTGACGGCGCCGGAAGTCATCAAGCCGGGTGAAAACCTGACGATGACGGTCAAGACCGACGCGCCGCAGCAGGTGGCGCTGTTCGCCGTCGATGAGGGCATTCTACAGGTGGCGCGTTACCGCCTGAAGGATCCGCTGGAGTTCTTCTTCAGCAAGCGCGAACTAAATGTGAGCAGCTCGCAGATCCTCGATCTGATCCTGCCGGAGTTCAGCAAGCTGATGGCGCTGACCGCGGCGCCGGGCGGCGATGCGGGCGAAGGGCTGGATCTCAACCTCAACCCGTTCAAGCGCAAGCGCGACAAGCCGGTGGCCTATTGGTCCGGCATTACCGAGGTCAGCGGCGAGAAGCAGTTCGTCTACCCGGTGCCGGACTACTTCAACGGCAAGATCCGCGTGATGGCGATTTCGGTGACCCCGGAGAAAATCGGCAAGGCGCAAACCGCCGCCACGGTGCGCGACAATTTCATCATGACGCCGAACGTGCCGGCGATGGTGGCGCCGGGTGACGAGTTCGACGTCAGCGTGGGCGTCAGCAACAACCTCGACGGGCTGAACGGCCAGTCGGTGGCCATCAACGTTCTGTTGACGCCGCCGCCGCAGTTGGAGGTGGTGGGCAACGCGACGCAAAGCCTGACGCTGGCGGAAAAACGCGAAGGCGTGATCGCTTTCCGCCTGCGCGCCAAAGCCGTGCTGGGCGATGCGCCGCTGGTGTTCGACGCCCGTTACGGCGACCAGGCCAGCCGCCGCACTGTCAGCACCTCGGTGCGGCCGGCGGCGCCGTACCGTACCCAGTCGGTGATGGGGCGCATGAGCGGCGGCAGTCAGAACGTCGATGGCCTGCGCCAGATGTTTGACGCTTTCGCGCAGCGCCGGGCGGCGGTGTCGAATTCGCCGCTGGTGCTGACCAGCGGGCTGGCGCAATACCTGGCGGATTACCCGTATTACTGTTCCGAGCAGATCGTCAGCCGCTCAATTCCGCTGATGCTGCAGAGCCGCCACCCCGAGATGAAAAGCAGCCTGAGCCAGGCGGAAGTCAGCAAGCAGCTGCGCAACCTGCTTGGCGTGCTGCGCGCGCGCCAGAACGACAGCGGAGCGATCGGCGCCTGGCGTTCGTCGCCGGATGCCGATCCTTTCGTCACGCCTTATGTGGTGCAGTATCTGCTCGAAGCCAAAGCGGCGGGCTACGCCCTGCCGGAAGGCATGCTGGACGAGGCCAACGGCACATTGCGCGAGCTGGCGGCCAGCGGATTCGACGATCTGTATCTGCTGCGCCTGCGCAGCTGGGCGGTTTACCTGCTGACGCTGCAGGGTGAAGTGACCACCAACTCGCTGGCGGCGGTGCAGGATACGCTGCAAAAACGCTATGGCGAAGGGTGGAAAACCGATCTGAGCGCGCTGTATCTGGCTTCTTCCTATCGGTTGTTGAAGATGGACGACGAAGCCGCCGCGCTGTTGCAACCGAGCTGGCAGCAGCTGAGCAAGGCGTATGACAGCGCCTGGTGGACGCAGAACTATTTCGATCCGCTGGTGCAGGATGCGACGCGGCTGTATCTGATTACCCGTCACTTCCCGGAGAAGGTGGCGTCGATCCCGCCGCAGGTGCTGGAGAATATGGTCAAGGCGCTGAAAGAAGAGCGTTACACCACCTACTCCTCCGCGATGAGCATTCTGGCGCTGGAAAGCTATTCGGCCCAGGTGGCGGCGCAATCCGCCAATGCGGATGCATTGGGCATCGTGCAGGTAGGCAAAGCCGGCGGCGAGCCGCAGCGCATCAGTGAGCTGCAGGGGTTGTTCGTTCAGGGGCAGTTCAACGCCGATGCCACCGCGGTGCGCTTCACCAACGGTGGCAATGCGCCGGCCTGGTATGTGGTGACGCAGGCCGGTTACGACCTGAATGCGCCGCAAAAAGCGCTGTCGCGCGGCATTGAGATCGTCCGCGATTACACCGACGAACAGGGCAAGCCGGTGACGCAGGTGACGCTGGGGCAGAAGATCAATGTCCATCTGAAGGTGCGCGCCAACTCGAAAGAGGGGCAGAGCAACCTGGCGATCGTCGATCTGCTGCCGGGCGGGTTCGAAGTGGTGCAGCAGACGCCGCCGGAACCGGCCGATGCCGGCGAGGAGAGCGAAGACCGCGGCGGTTGGCAGTCGCCGCTGGCCGCTACCGGCTCCACTTGGGCGCCGGATTACAGCGATATCCGTGAAGATCGGGTGATTATCTATGGCAGCGCCGGCACCGAGGTGCAGGAGTTCGTCTATCAGATCAAGGCCACCAATACCGGCAGCTTTATTGTTCCACCGGCCTACGGCGAAGCCATGTATGACCGTGAAGTACAGGCGATGTCGGCCGGCGGCGGCAAGCTGGTGGTGGTGCCGGCGGGCAACGACTAGGCCGGCTCCGGCGCCAGGCCAGCGTCTGGCGCCGGGGTGGTGAGAACGTATGAAGATCCTGACCGGGCGCGTGCTGCAAAACGGCTTGATGGCGGTGTTTTTACTGGCGCTGCTGCGCATCACCCTGGCCAACGACGACCGCTACCGGCTGTGGACGCCGCTGGAGCAGGTGTCGCCGTTGGCGGTGCGCGGGCTGCTGCTGCACGAAGACCGCTGGTTCTACTACAACCCCGGTTTTAACCCCGTCAGCCTGATGCGCGGCTTCTGGCGCAGCTATGTCGCCGGCGGCAAAATGCAGGGCGGATCGACCATCAGCATGCAGCTGGCGCGCATGCGCTGGCATCTCAACACCCGCACGCCGGGCGGCAAGCTGCTGCAGGTGCTGCGTGCGGTGCAACTGGAACTGAGCTACTCCAAGCGCGATATCCTGGAAGCCTACCTGAATTACGCCCCTTACGGCCGCAACATCGAAAGCATCGGCGCCGCCAGCCTGATCTATTTCGCCAAGTCGCCGAAGGATTTGACCCTGCCGGAGGCGCTGACGCTGGCGGTGCTGCCGCAGTCGCCCAGCTACCGTCTGGAGCCGAAAACCGGCGTGCTCGGCACCGCGTTGACCCAGGCGCGCAACCGTCTGTTCCAGCGCTGGCAGCGGGTTTACCCCACCGACGTCAGCCAGCAAACGCTGTTCCGCCTGCCGCTGGCGCTGCGCCAGCCCGAACAAGTGCCCTATATCGCGCCGCACTTTATCGAACAGCTGCGCCAGCAGACGCAGCAACTGGTGCAGCGCGATACCCGCGTCGACACCACGCTGGACGCCGGGTTGCAGCGGCTGGTTGAGCGGCAGGTCAATGCCTTTATCGCCCGCAACCGCAGCCGCGGCATCCAAAACGCCGCGGTGCTGCTGGTGGACAGCCGCGATATGGGGGTGCGCGCGCTGGTGGGATCGGCGGATTATTACAATCGGCCGATCCAGGGGCAGGTGAACGGCACCAACGCCAAACGCTCGCCGGGTTCGACGCTCAAACCGTTCATCTACGCGCTGGGTATGGAGCAGGGCGTGCTGCATCCGATGACCATCCTGAAGGACGTGCCTTCGTCGTTCGGCGCCTATGCGCCGGAAAATTTCGACCGGCGCTTTCTCGGCCCGGTGACCGCCACCGACGCGCTGAATTTCAGCCGCAACATCCCGGCGGTGTATGTTGCCTCGCAGCTGCGCCAGCCGACCTTTTATCAGTTTTTGCGCCTGACCGGTGTCGCCAATATGGCCAACGAAAGCCACTACGGGCTGTCGCTGGTGCTGGGCGGCGGCGAGGTGACGGCGCAGGAATTGGCGAAGCTGTATGCGTTGCTGGCGAACCGCGGCGAGCTGCGGCCGCTTCGTATGCAGCTGAACGAGGCCGAATCGACGCCGGTGCGGCTGCTGAGCGAGGAGGCCAGTTTCATCACGCTGGATATGCTGCGCCAGCACCGGCGGCCGGGCGATACGCTGGCGCAGCGTTCTTCTTCGCTGCCGGTGTACTGGAAGACCGGCACTTCCTGGGGCTTTCGCGACGCCTGGAGCGTCGGGATTTTCGGTCCTTACGTGCTGGTGGTGTGGGAAGGCAACTTCGACGGGCGCGGCAACAATGCGTTGGTCGGCGCCGAGGCGGCCGCGCCGCTGTTCTTCAACATCATCGACAGCGTCAATGCCAGCTACCCCGGCCTGCGGGAACCGAAGCACCCGTTCCCCCAACGGCTGCGGCGGGTGGATATTTGCCTCGCCAGCGGCGATCTGCCGACGCCGTGGTGCCAGCAGAAGGGCAAGACCTGGTTTATTCCCGGCAAGTCGCCGATCAAGGTCGACAGCGTCTATCGGCCGGTGGTGCTGGATATTCACAGCGGCGAGGTCGTTTGCCCGCCGTATGACGCGGCGCAGACCCGCACCGAAATCTTTGAGTTCTGGCCTTCCGATCTGGCCAACGTGTTCGCCCAGGCCGGGCTGCCGAAGCGGGCGCCGCCGGTCAACCGCTGCAAGGACAACGGCATCGCCGTCGGCGGCAACGCGCCGCGCATCACTTCGCCGCTGAAAAACACCACCTATACCCTGCGCCAGTCGCAGCAGGGGCGAGATAAAATCGCCTTCAACGCGGTGACGGACGCCGATAGCAAGACGGTGTACTGGTTCGTCGACGATATCTATCTCGGCAGCAGCGCCAGCAAAAAGCCGATCGATTGGCGGCCGATCGACAATGGGCGCTACCGCATTCGGGCGGTGGACGATCGCGGCCGCGCCGATACGCGGCTGGTGACCATCGAATGGGTGAACTAGCGCTGAGCCGCACGCCTGTTATACTCGCGCCCGAAACGGCTATTTACCTGGGAAAGCGATGTGATTGAGATTTTGTATCAGGATGAACACCTGGTGGCGGTGAACAAGCCGTCGGGTTGGTTGGTGCACCGCAGTTGGCTGGATCGTCATGAGACCCGCTTTATGATGCAGACGGTGCGCGATCAGCTCGGGCAGCACGTCTTTACCGTGCACCGTCTCGATCGCCCGACGTCCGGCGTGCTGCTGATGGCGCTCTCCAGCGAGGTGGCGCGTCTGCTGTCGCTGCAGTTCGAGCAGCATCAGGTGCAGAAAACCTACCATGCGGTGGTGCGCGGCTACGTGCAGGAGGGGGCGACCCTCGACTACCCGCTGACGGCGGAGCTGGACAAAATCGCCGATAAACATGCCGATGCCGATAAAGGGCCGCAGCCGGCGGTGACGCACTACCGGCCGCTGGCGCAGGTAGAGATGCCGGTGGCCGTCGGCCGCTACGACAGCGCGCGCTACAGCCTGGTGGAGCTGCAGCCGGAAACCGGCCGCAAGCACCAGCTGCGGCGCCACATGGCGCATCTTCGCCATCCGATCATCGGCGACAGCAAGCACGGCGATCTGCGGCAGAACCGCGGCATGGCGCAGCATTTCGGCTGCCCGCGCCTGATGCTGCACGCCAGCCATTTGCAGCTGACGCACCCGGTGACCGGTGAGGCGCTGCGGGTGACGGCGCGCTGGGACGAAGACTGGCAAGGGGTGATGACGCAGTTCGGCTGGGCGGGAGTATTCCCTGAACTTGCCGGGGTTGAGTTTAGCGCGGCTAACGGTCAGGATAGCTGACAATTTTTAAAGGTAATGAAGGGAGTAGGAGCCATGGCTCAGGTTGGTATCTTCGTGGGAACGGTCTACGGCAATTCGCTGCTGGTGGCGGAAGAGGCGCAAAACATCCTCAGCGAACAGGGCCATGAGGTCAAACTGTTCGAAGAGGGCACGCTGGAGGCCTGGCAGTATTATCGTCAGCACTACGCGCTGGTGATTACCTCCACCACCGGGCAGGGCGATCTGCCGGACAGCATCGCGCCGCTGTTCCACGCCATTCGCGATCAGGTTGGCTATCAGCCGGAGCTGCGCTATGGGCTGATCGCCCTCGGCGACAGCAGCTATGACAACTTCTGCGGCGCCGGGCGCGCGTTCGACGCGCTGCTGCAGGAGCAGGGCGCTACCCGCGTTGGCGAAGTGCTGGAGATCGATGCGATGGAACAGCCGGAGCCGGAAGTGGCCGCCTGCCCGTGGGTCGAGCAGTGGGGCACGCTGCTGCAATCGTAAAGTAAAAAGGCGCCGCGAAAGGGCGCCTTGGCGATGATGCGGATCAACCGATCCGCATTACTTGCCGCGGGTGAGTTTTTCCAGATCGGCTTCGATCTCGGCAATCTTGTGCGACACCACGCCTTCGAGATGGCGCAGGTCGTCGAGGATTTTACGCTTCAGATCCACTTCCACCTGATCGCGTTGGCACAGCTGATCCAGTTCGTCGATCACGTAACGCAGGTTCGGGTTGATCTCGTGAATTTCCTTGTAGCCCTGGCCGGCGTTGTCCGCCACCACGGTTTTACGCTGGCGCGGGTACTTGAACTTCACGCTTTTAGCGAAGAACTCGCCCTTGTCCTTGCGGAAATAGATCTTGAGGATGTCGTTGTTGGCCTCTTGACGCAGGCTATAGCGATCGACGTCTTCCGGTTGATTGATGCCCAAACTCTTCAAGTTATCGTACATACTGCGCCCTCTTTAGATGTGATCGTTATATTCCACGACTGCGATTATGGCGGAAAGCGAGGTCTGCGACTGTGACTGCCAGCGAAACGCAGACAAAAAAATAGCGGGTGAATCACCCGCTATTTCAATTTAGTCGATAGTGCGCAATAACTCATTAATGCCGACTTTACCGCGCGTTTTGGCGTCGACCTTCTTGACGATCACCGCGCAGTACAGGCTGTAGGAACCGTCTTTCGAAGGCAGGTTGCCGGAAACCACCACCGAACCCGCCGGTACGCGGCCGTAATGGATTTCGCCGGTCTCGCGGTCATAGATACGGGTGCTCTGGCCGAGGTACACGCCCATCGAAATCACCGAGCCTTCTTCCACGATCACGCCTTCCACCACTTCGGAGCGCGCGCCGATGAAGCAGTTGTCTTCGATGATGGTCGGGTTGGCCTGCAGCGGCTCCAGCACGCCGCCGATGCCGACGCCGCCGGACAGGTGAACGTTTTTGCCGATCTGAGCGCAAGAACCGACGGTGGCCCAGGTGTCGACCATGGTGCCTTCGTCGACGTAGGCGCCGATGTTAACGTAAGACGGCATCAGCACGGTGTTGCGCGCGATGAACGCGCCCTGGCGCACGGTGGCTGGCGGCACGACGCGGAAACCTTCCTTCTGGAAGCGCGCTTCATCGTAGTCGGCGAACTTCATCGGCACCTTGTCGTAGTAGCGGGTTTCCGCGCCGTCCATCACCTTGTTGTCGTTGATGCGGAAAGAGAGCAGCACGGCTTTCTTCAGCCACTGATGGGTGACCCATTGACCGTCGATCTTCTCGGCGACGCGCAGGGCGCCGCTGTCCAGCAGGCCGATCACCTGGTTTACCGCTTCGCGCGTTACGGTGTCTACGTTCGCCGGGGTGATGTCCGCACGGCGCTCGAAGGCGCTTTCAATAACGTTCTGTAATTGCTGCATGCTGTTCTCTTTCCTGATGTTGTCGGTAAAAAGTTACTTGTATCACATTTTATCGTTTGGGGTGAGGGCCTCTGTCAACCGTTGCTCCAACTTTCTGCGCGTTTCCTGGTCGAGCGCGCGCCGCTCGCCGTCGGCCAGGATAAACAAGTCCTCGACCCGCTCGCCGATGGTGGAAATGCGCGCGCCGTGCAGCGACAGCCCCAGGTCAGCGAACACTTCGCCCACCCGCGCCAGCAGGCCGGGCTGGTCGAGTGCGGTCAGCTCCAGGTAGCTGCGGCGATCGGTATGGGTCGGCAGGAAAGTGACCTCGGTCGGCACGCTGAAGTGGCGCAGCTTGGAAGAGGGCCGGCGCACGCGCGGCGGCTGATACTCCCGCTGGGTGATGGCCTGCAGCAGCGCCTGGCGGATCGCCGCGTGGCGATCCTGCGCCAGCGGGCTGCCGTCCGGCTCCAGCACGATAAAGGTGTCCATTGCCATACCGTCGCGGTTGGTGAAGATCTGCGCGTCGTGCACGCTCAGATTGCGGCGATCCATCTCGCCTGCGACGGCGGCGAACAGATAAGGGCGGTCCGGGCTCCAGATGAATATCTCGGTGCCGCCGCGCGTCGCCTGGCGGCTGACCAGCACCAGCGGCTGGGTGGAATCGTGGGCCAGCAGGTGGCGGGCGTGCCAGGCCAGCTGATTCGGCGAGTGGCGCAGGAAATAGTCGGCGCGGCAGCGGCTCCAGATGCGGTGCAGCGCCTCTTCGTCGATGTTGTCCATGCGCAGCAGCGCCAGCGCCTGCAGGCGGTGATGGCGCACGCGTTCGCGCAGATCCGGGCTGTTTTGCATGCCGCGGCGCAGCTGCTTCTCGGTGGCGAAATACAGCTCGCGCAGCAGGCTCTGCTTCCAGCTGTTCCACAGGGTTTCGTTGGTGGCGCAGATGTCGGCCACCGTCAGGCATACCAGATAGCGCAGGCGGGTTTCGCTCTGCACTTCGCTGCTGAACTGCTGGATCACCGTCGGATCCTGGATATCGCGGCGCTGCGCGGTGACCGACATCAGCAGGTGGCAGCGCACCAGCCAGGCCACCAGCTGGGTTTCACGCGAGTTGAGGCCGTGAAGTTCGGCGAACTCCACCACGTCTTCCGCGCCGAGGATCGAGTGGTCGCCGCCGCGCCCTTTGGCGATATCGTGGAACAACGCCGCCAGCAGCAGCAGTTCCGGGTGCGGCAGGCGCGGATACAGCTCCACGCACAGCGGATGGCGCGGCCGAGTCTGGTCGTCGGCGAAACTCTCCAGCTTCTGCAGCACGCGGATGGTGTGTTCATCGACGGTATAGGCGTGGAACAGGTCGAACTGCATCTGCCCGACGATCTTTCCCCACTGCGGCATATAGGCCCACAGCACGCTGTGACGGTGCATCGGCACCAGCGCGCGCGACACCGCGCCGGGATGGCGCAGGATGGCCATAAACAGATCGCGCGCTTCCGGAATGGTGCACAGCGGCTGCTTCAGGTGGCGGCGCGCGTGACGCAGCTGGCGCACGGTGGTGGAATAAATGCCCTTGATCTCGCGGTTGCGCACCATCAGGTAGAACATGCGCATGATAGCCTGCGGCTCGCGGATAAACAGCGTTTCGTCGCGCAGGTCGATCAGATCGCCGCGCAGCTGGAAATCGTCGTTCAGCGGGCGCGGCTTCTCGGTGGCGTCCAGCGCCAGAATGGCCTCGTCGAACAGCTGCAGCAGCATGTGGTTCAGTTCGCTGACGCGCCGCGTCATGCGGTAGAAGTCTTTCATCATGCGCTCGACCGGCTCGTTGCCTTCGCCTTCATAGCGCAGCAGCTGCGCCACGCTGAGCTGGCGATCGAACAATAGGCGGTTGTCGTAACGCGGCAGCACCAGGTGCAGTGCAAAGCGGATGCGCCACAGGAAGCTCTGGCACTCGTTCAGCTCGTTGCGCTCGGCCTGGGTGAGGAAACCGAAGCCGACCATTTCGTCCAGCGAAGTGGCGCCGAAGTGGCGCCGCGCCACCCACAGCAGCGTGTGAATATCGCGCAGGCCGCCGGGGCTGCTTTTGATATCCGGCTCCAGGTTATAGCTGGTGCCGTGGTAGCGCTGATGGCGCTCCTGCTGCTCGTTGATCTTGGCGTGGAAAAACTGCGGCGAAGGCCAGAAGCCGTCGCTGAAGATATGTTTTTGCATCTGCAGGAACAGCGCGACGTCGCCGCAGATCATCCGCGATTCGATCAGGTTGGTGGCCACGGTCAGATCCGCCAACCCTTCCAGCAGGCACTCTTCCAGAGTGCGCACGCTATGGCCCACTTCCAGCTTGAGATCCCACAGCAGGGTGATGAATTCGCCGACCCGCTGCGACTGCTGTTCCGTCAGCCGGCGCTGGCTGAGCACCAGCACGTCGATGTCCGACAGCGGATGCAGTTCGCCGCGGCCGTAGCCGCCGACCGCCACCAGCGCCGTTTCCGGGATATCTTCGAAGCCGTAGAACGTCCACAGCCGGCGCAGCAGGCGATCGATAAAGTCGCTGCGCGCCGCCACCAGGCTTTCGGCGCTGGAGCCGGCGTCGAACGCCGCCGCCAGCCACAGCTGGAACTGCTCCAGCCGCTGTTTCAGCATCGGGCAGGTGAGCTCTTCGTCGCCGTAGGTGCTGGGGGAGGCGGGCGGCATCGGCACGGCCGGGGCCGCTTGTTGAAGGAGATTGTCAGACATAGTGCGCAGCCCATAAAAAAGGCCGGCAAAAGCCGGCCTGGTGATATTCTGCACGCGGCGTTCGCCGCGGTGCTTACATCTCGTGCGTAATGATGTTGGGGATGGTGTCATCCTTGCGCAACGTCATTATCTCGCAGCCGTTATCAGTGACCACAATAGTATGCTCATACTGCGCCGACAAGCTGCGATCTTTGGTTTTTACCGTCCAGCCGTCTTTCATGGTGCGGATGCGGTAGTCGCCGGCGTTGACCATCGGTTCGATGGTGAAGGCCATGCCCGCCTGCAGCACCACGCCGCCGTCATCGGCATCATAGTGCAGCACCTGCGGCTCTTCGTGGAACACTTCGCCGATGCCGTGGCCGCAGTACTCGCGCACCACGGAGAATTTCTCGGCCTCGACGAATTGCTGGATAGCCTTGCCCAGGGTGCGCAGGCGGATGCCCGGCTTGACCATCTTCAGCGCCAGATACAGGCTTTCCTGAGTGACGCGGCACAGGCGCTCGCCCAGAATGGTCGGTTTGCCGACGATGAACATCTTCGAGGTGTCGCCGTGGAAGCCGTCTTTAATCACGGTCACGTCGATATTGACGATGTCGCCGTCTTTCAGCGTTTTGTCGTCGCTCGGGATGCCGTGGCACACCACTTCGTTCACCGAGATGCACACGGATTTCGGGAAGCCGTGGTAGCCGAGGCAGGCGGAGATGGCCTGCTGCTCGTTGGTGATGTACTCGTGACAGATACGGTCCAGCTCGCCGGTGGTCACGCCAGGTTTGACGTGCGGCTCGATGATTTCCAGCACTTCGGCGGCCAGGCGGCCGGCCACGCGCATTTTTTGGATGTCATCAGGTGTTTTAATTGAGATTGCCATGAAATTCGTCCGCAGGTGTCGTTATCGTCGACAATAAGAAGCAGTGACTTATGGTATCAGCCCGGCCGGGGGCTGCCAAATTTCATTTCCCGATGCCCGGCGCAAAGCAACAAAAGTTGGTGTCGGCGGCGGGTTTATGGTATAAAGCGCGCCGGCGATCCGCGACTTGGTTCTTGTGACCTGGCAGGAATTGGCCGAAAATACTTTAACTGCACTCATTTTGTGTAAATAACACACACGTATCGGCACATCCGCCGGGGTGCCCTGAGGTGACTTGTCGCCGCCAGGGTCGGCGTTATGGGATACGTGGAGGCATAACCCCAATTAATCTATAGAGGTTTAATCATGGCAACTGTTTCCATGCGCGACATGCTCAAGGCTGGTGTTCACTTTGGTCACCAGACCCGTTACTGGAACCCGAAAATGAAGCCTTTCATCTTCGGCGCTCGTAACAAGGTTCACATCATCAACCTGGAGCAGACCGTACCAATGTTCAACGCCGCTCTGGCTGAACTGAGCAAGATCTCTTCCCGTAAAGGCAAGATCCTGTTCGTAGGTACCAAGCGCGCAGCAAGCGAAGCGGTAAAAGACGCTGCTAACAGCTGTGACCAGTTCTTCGTGAACCACCGCTGGTTGGGCGGCATGCTGACTAACTGGAAAACCGTTCGTCAGTCCATCAAGCGTTTGAAAGATCTGGAAATCCAGTCTCAAGACGGCACCCTGGACAAGCTGACCAAGAAAGAAGCGCTGATGCGCACTCGTGAACTGGCCAAGCTGGAAAACTCCCTGGGCGGTATCAAAGATATGGGCGGTCTGCCAGACGCACTGTTCGTTATCGATGCCGATCACGAGCACATCGCGATCAAAGAAGCCAACAACCTGGGTATCCCGGTATTCTCTATCGTTGATACCAACTCCAACCCAGACGGCGTTGACTTCATCATCCCTGGTAACGACGACGCAATCCGTGCAGTAAACCTGTACCTGACTGCCGTTGCTGCCGCTGTGCGTGAAGGTCGTTCTCAAGATCTGGCCGTTCAGGCGGAAGAAGGCTTCGTAGAAGCTGAATAATAAGGCAAGCTCGTCACTGAGCCCTTATTAACCAGGTATTGACATATGTTGGTTAGGGGGGCCTGTTAAGGCCCCCTTTGCTTATCTGAATGAGAACTGTCTCCACGCGAGATAACCGAGGAAAAATAAATGGCTGATATTACCGCTGCCCTGGTAAAAGAACTGCGCGAGCGTACCGGCGCTGGCATGATGGATTGCAAGAAGGCGCTGGTTGAATCCAACGGCGACATCGAACTGGCAATCGAAAACATGCGTAAGTCCGGTGCGATCAAAGCCGCTAAAAAAGCAGGCAACGTAGCTGCTGACGGCGTGATCAAAACCAAGATCGAAGGCAACTACGGCATCATTCTGGAAGTTAACTGCCAGACTGACTTCGTAGCGAAAGACGCCGGTTTCCAGGCGTTCGCCGACAAAGTGCTGGATGCGGCCATGGCCGGCAAAATCACTGACGTTGACGTGCTGAAAGCACAGTTCGAAGAAGAGCGCGTAGCGCTGGTGGCAAAAATCGGCGAAAACATCAACATTCGTCGCGTTGCTTCCCTGGAAGGCGAAGTGCTGGGCAGCTACCTGCACGGCGCGCGTATCGGCGTTCTGGTTGCGGCTAAAGGCGCTGACGAAGAGCTGGTCAAGCAAATCGCAATGCACATTGCGGCAAGCAAGCCAGAGTTCGTTAAGCCGGAAGACGTGTCTGCTGAAGTGGTAGAAAAAGAGTACCAGGTTCAGTTGGACATCGCCATGCAGTCCGGCAAGCCGAAAGAAATCGCAGAGAAAATGGTTGAAGGCCGCATGAAGAAATTCACCGGCGAAGTTTCTCTGACCGGTCAGCCTTTCGTTATTGATCCGAGCAAATCCGTTGCTCAGGTGCTGAAAGAGCACAACGCTGACGTGACCAACTTCATTCGCTTCGAAGTGGGCGAAGGCATCGAGAAAGTCGAAACCGACTTCGCTGCTGAAGTTGCCGCGATGAGCAAACAGTCTTAATGACTGTCGATGGAACCGCCGTCTGGCGGTTCCATACTATCCAGCCAGAATTACACCGGTGGCAGGCCCTGCAGCGTGATGCTCACCTCAGGCGCGTTTCATCGGCTGAAATCCCCAATACTAATACTGCTTCTTAGGACAGAACACCATGGCAACCAATGCAAAACCCGTATATCAGCGTATTCTGCTTAAACTGAGTGGCGAAGCCCTGCAAGGTGCAGAAGGTTTTGGTATCGACGCCAGCGTTTTGGATCGCATGGCTCAGGAAGTGAAAGAGCTGGTCGAACTGGGAATTCAGGTCGGTGTAGTTATTGGCGGCGGGAACCTGTTCCGCGGCGCGGGCCTGGCGCAAGCCGGCATGAACCGCGTAGTGGGCGACCACATGGGAATGCTGGCTACCGTGATGAACGGCCTGGCTATGCGTGATGCACTGCACCGTGCCTATGTGAACGCCCGCCTGATGTCGGCGATCCCGCTGAACGGCGTGTGTGACAATTACAGTTGGGCAGAGGCGATCAGCCTGCTGCGCAACAACCGCGTGGTGATCTTCTCCGCCGGTACCGGTAACCCGTTCTTCACCACCGATTCCGCCGCTTGCCTGCGCGGCATCGAGATCGAAGCGGACGTGGTGCTGAAAGCCACCAAAGTGGATGGCGTATACTCCGCCGATCCGGTGAAAAACCCGGATGCGACGCTGTATGAACAATTAACCTATCAGGACGTGCTGGAGCGCGAGCTGAAAGTGATGGATCTGGCGGCGTTTACGCTGGCCCGCGATCACGGTCTGCCGATCCGCGTGTTCAACATGAACAAGCCGGGCGCGCTGCGCCGCGTGGTGATGGGTGAGAATGAAGGTACGCTGATCAGCAAATAAGGCTGTTCACACCCCTTTTTCGGTGCGCGTGACGCCAGACGCCGCGCGCTCTCCGAGTACGATTACGGGCTATACTTGAGTATCGCCTGCCAAGTAACCAGCTTCCAAGGGTTTGCAACGTGACTAATGAAATCAGAAAAGATGCTGATTCACGCATGGAAAAAAGCGTAGAAGCATTCAAAAACCAAATCAGCAAGATCCGCACCGGCCGCGCTTCTCCAAGCATTCTGGACGGCATCATGGTGGAATACTACGGCGCCGCTACGCCGCTGCGCCAGCTGGCCAACGTGACCGTGGAAGACTCCCGTACGCTGAAAATCAACGTGTTCGACCGCAGCCTGAGCCAGGCCGTTGAGAAAGCGATCATGAGCTCCGATCTGGGCCTCAACCCGTCTTCTGCCGGTTCTGACATTCGCGTTCCGCTGCCTCCGCTGACCGAAGAACGTCGTAAGGATCTGATCAAGATCGTGCGTGGCGAAGCCGAGCAGGGCCGAGTAGCGGTGCGTAACGTGCGTCGCGACGCCAACGACAAGGTCAAGGCGCTGCTGAAAGACAAAGAGATCAGCGAAGACGAAGAACGTCGTTCACAAGACGAGATTCAGAAAATGACCGACGCTTACATCAAGCTGGTCGACGCCGCGCTGGCGGAGAAAGAAAAAGAGCTGATGGATTTCTAATCAGCATCGCGCAGAAAAAAAGCGTCGCCTGGGCGGCGCTTTGTTTTTTGTGGCGCAGATCCCGTTTTATCGTACTGAAAGATCATGGACAAGCGGTGTCCAAGGTTCCACACTGGAACACCTCCGATCTTATCAGACAGTTATTCAGAGTGAACTCATGAAGCAACTGACCATTCTTGGCTCGACCGGCTCGGTAGGGACCAGCACCCTGGCCGTGGTCAGGGCAAATCCCGACCTTTTTGCGATCAAAGCGCTTGTGGCCGGCCGCAACGTCGCGGTCATGGCGCAGCAATGCATGGAATTTCGGCCCGCCTTCGCCGCGATGGCGGATGAAAGCGCCGCGCGCGAGCTGCGCGCCATTCTGGCGGAAAACGGCGTCGCTACCGAGGTATTGGCCGGGGAGCAAGCGGCCTGCGAACTGGCGGCGTTGGACGACGTCGATCAAGTGACGGCGGCCATCGTCGGCGCCGCGGGGCTGTTGCCGACGCTGGCGGCGATCCGCGCAGGCAAGCAGGTGCTGCTGGCCAACAAAGAGTCGCTGGTCACCTGCGGCCGTCTGTTTATGGATGCGGTGCGCCAAAGCCAGGCGCAGTTGCTGCCGCTCGACAGCGAGCACAACGCGATTTTTCAGAGTTTGCCTGAGAGCATTCAGCGTCAGTTGGGATACTCTTCCCTGGACAGTCATGGTGTTTCGCGCATCGTGCTTACCGGCTCCGGCGGCCCGTTCCGCACCACGCCGCTGGAGCAGTTCGCCGCGATGACCCCGGATCAAGCCTGCGCCCACCCGAACTGGTCGATGGGGCGCAAGATCTCGGTGGATTCCGCCACCATGATGAACAAAGGTCTGGAATACATTGAGGCCCGCTGGCTGTTTAACGCCTCGGCCGAGCAAATGGAAGTGATCCTGCATCCGCAGTCGGTGATTCACTCGATGGTGCGCTATGCCGACGGCAGCGTGCTGGCGCAGCTGGGTACGCCGGATATGCGCACGCCGATCGCCCACGCGATGGCGTATCCGCAGCGCGTGAACTCCGGCGTGGAGGCGCTGGACTTCTGTCGCATCGGTTCGTTGACCTTCGCCGAACCGGAGTGCGAGCGTTATCCTTGCCTGTATTTGGCGATTGAAGCGTTCGATGCCGGCCAGGCGGCGACCACTGCGCTGAACGCGGCCAACGAAATCGCCGTGGCGGCATTTTTGCAGCAGCAGATTCGCTTTACCGACATTGCGGCGGTCAACCGCCAGGTGGTGGAGCGCCTTGCGCTGCAGGAACCGACCAGCATCGAAGCGGTCTTAGACATTGACCGCCAGGCGCGCGCCGCCGCCGAGGAGCGCGTTCGCGCGTTGCGCGGTTGAGGACGGCGATTATCCGATTTTGCTCGTAATTCACGCGTGCCGCAGCGGGGCCGTTTGTTCATGCCCCGCTGAGGTGGTATAGTCTGCGCCACCTGTCAGCGGTTATACCGTTGAATTATGGCCTGATTGGCGCTTTGTGCGCCAATGGCGGCCCGGCTGCGCCGGGCATCGCGAGGGCTGGCTGAAAGCCGTGTCGGGCACACGGCTTTTTTTGCGCGTAAGGGCCTGATGTTCCGGAAAGGCAGTTATATTTCTATTGAGGAAATAAGTACGAGTTATGTCGTCCGCAAACCAACAAGAGGCTAATCCATCTTCCCCGGGGCCGCGCCATGTCGCCATTATCATGGACGGTAACGGACGCTGGGCCAAACGTCAGGGCAAGTTACGTGTCTTCGGTCATAAAGCAGGGGTGAAATCGGTTCGCCGCGCGGTCAGTTTTGCCGCCAGCCACCATTTAGATGCGCTCACGCTTTATGCCTTCAGCAGCGAAAACTGGAACCGTCCGGTGCAGGAAGTCTCCGCCCTGATGGAGCTTTTTGTCCGTGCTCTGGATAGTGAAGTAAAAAGCCTGCATAAACATAACGTCAGGCTGCGGGTGATCGGCGATATCAGCCGCTTCAGCTCGCGTTTGCAGGAGCGGATCCGCCGCTCTGAAGCACTGACGGAAAATAACGATGGCCTGACGCTCAATATCGCTGCCAACTACGGTGGCCGTTGGGATATCATTCAGGGAGTAAGGGAACTGGCCGAACGAGTACGGGTGGGGGAGTTGCACCCGGATCAGATCAGCGAGGAATTATTGAACGAGCGGGTTTGCATGAGCGACCTGGCGCCGGTGGATCTGGTTATCCGCACCGGTGGCGAGCATCGCATCAGTAACTTCCTGCTGTGGCAAATCGCCTATGCTGAACTTTACTTTACTGATGTGCTCTGGCCTGATTTCGATGAACTTGTCTTTGAAGGTGCGCTGAATGCATTTGCACAACGTGAGCGCCGCTTCGGGGGAACAACACCTATCGGCGCCGATGCGTCCTAGGGAGAACTTTTGCTGAAGTATCGCCTCATAACTGCTCTGATTTTAATCCCGATCGTTATCGCGGCGCTGTTCCTGTTGCCGCCGCTGGCCTTTGCTCTGGTAACGCTCGTCGTGTGCATGTTAGCAGCCTGGGAGTGGGGCCAACTGGCCGGTTTTACCTCCCGTTCGCAGCGCATCTGGCTGGCGATACTGTGCGGTTTTCTGCTGGCGCTGATGATGCTCAGCGTTCCCGCTTACCATCAATCCGTGCCGCAGATAAGCGGCTCGCTGTGGCTGTCGCTGGCCTGGTGGCTGGCGGCGCTGCTGCTGGTGCTGTTTTACCCCGGCTCGGCCGCCATTTGGCGCAATTCGCGCCCGCTGCGCCTGCTGTTCGGCCTGCTGACCATCGTGCCGTTCTTCTGGGGCATGCTGGCGCTGCGCCAGTTCGGCTACGAGCAAAACCCGTTTACCGGCGCCTGGTGGCTGCTGTACGTGATGCTGCTGGTGTGGGGCGCGGATTCCGGCGCCTATATGTTCGGCAAGCTGTTCGGCAAGCATAAGCTGGCGCCGAAGGTCTCTCCGGGTAAAACCTGGGAAGGGCTGATTGGCGGGCTGCTGACGTCGGCGGTCATTTCCTGGCTGTTCGGCCGCTACGCGCCGCTGAACGTGGTGCCGACCACGCTGTTGGCCTGTTCGGTGATCGCCGCGCTGGCTTCGGTGCTGGGCGATTTGACCGAAAGCATGTTCAAACGCGAAGCGGGGATCAAGGACAGCGGTCACTTGATCCCCGGTCACGGTGGCATACTGGATCGTATCGACAGCCTGACCGCGGCGGTGCCGGTGTTTGCCTGCCTGATGCTGTTGGTGTTTTAATCCGTCGATGACGGAAAGTGAGGGATGATGGTCAGCGTGCTTTGGAACCTGGTGGCGTTTCTGATTGCGCTCGGTATTTTGATCACCGTGCACGAGTTCGGACACTTTTGGGTTGCCCGCCGTTGCGGCGTGCGCGTTGAACGCTTCTCCATCGGCTTCGGCCGGGCGCTGTGGCGCCGCACCGATCGCCAGGGCACCGAGTACGTCATCGCCTTGATTCCGCTCGGCGGCTACGTGAAGATGCTGGACGAGCGCGTGGAGTCGGTGGCGCCGGAAATGCGCCATCAGGCCTTCAACAACAAAACCGTCTGGCAGCGCGCGGCCATCATCAGCGCCGGCCCCATCGCCAACTTCCTGTTTGCTATCCTTGCCTATTGGCTGGTGTTCATCATCGGCGTGCCGAGTTTCCGTCCGGTGATCGGCGAAATCGCGCCGCAATCCATTGCCGCCAAGGCCGAAATTTCGTCTGGCATGGAACTAAAGTCGGTTGACGGCATCGAAACGCCTGATTGGGAATCAGTTCGTCTGGCGCTGGTGGCGAAGATTGGCGATGCGCAAACCGAAGTCGGCGTCGCGCCGTTCGGCTCTTCGCAGGTGGTGACCAAAACCCTGGATTTGCGCCAGTGGAACTTTGAACCGGACAAGCAGGATCCCGTTGTCGCGCTGGGCATTATGCCGCGCGGCCCGCAGATAGAATCCGTGTTGGCGGAAGTGCAGCCTAACTCGGCGGCGCAAAAGGCGGGTTTACAAGCGGGGGACAGGATCGTTAAAGTCGATGGTCAGCCGTTGGGTCGTTGGCAGACGCTGGTGAAGCGTATCCACGATGGCCCGGGGCAACCGCTGGCTTTGGAGATTGAAAGAAACGGCGCCCCCTTGTCTTTGACGCTGATACCGGATACAAAGCCGGTGGGAAAAGACAAATCGGTGGGGTTTGCAGGCATCATTCCAAAGGTGCTGCCGCTGCCGGACGAGTATAAAACGATTCGCCAGTATGGACCGTTCCCGGCGCTGTATCAGGCCGGCGACAAGACCTGGCAGCTGATGTGGCTGACGGTCAACATGCTGGGCAAATTAATAACCGGTGATGTAAAGCTGAACAACCTGAGTGGCCCGATCTCGATTGCACAGGGAGCAGGGGCGTCAGCCGGAGTCGGGTTCGTGTATTATCTGATGTTCCTGGCGTTGATTAGCGTCAACCTGGGTATCATCAACCTGTTCCCATTACCGGTGTTAGATGGTGGGCATCTCCTCTTCCTGGCGATAGAAAAGCTGAAGGGTGGGCCGGTTTCCGAGCGAGTACAGGACTACAGCTACCGCATAGGTTCGATCGTGCTGGTGTTGTTGATGGGTCTTGCACTTTTCAATGATTTTTCCCGCCTCTAGGGGCGGGGATAGGTTAGGAAGAACGCATAACAACGATGGCGATGAAAAAGTTGCTCATAGCGTCGCTGCTGTTTGGCAGCGCCACCGTATACGGTGCAGACGGGTTCGTAGTGAAAGATATTCATTTCGAAGGCCTGCAGCGAGTCGCCGTCGGTGCGGCGTTACTCAACATGCCGGTTCGCGTCGGCGATACCGTCACTGACGATGACATCAGTAATACCATCCGTGCCTTGTTTGCCACCGGCAACTTCGAGGACGTGCGCGTACTGCGCGATGGTAATACCTTGATCGTGCAGGTGAAGGAACGTCCTACCATCGCCAGCATCACTTTCTCCGGCAACAAGTCGGTGAAGGATGACATGCTCAAGCAGAACCTGGAAGCCTCCGGCGTCCGGGTGGGCGAGGCGCTCGACCGCACCACGATCTCCAGCATTGAAAAAGGGCTGGAAGACTTCTACTACAGCGTCGGTAAATACAGCGCCTCGGTGAAAGCCGTAGTCACGCCGCTGCCGCGCAACCGTGTCGACCTGAAACTGGTGTTCACGGAAGGGGTCTCCGCCAAGATTCAACAAATCAACATCGTCGGCAACCATGCCTTCACCAACGACGAACTGATCTCGCGCTTCCAGCTGCGTGACGAAGTGCCGTGGTGGAACCTGGTCGGCGATCGCAAATACCAGAAGCAGAAACTGGCGGGCGATCTCGAAACCCTGCGCAGCTTCTATCTGGATCGCGGCTATGCCCGCTTCAACATCGATTCTACCCAGGTGAGCCTGACGCCGGATAAAAAAGGCATCTACATCACCATCAACATCACCGAAGGCGATCAGTACAAGCTTTCCGATGTTGTCGTGAACGGCAACCTGGCCGGCCACTCGGCGGAAGTCGCTCAGATCACCAAAATCGAACCGGGCGAGCTGTACAACGGCAGCAAGGTGACCAAAATGGAAGACAACATCAAAACGATGTTGGGCCGTTATGGTTACGCTTACCCGCGCGTCGGCACTCAGCCTGAGATCAACGACGCGGATAAAACCGTCAAACTGCACGTCAACGTCGACGCGGGCAACCGCTTCTACGTGCGTCGCATCAAGTTCGAAGGCAACGATACCAGCAAGGATTCCGTACTGCGTCGCGAAATGCGCCAGATGGAAGGCGCCTGGCTCGGCAACGAGCAGGTCGAGCAGGGTAAGGAGCGTCTGAACCGTCTGGGCTACTTCGAAACGGTTGACGTGGAAACCCAGCGCGTGCCGGGCACCGCCGATCAGGTCGACGTCACCTACAAGGTGAAAGAGCGCAACACCGGTACCTTCAACTTCGGCGTCGGTTACGGCACCGAGAGCGGCGTCAGCTTCCAGGCGGGCGTGCAGCAGGATAACTGGTTGGGTACCGGCTACTCGGTGGGCATCAGCGGCACCAAGAACGACTACCAGACCTATACGGAACTGTCGGTCACCAACCCGTACTTCACCGTTGACGGTGTGAGCCTGGGCGGCCGCATCTTCTACAACGACTTTAAGGCGGATGACGCGGATCTGTCGGACTATACCAACAAGAGTTACGGTATCGACGGCACGCTGGGCTTCCCGATCAACGAAAACAACTCGTTGCGTACCGGCCTGGGCTACGTCCACAACGGCCTGTCGAACATGCAGCCGCAGATCGCCATGTGGCGTTACCTCGACTCGATGGGGGTGGATGCGAACAAGACCGACCGCGCCAGCTACTCGACGGACGACTTTACGCTGAACCTGGGTTGGACCTACAACAACCTGGACCGCGGCTACTTCCCGACGTCGGGTAACCGCACCACGTTGAACGGCAAGGTCACCATTCCGGGCTCGGACAACGAATACTACAAGGTGACGCTGGACAGCGTACAGTACGTGCCGATCAACGACGATCGCACCTGGGTGCTGTTGGGCCGTGGCCGTCTGGGTTACGCGGATGGCTTGGGCGGCAAGGAAATGCCGTTCTACGAGAACTTCTACGCCGGTGGTTCTAGCACCGTGCGTGGCTTCCAGTCCAACACCATTGGTCCGAAGGCGGTGTACTACAATTCCAACTCGTACCAGTGTCAGTTCAACGCCGGCAGCACGACCACGCGTCAGAACATCTGTAGCTCGGATGACGCGGTGGGCGGTAACGCCATGGCGGTCGCCAGCCTGGAGCTGATCACCCCGACGCCGTTCATCAGCGAGAAATACGCCAACTCGGTGCGGACGTCGCTGTTCATCGATGCCGGTACCGTGTGGGATACCAAGTGGAAGAATACCGACGAAACGCTGATGTACGGCGTGCCGGACTACAGCAAGGCCAGCAATATTCGTTCTTCCGCCGGTATCGCGCTGCAGTGGATGTCGCCGCTGGGGCCATTGGTGTTCTCTTACGCCAACCCGATCAAGAAATACGAAGGCGACAAGTCCGAACAGTTCCAGTTTAACATCGGTAAGACCTGGTAACGGGTCTCGCCTCTGGGCATAAAAGTTATTAAGAATCGCAATGGCCAGGCGCCCGCCGGCAGAGGGAGATGATTCTCATTGTTTGGTGGGATAAGTCTGGCAAATTGTGTACTTCAGTGTCATATGACACAAATGGGTGATGGTAAGGAGTTTATAGTGAAAAAGTGGTTGTGTGCCGCAGGCCTCGGTTTAGCAATGGCTGCTTCAGCTGGCGTTCAGGCAGCAGATAAGATCGCTGTCGTTAACGTCTCCAGCATTTTCCAACAGCTGCCGGCCCGCGAAGCGGTCGCTAAACAGCTGGAAAACGAGTTTAAAGGCCGTGCAAGCGAACTCCAGAACATGGAACGTAGCCTGCAGACCAAAATGCAACGTCTGCAGCGTGACGGCGCTACCATGAAAGCCAGCGATCGCAGCAAGTTGGAAAAAGACGTGATGGCGCAGCGCGAGCAGTTCTCTCAGAAAGCCCAGGCTTTCGAGCAGGACAACCGTCGTCGCCAGATGGAAGAGCGTAACAAGATCCTGAGCCGCATTCAGGACGCGGTGAAATCTGTCGCCAGCAAAGGCGGTTATGACGTGGTGATCGACGCCAACGCCGTTGCCTATGCAGACTCTTCCAAAGATATCACTGCTGACGTGCTGAAACAGGTTAAATAACACATGCTTTCAATTCGACTGGCTGATTTAGCGCAGCAGTTGGATGCACAATTGCACGGTGATGGCGATCTCGTCATCACCGGCATTGCTTCTATGCATTCGGCACAGCCTGGCCAAATCACGTTTTTGTCAAACAGCCGCTATCAAGAGCAGCTGTCTTCCTGCCAGGCAAGCGCCGTGGTGCTTACCGAAGCGGATTTACCACACTGCCGTACTGCGGCGCTGGTGGTTAAAAACCCTTACCTGACCTACGCGCGCATGGCGCAGCTGATGGACACCACGCCGGCGCCGGCGCAGGATATTGCGCCAAGCGCGGTTGTCTCGCCTGAAGCGCAACTGGGGCAGAACGTCGCCATTGGGGCGAACGCGGTGATTGAGTCGGGGGCGGTGCTTGGCGATAACGTGGTTATCGGCCCGGGCTGCTTCATCGGCAAACACGCACGCATCGGCGCGGGAACGCGTCTGTGGGCGAACGTCACGATTTATCATGCGGTTGAAATCGGCCAGCGCTGCCTGATCCAGTCCGGCACCGTGATCGGCGCGGACGGTTTCGGCTATGCCAATGAGCGCGGCGAGTGGATCAAAATCCCTCAGTTGGGCACGGTGATTATCGGCGATCGCGTCGAAATCGGCGCCTGCACCACCATCGACCGCGGCGCTTTGGATAACACCCAAATCGGGAATGGTGTTATCATCGACAACCAATGCCAGATTGCACATAACGTCGTGATTGGCGACAATACCGCCGTCGCCGGCGGTGTGATCATGGCCGGCAGCCTGAAAATCGGCCGCTACTGCCAGATCGGCGGTGCCAGCGTGATCAACGGTCACATGGAAATTGCCGACAAGGTTGTTGTTACCGGAATGGGAATGGTTATGCGACCAATCACCGAACCTGGGGTATACTCTTCGGGCATTCCGTTGCAGCCTAACAAGGTTTGGCGTAAAACCGCTGCGTTGGTGATGAATATCGATGAGATCAGCAAACGCTTGAAAGCTGTCGAACGTAAAGTCGGAAAAGACTAATCATTGCCGCCCGCCTTCGCGGGTACAAAACGAAACGCGTTGGTCGTGAGACCAAAAGCGCAAAGAGATGTTAATTTGCGGCCTGCATAATGATCTCCTTTTGGGGTCAGCGCAGGCCGTGTTGTTGATGCCATCAGTTTTTAGAGACAGGAAGAGTATTTTGACTACTGACACTCATACTCTGGATATTGCAGAAATTTTGGATCTGCTTCCTCACCGTTACCCGTTCTTGCTGGTCGACCGCGTCCTCGAGTTTGAAGAGCACAAATATCTGCGTGCGGTGAAGAACGTATCGGTGAACGAACCGTTTTTCCAGGGCCACTTCCCTGGCAAACCGATTTTCCCAGGCGTATTGATTCTGGAAGCCATGGCGCAGGCCACCGGTATCCTGGCGTTTAAAAGCGTCGGCAAACTGGAGCCGGGCGAGCTGTATTACTTCGCCGGTATCGACGAAGCACGCTTCAAACGCCCTGTGGTGCCAGGCGATCAGATGGTCATGGAAGTCACCTTCGAGAAAACTCGCCGCGGCCTGACTCGCTTCAAAGGCGTGGCGACCGTTGACGGTAAAATTGTCTGCGAAGCAACCATGATGTGTGCCCGCAGCCGGGAGGCTTAATCCGTGATTGACCAAACCGCCTTTATCCATCCTAGCGCGATAGTCGAAGAAGGCGCCGTGATCGGCGCCAACGTGCATATCGGCCCTTTCTGCTACGTCGGCTCCCAAGTGGAAATCGGCGCCGGCACGGTGCTGAAATCCCACGTGGTGGTGAACGGCATTACTAAGATTGGCTGCGATAACCAGATTTATCAGTTCGCTTCCATCGGTGAAGTGAACCAGGATCTGAAATACGCGGGCGAACCGACGCGCGTTGAAGTGGGCGATCGCAACCGCATCCGCGAAAGCGTGACCATTCACCGCGGCACCGCGCAGGGCACCGGCCTGACCAAAGTGGGCAATGACAACCTGCTGATGGTCAACGTGCACGTCGCTCACGACTGCGTGGTCGGCAACGCTTGCGTGCTGGCCAACAACGCCACGCTGGCGGGGCATGTGGAAATCGACGATCACGCCATTATCGGCGGCATGACGGCGATCCACCAGTTCTGCATTATCGGCGCGCATGTGATGGTAGGCGGTTGTTCCGGCGTCGCTCAGGACGTGCCTCCCTTCGTCATCGCTCAGGGTAACCACGCGACGCCGTTCGGCGTCAACGCGGTCGGCCTGAAGCGTCGCGGTTTTGACAAGGATGAAATGCAGGCGATCCGCAACGCCTACAAGATCCTGTATCGCAGCGAGAAAACGCTGGATGAAGCGAAAGCGGAAATCGAAGCCCTGGCCAAAGAACAGCCGGTGGTGCAGCAATACCTCGATTTCTTTACCCGTTCCACCCGCGGTATCATTCGCTGAGTTATGTCGAATCGTCCATTGACTATCGGATTGGTCGCCGGAGAAACCTCCGGTGACATTCTCGGCGCCGGTTTGATCCGCGCGCTCAAGGCGCAGATCCCCGACGCGCGTTTTGTTGGCGTCGCCGGCCCGCTGATGCAGGCCGAAGGCTGTGAAGCCTGGTACGAAATGGAAGAGCTGGCGGTAATGGGCGTGGTGGAAGTGCTCGAGCGTTTGCCACGCCTGTTGAAGATCCGCAAGGATCTTACCCGCCGCTTCGGCGAGCTGCGGCCGGACGTGTTTGTCGGCATCGACGCGCCGGACTTCAACATCACGCTGGAAGGCCGCCTCAAGCAGCGCGGTATCCGTACCATTCACTACGTCAGCCCTTCCGTGTGGGCCTGGCGGCAAAAGCGCGTTTTCAAAATTGGCAAAGCCACCGATCTGGTGCTGGCCTTTCTCCCTTTCGAAAAAGCGTTTTACGATCGTTTCAACGTGCCCTGCCGGTTTATCGGCCACACCATGGCGGACGCCATGCCGTTGCAGCCCGATCGGCTGGCGGCGCGCGCTCAGCTTGGCATCGATCCGCAGGCGCGCTGTCTGGCGTTGCTGCCGGGCAGCCGCGGCGCCGAAGTCGAGATGCTGAGCGCCGACTTCCTCAAGACCGCGCAGCTGCTGCGCACCCGTTATCCCGAGCTGGAAGTGGTGGTGCCGCTGGTCAACGCCAAACGGCGCGAGCAGTTTGAGCGCATCAAGGCGGAAGTGGCGCCGGATCTGACCGTACACCTGCTGAACGGTCAGGGGCGCGAGGCGATGATCGCCAGCGACGCGGCGCTGCTGGCATCCGGCACAGCGGCGCTGGAGTGCATGCTGGCCAAGTGCCCGATGGTGGTGGGCTATCGCATGAAGCCGTTCACTTTCTGGCTGGCGCAGAAGCTGGTGAAAACGCCTTACGTTTCGCTGCCGAATCTGCTGGCGGGGCGGGAGATCGTTACCGAGCTGCTGCAGCATGACTGCGTGCCGGACAAACTGGCCGCCGCCGTGATGCCGCTGCTGGAAGAGAGCCCGCAAACCGAAGCGCTGAAACAGACTTTCCTTACCTTGCACCAAAGCATCCGTTGCGGTGCGGACGAACAGGCCGCTCAGGCTGTGTTGGAGCTGGCGAAAGCATGATTGAACCCTTTATCTATCCCGCTGCCACGCTGATTGCCGGCGTGGACGAAGTGGGCCGCGGGCCGTTGGTCGGTGCGGTGGTCACCGCCGCCGTGATCCTCGATCCGGCGCAGCCGATCGTCGGGCTGGCGGATTCCAAGAAACTCAGTGAAAAACGCCGCCTGGCGCTGTATGACGAAATCGTCGCCAAGGCGCTCTCCTGGAGCCTGGGGCGCGCCGAGCCGGCAGAAATCGACCAACTGAACATTTTGCACGCCACCATGCTGGCGATGCAGCGCGCGGTGGCCGGGTTGCATATCGCGCCGGACATGGTTTTAATCGACGGTAACCGTTGCCCGAACCTGCCGATGCGTTCGCAGGCGGTGGTGAAGGGCGACAGCCGCGTGGCGGAGATCAGCGCGGCGTCCATTCTGGCGAAGGTCACGCGCGATCGTGAAATGGCCGCGCTGGACAGCGAGTTCCCGGACTACGGTTTCGCGCAGCATAAGGGTTACCCGACCGCCTTCCACCTGGAGCGGCTGGCCGCGCTGGGCGCCACCGAGCATCACCGCCGCAGCTTCGCGCCGGTGAAAAGGGCGCTGGCGCTGTAGCCTGCGGGCCTGGTTGACCAGGCCCGACGATAGCATTAACCCGGGTTCAGCCTGCTGAGCCCCTTCAATCAGGTATCTGGAGATGGCCGAACCTCGTTTTATTCACCTGCGCGTCCACAGTGACTACTCCATGATTGATGGATTGGCCAAGACGGCACCGCTGGTGAAAAGAGCCGCCGCGTTAGCCATGCCTGCTCTGGCAATCACCGATTTCACCAACCTGTGTGGATTGGTGAAGTTCTACGGCAGCGCGCACGGCGCCGGGATCAAACCGATCATCGGCGCGGATTTCCATGTGCAAAGCGAAGAGCTGGGCGACGAGCTGGCTCAGCTGACGGTGCTGGCCAGCAACAACGAAGGCTACCAGAACCTGACGCTGCTGATTTCCCGCGCCTATCAGCGCGGCTACGGCGCCGCCGGCCCGATCATCGATCGCGACTGGCTGATTGAACATCGCGAAGGGCTGATTCTGCTCTCCGGCGCGCGTCAGGGCGACGTCGGCAAGTTTCTGCTGCGCGGCAACCAGGCGCAGGTGGATCAGTGTCTGGACTTCTACCAGCAGCACTTCCCGGACTGTTACTACCTGGAACTGATCCGCACCGGCCGCCCGGACGAAGAGAACTACCTGCATGCGGCGGTGGCGCTGGCCACCGAGCGCGGTTTGCCGGTGGTGGCCACCAACGACGTGCGCTTCCTGGTGGAAGATGACTTCGACGCCCATGAAATTCGCGTCGCCATCCACGACGGCTTTACGCTGGACGATCCCAAGCGGCCGCGCAACTACAGCCCGCAGCAATACATGCGCAGCGAAGACGAGATGTGCGAGCTGTTCGCCGACATCCCCGAAGCGCTGCTGAACAGCGTCGAAATCGCCAAGCGCTGCAACGTCACCATTCGCCTCGGCGAATACTTCCTGCCGCAGTTCCCGACCGGCGACATGAGCACCGAGGACTTCCTGGTACTCAAATCGAAAGAGGGGCTGGAAGAGCGTCTCGAGTTCCTGTTCCCCGATCCTGAAGTGCGCGCGCAGCGCCGCCCGGAATACGACGAGCGTCTGGACGTCGAGCTGAAGGTGATCAACCAGATGGGGTTCCCCGGCTACTTCCTGATCGTGATGGAGTTTATCCAGTGGTCGAAGGACAACAACGTGCCGGTGGGCCCGGGGCGCGGTTCCGGCGCCGGTTCGCTGGTGGCCTATGCGTTGAAAATCACCGACCTCGATCCGCTGGAGTTCGACCTGCTGTTCGAACGTTTCCTGAACCCGGAACGTGTCTCGATGCCCGACTTCGACGTCGACTTCTGCATGGAGAAGCGCGATCAGGTAATTGAGCACGTGGCGGAGATGTACGGCCGCGAAGCGGTATCGCAGATCATCACCTTCGGCACCATGGCGGCGAAAGCGGTTATCCGCGACGTGGGCCGCGTGCTGGGGCACCCGTACGGCTTCGTCGATCGCATCTCCAAGCTGGTGCCGCCGGATCCGGGCATGACGCTGGAAAAAGCCTTCGCTGCCGAACCGCAGCTGCCGGAAATTTACGAGGCAGACGAAGAGGTCAAGGCGCTGATCGACATGGCGCGCAAGCTGGAAGGGGTGACGCGTAACGCCGGTAAACACGCCGGGGGCGTGGTGATAGCGCCGACCAAAATCACCGACTTCGCGCCGCTGTACTGCGACGCCGAAGGGCAGCACCCGGTGACCCAGTTCGATAAGAACGACGTGGAATACGCCGGGCTGGTGAAGTTCGACTTCCTCGGTCTGCGCACCCTGACCATCATCGACTGGGCGCTGGAGATGATCAACGCCCGGCGCGCCAAGACCGGGCTGGAGCCGATCGACATCGCCGCCATTCCGCTCGACGACAAGAAAAGCTTCGACATGCTGCAGCGCTCGGAAACCACGGCGGTGTTCCAGCTTGAATCGCGCGGCATGAAAGACCTGATCAAACGTCTGAAGCCCGACTGCTTCGAAGACATGATCGCACTGGTGGCGCTGTTCCGTCCGGGGCCGCTGCAGTCGGGGATGGTGGATAACTTCATCGACCGCAAGCACGGCCGCGAAGAGATCTCCTACCCGGACATCCAGTGGCAGCACGAGTCGCTCAAGCCGGTGCTGGAACCCACCTATGGCATCATCCTGTATCAGGAACAGGTGATGCAGATTGCCCAGGTGCTGGCGGGCTATACGCTGGGCGGCGCGGACATGCTGCGCCGTGCGATGGGTAAAAAGAACCCGGTCGAGATGGCCAAGCAGCGCGGCGGCTTTGAAGATGGCGCCAAAGCGCGCGGCATCGACGGCGAACTGTCGGTGAAAATCTTCGACCTGGTGGAGAAATTCGCCGGATACGGCTTCAACAAATCGCACTCCGCCGCCTATGCGCTGGTGTCGTATCAGACGCTGTGGCTGAAAGCGCACTACCCGGCCGAGTTTATGGCGGCGGTGATGACCGCCGATATGGACAACACCGATAAGGTGGTGGGGCTGGTGGACGAATGCTGGCGCATGGGGCTGAAGATCCTGCCGCCGGACATCAACAGCGGCCTGTATCACTTCCACGTCAACGACGACGGCGAGATCGTTTACGGCATAGGCGCCATCAAGGGCGTGGGGGAAGGGCCGATCGAAGCCATCATCGAGGCGCGCAACAGCGGCGAGCAGGGTTACTTCAAAGACCTGTTCGATCTCTGCGCGCGCTCAGACATCAAGAAACTGAACCGCCGCATTCTGGAAAAACTGATCATGTCCGGCGCGTTCGATCGCCTCGGGCCGCACCGCGCCGCGCTGATGAATTCGCTCGGCGACGCGTTGAAAGCGGCGGATCAGCATGCGAAAGCCGAAGCGCTCGGCCAGGTGGATATGTTTGGCGTGCTGGCGGAAGCGCCGGAGCAGGTGGAGCAATCCTACGCCAATATCGCGCCCTGGCCGGAGCAGGTGGTGCTGGACGGTGAACGGGAGACGCTGGGGCTGTACCTGACCGGCCACCCGATCACCCAGTACCTGAAGGAGATCGAACGTTACGCCGGTGGCCAGCGTTTGAAAGACATGCACCCGACGGATCGGGGCAAAATGACCACCGCCGTCGGGCTGGTGGTCGCCGCGCGGGTGATGGTGACCAAGCGCGGCAACCGCATCGGCATCTGTACATTGGATGACCGTTCGGGCCGCCTGGAAGTGATGTTATTCACCGAAGCGTTAGAAAAATACCAGCATTTGTTGGAAAAAGACCGTATCCTTATCGCCAGTGGACAGGTCAGCTTTGATGACTTTAGCGGCGGGCTTAAAATGATGGCCCGCGAGGTAATGGACATCAGTGAAGCCCGGGAAAAATACGCTCGCGGGCTTGCTATCTCGCTGACTGACAGGCAAATTGATGACCAGCTTTTGAACCGTCTCCGTCAGTCGTTGGAACCCCATCGCTCGGGGACGATTCCAGTGCATCTCTACTATCAACGGGAAGATGCGCGAGCCAAGCTGCGTTTTGGCGCAACCTGGCGCGTGACGCCCACCGACCGCTTGTTGATCGACTTGCGGACGTTGGTAGGCAATGAGCAGGTGGACTTGGAATTTGACTAAAATAGGAATGCTATGAGTCTGAATTTTCTTGATTTTGAACAGCCGATTGCAGAGCTGGAAGCGAAAATTGACTCGCTGACTGCAGTCAGCCGTCAAGACGAAAAATTAGATATTAATCTGGACGAAGAGGTTCAGCGCCTGCGTGAAAAGAGCGTTGAGCTGACGCGCAAGATTTTTGCCGATCTTGGGGCCTGGCAGATTGCCCAATTGGCACGCCACCCGCGCCGTCCTTATACCCTGGATTATATCAAACACATCTTTACCGACTTCGAAGAGTTGGCGGGCGATCGCGCTTACGCCGACGACAAAGCGATCGTCGGCGGTATTGCGCGCCTGGATGGCCGCCCGGTGATGATCATCGGGCACCAGAAAGGCCGTGAAACCAAAGAGAAGATCCGCCGCAACTTCGGCATGCCGGCGCCGGAAGGCTACCGCAAGGCGCTGCGCCTGATGGAAATGGCCGCGCGCTTCAAGATGCCGATCATCACCTTTATCGATACCCCGGGCGCTTATCCGGGCGTGGGCGCGGAAGAGCGCGGCCAGTCCGAAGCCATCGCGCGCAACCTGCGTGAGATGTCGCGCCTGAACGTGCCGGTCATCTGCACCGTCATCGGCGAAGGCGGCTCCGGCGGCGCGCTGGCGATCGGCGTGGGCGATAAGGTGAACATGCTGCAGTACAGCACCTACTCGGTGATTTCGCCGGAAGGCTGTGCCTCTATCCTGTGGAAGAGCGCCGATAAGGCGCCGCTGGCCGCAGAAGCGATGGGCATCACCGCGCCGCGCCTGAAAGAGCTGAAGCTGATCGACTCGGTGATCCCGGAGCCGCTGGGTTCCGCGCACCGCGACGTGCCGGCAATGGCCGCCGCGCTGAAAGCGCAGCTGCTGGCCGATCTGAAAGATCTGGACGGCCTGAACGACGAAGAGTTGCTCAACCGCCGCTATCAGCGTCTGATGAACTACGGCTACTGCTGAGTTCTGTGCTTCGCTGCAAGAAACCGCCTCCGGGCGGTTTTTTTTTGGCTACACACCACCGGATTTTCGTGGTGTTATAGAGACTTGGCCGTTAACTGACAGGAGCTGCCGATGAATATCATCGCCATCATGGGCCCGACGGGCGTCTACTACAAAGATGAGCCGATCCGCGAGCTCCACGCGGCGCTGGCCGCCATGGGATTCCAGCTGGTGTACCCCAAAAACAGCGGTGATCTGCTGAAGCTGATCGAAGCCAATGCCCGCATTTGCGGGGTGATCTTCGACTGGGACGACTACAGCCTGGAGCTGTGCAGCGAGATCAACGAGCTGAATGAATACCTGCCGCTGTACGCCTTTATCAATACCCATTCCACCTTCGACGTCAGCCTGCATGAAATGCGCATGGTGCTCTATTTCTTCGAGTATGGCCTGAATGCGGCGGACGATATCGCGCAGCGCATCCAGCAGTACACCGCGGAATACATCGATACCATTACGCCGCCGCTGACCAAGGCGCTGTTCAACTATGTGCGCGAAGGGAAGTACACCTTCTGCACGCCGGGCCACATGGCCGGCACCGCGTTTCAAAAAAGCCCGGTGGGCTGCCTGTTCTATGACTTTTTCGGCGCCAATACCCTGAAGGCCGACATCTCGATTTCGGTTACCGAGCTCGGTTCGCTGCTGGATCACACCGGGCCGCACCTGGAGGCCGAAGAGTATATCGCGCGCACCTTCAACGCCGAGCAGAGCTATCTGGTCACCAACGGCACCTCCACCGCCAACAAGATCGTCGGCATGTATTCGGCGCCGGCCGGCAGCACCGTGCTGATCGACCGCAACTGCCACAAATCGCTGTGCCACCTGCTGATGATGAGCGATATCGTGCCGATCTATCTGCGCCCGCTGCGCAACGCCTACGGCATCCTCGGCGGCATTCCGCAGCGCGAGTTCACCCGCGAAAGCATCGCCGCCCGGGTGCAGGAGACCGAGAACGCCACCTGGCCGGTGCATGCGGTGATCACCAATTCCACCTATGACGGCCTGCTGTACAACACCGACTACATCAAGCAGACGCTGGAGGTGCCATCGATCCACTTTGACTCCGCCTGGGTGCCTTACACCAACTTCCATCCGATTTACGACGGCAAGAGCGGCATGAGCGGCGAGCGGGTGCCCGGTAAGGTTTTCTACGAAACCCAGTCGACGCACAAGCTGCTGGCGGCCTTCTCGCAGGCCTCGATGATTCATATCAAGGGCGACTACGACGAGAGCACCTTCAACGAAGCCTACATGATGCACACCACCACCTCGCCGCACTACGGCATCGTGGCGTCGATGGAGACCGCGGCCGCCATGCTGCGCGGCAACCCGGGGCGCCGCTTGATCAACCGCTCGGTGGAGCGCGCGCTGCATTTTCGCCGTGAAGTGCAGCGGCTGCGCGAGGAGAGCGACAGTTGGTTCTTCGACATTTGGCAGCCGGAAGAGATCGATGAGGCGCAATGCTGGCCATTGGATCCGGACGACAACTGGCACGGCTTCGGCCAGACCGATCGCGATCACATGTACCTCGATCCGATCAAGGTGACGATCCTGACGCCGGGCATGAACGAGCTGGGCGCGCTGGAGGAGGAAGGGATCCCGGCGGCGCTGGTGGCGAAGTACCTCGACGAGCGCGGCATCGTGGTGGAGAAGACCGGGCCGTACAACCTGCTGTTCCTGTTCAGCATCGGCATCGACAAAACCAAGGCGATGAGCCTGCTGCGCGGCCTGACCGACTTCAAGCGCGCCTACGATCTCAATCTGCGGGTGAAGAACATGCTGCCGGATCTGTACGCCGAGGATCCGGATTTCTATCGCAACATGCGCATTCAGGATCTGGCCGCCGGCATTCATCGCCTGATCTGCCAGCACGATCTGCCGCGCCTGATGCAGCGGGCGTTCGACGTGCTGCCGGAAATGAAGCTGACGCCGCACCAGATGTTCCAGGAGCAGGTGCGGGGCAACGTGGAAACCTGTGAGCTGGATCAGCTGGTGGGCAAGGTGGCGGCCAATATGATCCTGCCGTATCCGCCGGGCGTGCCGCTGGTGATGCCGGGGGAAATGATTACCGAAGAGAGCCGGGCGGTACTCGATTTTCTGCTGATGTTGTGCTCGATCGGCGAACGTTACCCCGGTTTTGAAACCGACATCCACGGCGCCAGACTGACGGAGGACGGGCGCTATCTGGTGAAGGTGTTGAAAGCCCCACAGCCATAATGCATAACACGCCCGGCGGTTTGGAAAGATATGCCGGGCGTTCCCATTGACGGTATCACCGCCGCCGGATACCTTGCCTCATCAGACCGAACAGGAGAGGCCGCCATGCTGGCGTTACGTCAGGTACACCATATCGCGATCATTGGCGCGGATTACGCCGCCAGCAAGCGTTTTTACTGTGACATTCTCGGATTCACCCTGCTGAGCGAGGTCTACCGCGAGGAGCGCGACTCCTGGAAAGCGGATCTGGCGCTCAACGGGCAATACGCCATCGAGCTGTTTTCTTTCCCTTCGCCGCCGGCTCGCGTCAGCCGCCCGGAGGCCTGCGGCCTGCGCCATTTGGCGTTCAGCGTTGACGACATTGACCAGGCCATCGCCCATCTGCAGGCGGCCGGCGTCGCCTGCGAACCGGTACGCGTCGATCCTTACACCCAATCCCGCTTTACCTTTTTCAGCGATCCCGATGGTTTACCGTTAGAATTATACGAGAGTTAACGGCTTAATCGCCTCCCGGCGGCCACAGCCGGGGGCGGTTATGCTATGATCGCGCCCTTGCCCTACATGCCTACAGAGTTATTTCCGCCATGCAAGAGCCTGCTTTTCGCGTCGGGGAGTGGCTGGTTACCCCTGCCGACAACACCATCAGCCGCGACGGACGCCTAAAAACGCTGGAACCGCGCCTGATCGACATGCTGTGCTATTTCGCCCGCCATCCGGACGTGGTGCTGAGCCGCGACGAGCTGATCGACAACGTCTGGAAGCGCAATATCGTCACCAACCACGTGGTGACCCAATGTATTTCGGAGCTGCGCAAATACCTGAAAGACGGCGACAGCGACAGCCCGGAATACATTATCACCGTGCCCAAGCGCGGATATAAGCTGGCGACGTCGGTGATCTGGTGTGAAGAGGGGGAGGCGCAACCCGCTCCCGCACCGGCGCCGCAGATTGCGGTGATCATGCATGAACCGGAAGACGGCAGCGAGGAAGACGAAACGCCGTATGTGCCGCCGCGCCGGGCAAGCGCGCCGGTTGCCGCGCCCGGCGAAAAGAAGCCGCGCTTTTATCGCCGCTCAACCTTCTGGGTGTGGCTGGCGTTTCTGGCGGCGCTCAGCGTCTGCGTGGCGTTTGTCGGCATCGCCACGCTGTCGCAGCGCGTGCCGGTATCGACCATGCCGGTGCTGCTCAACCCGCGCGATATCGATATTCGCATCCAGGGCGGCGAGAGCTGCAGCAACTGGATGCCGCAGCTCTCCTATGTGGTGGGCGTCAGCGAGCTGATCACCGATTCGCTGAACACCTACTCGACCTTCCTGGTGCACGACCAGACCAACTACAACTATTCCGGCCCCAGCAACTCGGGCAAGTCGCTGTATATCGAGTTCGTCAATCAGCGCCACTACCGCGCCCAGCAGTGTTTCCTGTCCGTGCGGTTGGTGGATAACGCCGACAGCTCAGTCATGCTGGACAAGCGTTACTTCATTACCGCCGATAACCAGCTGAAGATCCAGACCGACTTCCTCTCCAGCCTGTCCGCAGCGCTGAAGCAGCCCTGGCCGCCACAGCTGGAGCAGCGTCTGGCGCAGCTGCTGCCCGACAACGGGCCGCTGCTGCAGCGTTTCTACCAGGCGCATCAGTTGCTGATCCACGGCGACGCCGATTCGTTGACCCGCGCCAGCGCCCAGCTGAGCGAGTTGATTAAAAGCGCGCCGAACTTCCACTACCTGCTGGCGGAAAAAGCGCTGGTGGACCTGCTGCGCAATTCTTATCAACCGTTCGACAGCCAGGCCTTGGCGCAACTGCGCGCCGATATCAGCCATCTGGCGACCATCCCGGAATTGAAAAACACGCCAATCATGCAGCAAGTTCTGGCGGTAGATGCATTGACGCAGGGGCGCATTGACGAGGCGCACCGGGCGATCGATCTGGGGATTGAATTGCAAATGTCGTGGCTGAATTATGTGCTGCTGGGGAAAGTGTATGAAATGCAGGGGCAGAACCATTTGGCGGCGGATTCTTATATTACCGCATTCAATCTTCGCCCCGGCGAAGACACATTGCATTGGATCACCAATGGCGTATTCCAGACGTCATTGACCAACGTGGTGCCTTATTTAAATAACTATCAGCGCCAATAATTAACCGCTATCACGCTGCCATTATTCTCCGGGATCATGGCGGCGTTATTTATTGGTAAAGCCATGTTGCATGAATGTATTATTTTTCTGCGCAATATTGCTCTTTTTTTGCCGTTTGTTATGCGTGATTAACCTCGCTATTTTGCTGTTTTTAAATGATGTTTATCTTTTCTTTAGCTTACCTTTTTATCTTGATGTGTTAATGAAAAACCTCAGGTTATCATTTGTATGATCATGAGCGTAATCTCACTTTATCTTTAGGACTTTATTCCCCCCGATGGTTAGCATCCTGACTATCAAGCCGGCTCATTAAAATCTTTCATTTATGGGTGTGGCTTATAAGAAACGTAAATCAGGAGAAACTGACCATGGCTTCACCCAAGAAAATAGGGCTTATTGCCTGCACCGGCGTCGTCGCCGGTAATATGATGGGGAGCGGGATTGCCTTATTGCCCGCCAACCTGGCGAGTCTCGGATCTATCGCCATTTGGGGATGGGTGATCTCGATTATCGGGGCGATGTCGCTGGCCTATGTGTATGCCCGCCTCGCCACCAAAAACCCGCAGCAGGGCGGCCCTATCGCTTATGCGGGTGAAATTTCCCCGGCCTTCGGTTTCCAGACCGGCGTGCTTTATTACCATGCCAACTGGATCGGTAACCTGGCCATCGGCATTACCGCCGTTTCTTATCTCTCCACCTTCTTCCCGGCGCTGAATAATCCGGTACCTGCCGGCATCGCCTGTATCGCCATCGTATGGATCTTCACCTTCGTGAACATGCTGGGCGGAACCTGGGTCAGCCGTTTGACCACCCTGGGCCTGGTGCTGGTGCTGATCCCGGTGATCGTGACTGCCACCCTCGGCTGGCACTGGTTTGACGTCGCCACCTACCAGGCTAACTGGAATACCTCCGGTACCACCGACAGCCATGCGGTGATTAAAAGTATCCTGCTGTGCCTGTGGGCATTTATCGGTGTGGAATCCGCAGCGGTCAGCACCGGCATGGTGAAAAACCCGAAACGCACCGTGCCGCTGGCGACCATGCTCGGCACCGGCCTGGCGGGCATTATCTACATCGCCGCCACTCAGGTGATCAGCGGTATGTTCCCGGCGTCTGAAATGGCCGCCAGCGGCGCGCCGTTCGCCATCAGCGCCTCGGCGATTATGGGCAACTGGGCAGCACCGATGGTTTCCGCCTTCACTGCCTTCGCCTGCCTGACGTCGCTCGGTTCGTGGATGATGCTGGTCGGCCAGGCCGGGGTACGCGCCGCCAACGACGGTAACTTCCCGAAAGTGTACGGCGAGCTGGATAAAAACGGCATTCCGAAGAAAGGCCTGCTGCTGGCCGGCTGCAAAATGACCGCGCTGATGGTGCTGATCACCCTGATGAGCTCCGCCGGCGGCAAAGCGTCCGACCTGTTCGGCGAGCTGACCGGCATCGCGGTGCTGCTGACCATGCTGCCTTACTTCTACTCCTGCGTAGACCTGATCCGCTTCGAAGGGGTCAACGTGCGCAACCTGCTGAGCCTGATCGCTTCGGTGTGCGGCTGCGGCTTCTGCTTCATCGCGCTGATGGGCGCCAACTCATTCGAACTGTCCGGCACCTTTATCATCAGCCTGATTATCCTGATGTTCTACGCCCGGAAAATGAATACCCGCCAGGCTGCCAACGCCGCGGCGGTCGATGAAAACACCACGGCCAAAGCGCACTGATTCGCGTCCGCTGACCGACTGAATTTACCCAGCCCCTTTCTTTCCGACCTGTCAGCCGCGACGGGAAGGGGCTTGCTTTGCCAGGAGAAATGCATATGAACGTTATCGCCATCATGAATCACATGGGTGTCTACTTCAAAGAAGAGCCTATCCGTGAACTGCATCAGGCGCTGGAAAGTCTGGATTTCCGCATCGTTTACCCTAACGATCGCGAAGACCTGCTGAAACTGATCGAGAACAACGCCCGCTTGTGCGGGGTGATCTTCGACTGGGACAAATACAACCTGGAGCTGTGCGAAGAGATCAGCCAGCTGAACGAGTACATGCCGCTGTACGCGTTCGCCAACACCTATTCGACGCTGGACGTCAGCCTGAACGATCTGCGCATGCAGGTGCGCTTCTTCGAATATGCGCTCGGCGCGGCAACCGACATCGCCGCCAAGATCAAACAGAATACCGACGAGTATATCGACACCATCCTGCCACCGTTGACCAAGGCGCTGTTCAAATACGTGCGCGAAGGCAAATACACCTTCTGTACGCCGGGCCACATGGGCGGCACCGCATTCCAGAAAAGCCCGGTGGGCAGCCTGTTCTACGATTTCTTCGGCCCGAACACCATGAAGTCGGATATCTCGATTTCGGTGTCCGAACTGGGATCGCTGCTGGATCACTCCGGCCCGCACAAAGAGGCGGAAGAGTACATTTCCCGCGTGTTCAACGCCGAACGCAGCTACATGGTCACCAACGGCACCTCCACCGCCAACAAGATCGTCGGCATGTATTCGGCGCCGGCGGGCAGCACGGTACTGATTGACCGTAACTGCCACAAGTCGCTGACTCACCTGATGATGATGAGCGACATCACGCCGATCTACTTCCGCCCGACCCGCAACGCCTACGGCATCCTCGGCGGCATTCCGCAGAGCGAGTTCCAGCGCGCCACCATCGCCAAACGTGTGAAGGAGACCCCGAACGCCACCTGGCCGGTGCATGCGGTGATCACCAACTCCACCTATGACGGCCTGCTGTACAACACCGACTTTATCAAGAACACCCTGGACGTGAAGTCTATCCACTTCGATTCCGCCTGGGTGCCTTACACCAACTTCCACCCGATCTATAAAGGCAAGTGCGGCATGAGCGGCGGCCGCGTGGAGGGCAAGGTGATCTATGAAACCCAGTCCACCCACAAGCTGCTGGCGGCCTTCTCGCAGGCTTCGATGATTCATGTGAAGGGCGACATCAACGAAGAAACCTTCAACGAAGCCTACATGATGCACACCACCACCTCGCCGCACTACGGCATCGTGGCGTCGACCGAAACCGCCGCGGCGATGATGAAAGGCAACGCCGGCAAGCGCCTGATCAACGGCTCCATCGAACGCGCGATCAAGTTCCGCAAAGAGATCAAACGCCTGAAAGTCGAGTCCGACGGCTGGTTCTTCGACGTCTGGCAGCCGGAGCATATCGATGAGCCGGAATGCTGGCCGCTGCGCTCCGACAGCGCCTGGCACGGTTTCAAGAACATCGACAATGAACACATGTACCTCGATCCGATCAAGGTCACCATTCTGACGCCGGGGATGAGCAAGGAAGGCGAGATGCAGCCGTTCGGCATCCCGGCCAGCATCGTGGCGAAATACCTCGACGAACGCGGCATCATCGTCGAGAAAACTGGGCCGTACAACCTGCTGTTCCTGTTCAGCATCGGCATCGACAAAACCAAGGCGCTCAGCCTGCTGCGCGCGATGACCGACTTCAAACGCTCGTTCGATCTGAACCTGCGGGTGAAAAACATGCTGCCTTCGCTGTATCACGAAGCGCCTGATTTCTATGAAAACATGCGCATTCAGGATCTGGCGCAGAACATTCACCGCCTGGTGGAGCAGCACAACCTGCCGGACCTGATGTATCGCGCGTTCGAAGTGCTGCCAACCATGGTGATGAACCCGTACCAGGCGTTCCAGAAAGAGCTGCACGGCGAAGTGGAAGAGGTTTATCTGGAAGAGATGGTCGGCAAGGTCAACGCCAATATGATCCTCCCATACCCACCGGGCGTGCCGCTGGTGATGCCGGGCGAAATGCTGACCGAGGAGAGCCGGCCGGTGCTGGAGTTCCTGCAGATGCTGTGCGAAATCGGCGCGCATTATCCGGGCTTTGAAACCGACATTCACGGCGCCTATCGTCAGGCGGACGGACGTTATCGGGTGAAAGTGCTGAAGGCGAAATAACCGCAGCCAATAACAGGGGAGGCGCTCGCGCTTCCCCTTTGCCGTTCACCGACTGATGGGAGACCTCCATGAAAACACCCTCACAGCCGCGCGCAATCTACTATGTCGTAGCCATACAAATTTGGGAATATTTCAGCTTTTACGGCATGCGTGCGTTACTGATTCTCTATCTGACCCACCAACTCGGCTATACCGACAGCCACGCCATCGATCTCTACAGCGCTTACGCTTCGTTAGTTTACGTCACTCCTATTTTGGGCGGCTGGCTCGCCGACCGCCTGCTGGGCAATCGCGTCGCAGTGATCGCCGGCGCGGCGCTGATGACGCTGGGGCATATCGTGCTCGGCCTGAGCGCGGTCTCCGCCCAGTCGCTCTATCTGGCGCTGGCCATCATCATCTGCGGCTACGGCCTGTTCAAATCCAATATCAGCTGCCTGCTGGGCGAACTGTATCCGGCGCACGACTCGCGCCGCGAAGGGGGCTTCTCGCTGCTGTACGCCGCCGGCAACGTCGGATCTATTTTGGCGCCGATCGCCTGCGGGTTGGCGGCCGAGCGCTATGGCTGGCACGTCGGCTTTGCGTTGGCCGGGATCGGCATGTTCGCCGGCCTGGCGATCTTCCTGCTCGGCGGGCGCCACTTCCACCATACCCGCGGCGTGAATGCACCGCTGATGCGCGCCAAAAGCCTGGGTTTGCCGCACTGGGGTTGGCTGTTGGCGGCGCTGCTGGCATCGCCGCTGTTCTTCACGCTGCTGTTTGTGCACGACTGGGCCGGCTATTTGCTCGGGCTGGTGTGCGTGGCGGCGGTGGTGCTGGTGGCACGCATTATGCTGCGTGCGGACGCCGGCCAGCGCCGGGGACTGTGGCAGATCGTTGTGCTGATGCTGCTGGGCACGCTGTTCTGGGCTTTCGCCCAGCAGGGCGGCAGCTCCATCAGCCTGTTTATCGATCACTTCGTCGATCGGCGCTGGTTCGGCTGGACGGTGCCGACCGCGCTGTTCCAGTCGGTTAATGCCTGCGCGGTGATGCTGGGCGGCGTGGCGCTGGCATGGCTGGCGAACGGCGACGGTACGGGCGATCGCACGCTGCGCATTTGGTGCAAGTTCGCCTTCGGTCTGCTGTTGATCGGCGTCGGCTTTACGCTGATGGCACTCAATACGCGGCTGCACGGGCCGGGCTCGATGGGGCTGATGATCGCCGGCCTGGCGGTGATGGGCTTCGCCGAACTGTTTATCGATCCGGTGGCGATGGCGCAGATCACCCGGCTGAATATCCCCGGCGCCACCGGCGTGCTGACCGGCATCTATATGCTGGCGACCGGCTCGATCGCCAACTATCTGGCGGGCATTATCGCCAATCAGACCGCCGAGGATCACATCGAGGGGGCGGCGATGCAGGCGTATGGCCGCATTTTCGCCCAGATTGGCTGGGGAGCGGCCGGATGCGCGCTGGCGGTGATCGCGGTGCTGGGTGGTTGGTGGTTGCTGACGCGGCGCCAGGCACGGACGGTTAATGCTTGATTGATGACGGTAGGCGGGGTTAACGTGCAGCTATGTAGAAGTGACAAAGCCGACCGATGAATACTGATCAATTAACGACGCGGGTGGCAGACCAGTTGGGCGCGCAGCAGCGGCTGCTGGTGGCGTTCAGCGGCGGCCTGGATTCCAGCGTACTGCTGCATGTGCTGGCGGCGTTGCGCCGCCGGCGTCCGGGAATGCAACTGCGCGCGCTGCATGTGCATCACGGCCTGAGCGCCTTCGCCGACCGCTGGGTTGAGCATTGCCGCAGCCGCTGCGCCGACTGGCAGATCCCGCTGACGGTGACGCACGTGCAGGTGGACGCCCGCCAGGGCGGCATCGAAGCGGCGGCGCGCGCGGCGCGCTATGCCGCCTTCAGCGCCGCGCTAACGGAGGGCGAAGCGCTGCTCACCGCCCAACACCTCGACGATCAAAGCGAAACCTTCCTGCTGGCGCTCAAGCGCGGCAGCGGGCCGGCGGGGCTGTCGGCGATGGCGGCGCGCGCGGCGTTGGGCGAGCACCTGCTGTTGCGGCCGCTGTTGGGTTGCTCACGCCAGACGTTGGAAAACTACGCGCAACGCCACGCCCTAACCTGGATAGATGACGACAGCAATCAGGATACGCGCTTCGATCGCAATTTCCTGCGCTTGCAGGTGTTGCCGCAGCTCAACCAGCGCTGGCCGCACTTCGCCTCGGCGGTGGCGCGCAGCGCCGGCCTGTGCGCCGAGCAGGAGCAGCTGCTGGACGAACTGCTGGCGGAACCGCTGCAAAGCCTGTTGGCGGCGGATCGCTCATTGGCGATCGACGGCCTGACGGACTGTTCGCCGGTGCGGCGCTTCGCCTTGCTGCGGCGCTGGATCGCGTTGTTTAACGTCACCATGCCGGCGCGTGAGCAGCTTCAGCGCCTGTGGGTGGAGGTGGCGCTCAGCCGGGAGGATGCCGAACCGCAGCTGCAGCTCGGCGCCTATCAGATTCGCCGTTTCCGCGGCCGGTTGCACCTGTTGCCGCCGCTGGCGGCGCTGCGCGATGTGCATCTGCCCTGGCAGCCTGACGAGCCGCTGGCGCTGCCGGATGGGCTGGGGCGGCTTGTCGCGGGTGAGGGCGAGCTGGCGCTGCGCGCGCCGCAGCCGTCGCAGCGGATCAGCATTCGTTTCGGCGGCGTGCAGGGCGCGGTGCGCATCGTGGGGCGCGCCCATTCGCGGCCGATAAAAAAATTGTGGCAGGAGCTGGGGATCCCGCCCTGGCAGCGTGAACGCATCCCGTTGATTTATTATGATGAGCAGCTGATCGCCGCGCTGGGCGTATTCGTCTGTGAGGCGGGGCAGGTGCCGGAAGGCGAACGTCCGTGGCGGCTGCGCTGGGAAAAAAATCATAATCGCGAGGAGCAATAATGAAGTTTGTGGGGATCACGCTGTTGGCCGCCGGCCTGTTCAGCCTGCCGGCGTTGGCGGCGGGGGATGCTGCGGCCGGCCAGGCGAAAGCCGCCGCCTGTGCTGCGTGCCACGGCGCGCAGGGCAAGGTGACGGTGCCGATGTACCCGAATCTGGCCGGGCAGAACGCCATGTACCTGCAGCACGCGCTGCAGGCGTACAAGAAAGGGGGGCGCAACGGCGGCCAGGCCGAGGTGATGAAGGCCTACGTGTCGGGGCTGTCGGATGACGATATCGCCGATCTGGCGGCCTTTTACGCCAGCCTGAAGCCGTAAATGACGAGGGCAGCCGTTGGGCTGCCCTGTTGGGATGGGGTTACCGCTGCTCAGTCCGACAGACTGACGACCACGGTACCGATTTCCGGATGACTGAAACTGCTGATATGGTCCAGACGCAGGTCGCGCTGTTGGCCATTCTGTTCGATGGTCAGATACTCAACGCGTTTCTTTTGCAGCAGGTCGATCGCCTTGGCCTCGATCACTTCTCCGTCGCGTAACTCCAGCTTCAGAATAAGTTTATGCTGACAGGCGAGTTCCAGGTTGTCGTAGTCATCGCAATTGATGGGTTGGTACTCATCATTCATCAACATAGTCGCTCACCAATAAGTTAGCGGCGGCAAAGGCCGCCTGTTCCCTAACGGAGGACGGTAGCGCATCGTTCGCTGCGACATCGTCCAATGCCTTTAACGCACAAGCCAGCGCATCGGGCACGTAGCCAAGATCTCCACTGCCAATCTCGGCGTAAGTACGGCGTACTAACTCACAGTATTGTTGCACAGTTTCCTCCCTTAAGAACCTCTGCATCATCAAGACTACTATCGCGATGAGGCGCAGGCTCTTGGAGTTTTATCCTATCCCAGACGACTATAGCACAGCTGTTATGGAGTTATCAGCACCCCGGCACGCCTTTCGCACTGCCGCGGCCGGGCCGCGCTGGCGGCGTTCGGCCCTGATCAAGTACACTGTCGCCGGATAATAACGAGGTCACCCATGGCGCTGAAAGCAACCATTTATAAAGCCGCGGTCAATATCGCTGATATGGATCGTCACTTCTACCACGACGCCGCATTGACGCTGGCGCAACACCCGTCCGAAAACGAGCAGCGCATGATGCTGCGCCTGTTGGCCTGGATCTGCCATGCCGACGAGCGACTGGTGTTCACCAAAGGGCTGAGCGCCGACGACGAGCCGGAGATCTGGCAGCGCAACGACCACAATGGGCTGGAAATGTGGATCGAGATGGGGTTGCCCGACGAAAAACGCATCCGCAAGGCCTGCAACCAGTCGCCGCGCGTGGTGTTGTACGCCTACGGCGAGCGCGCCGCGCACGTGTGGTGGCAGGGAATGCAGGGCAAGGTGGCCGGCTACAAGAACCTGAGCGTGCGTTTCCTCGACGACGAGCAGTTGGCGCGCCTGACGGCATTGGCCAGCCGCACCATGACGCTGCAGGCGACGTTGCAGGAGGGAACTATTTGGCTGTCCGATGCTCAGAATAGTCTGGAAATCCAGTTCGCCGAGTGGCAGCAGGCACAGGTGTAACCGGTGCTGGAACTGTCAAGAAACGTCGCCATACCGGATAATGAGCTGGAATTGACGGCGATCCGCGCGCAGGGCGCGGGCGGCCAGCACGTGAACAAAACCTCAACGGCGATCCATTTGCGCTTTGACATCCGGGCATCCAGCCTGCCAGAGTATTATAAGGAAAGGCTGCTGGCGCTGAATCATCATCTCATTACCGCCGATGGCGTGGTGATTATCAAGGCGCAAGAGTATCGCAGTCAAGAATTGAATCGCGAAGCGGCGTTGGCCAGGCTGGCCGCGCTGATTCGGCAGGCGATGGTGGTGGAAAAAACGCGCAAGGCGACCAAGCCCACAAAAGGGGCCAAACTGCGTCGCCTGGAAGGCAAGGCGCGTAAAGGCGCCACCAAGGCGCTGCGTGGCAAGGTTCACACTTAGGAATACATGAACACAGTAGGAGAATAACTGTGAAAAAAATTACGGTAGCCCTGTTCCTCGCGGCAGGCGCACTCTCGTTGTTGGGATGCAACAATCATTATCAGCCGAAGGAACAACCGCTGCAGCCAATGCCGCAGAGCTATCAAGGGGTGTTGCCTTGCGCCGATTGCGGCGGTCTGGAGACGGCGCTGTTCCTGGATGAGGACGGCACCTTCGTGCTGCAGGAAACCTATCGCGGCACCAAAGACGGCGATCAGACCTTTGCCGACTACGGCAAATGGGCGCGCACCGCGGATAAGCTGGTGCTGACCGACAGCAACGGCGAAAAACGCTATTTCCGCCCGGTGGGCAAGAGCCTGGAAATGCTGGATCGCAGCGGCGTGCCGATCGAGTCCAAGCTGAATTACCGCCTGGATCCGGTTGAGAAGCCGTTGCCTAAAACGCCGATGACGCTGAAAGGCAGCTACACCTATATGGCGGACGCGGCGGTCTTCAAGGACTGCGCTACCGGCAAAACCTTCCCGGTGGACAACAACATCGCGCTGGAGCAAGGTTACGCCAAAGCATACAAGACCGCCGGCGAGCCGGTATTTCTGACGTTCAGCGCGCACTTCAGCGTGCAGCCGTCGATGGAGGAAGGTCTGACCGAGAAGGCGCTGGTGCCGGACGGCAAAATCGTGTTTGACCGCAGCAAGAACTGCAGCAGCAAATAAGCGATTTCGGATATAAAAAAACCCGCGAGAGCGGGTTTTTTACTTTCTGGCATTCGTCGCTTAGCGTTTGATCTGACCCAGCAGGAAATCAACGATTTCGCCGGTTTTGATCATTTGCTTCTCGCCGACGCGGCGGTTCTTGTACTCGATCTCTTCGTTGTCGAGATTGCGGTCGCCGATAACGATAGAGTGCGGCACGCCGATCAGCTCCATATCCGCGAACATCACGCCCGGGCGCTCTTTGCGGTCATCGAGGATCACGTCGATGCCGTGGGAGCGCAGGGTGTTGTACAGCTCTTCGGCCAGCGCCTGCACGCGGAACGACTTGTGCATGTTCATCGGCAGGATAGCGACCTGGAACGGCGCGATGGCGTCCGGCCAGATGATGCCGCGTTCGTCGTGGTTCTGCTCAATGGCGGCGGCCACGACGCGCGTAACCCCGATGCCGTAGCAACCCATGGTCAGCACCTGGTTGCGGCCGTCTTCGCCCTGCACGGTCGCTTTCATCGCTTCCGAGTACTTGGTGCCGAGCTGGAAGATATGGCCCACTTCGATGCCGCGTTTGATCAGCAGCGTGCCCTGACCGTCCGGGCTGGCGTCGCCGTCCACCACGTTACGGATATCGGCCACCTGCGGCAGCGGCAGATCGCGCTCCCAGTTGATGCCGAAGTAGTGTTTGCCGTCGACGTTGGCGCCGGCGCCAAAGTCGCTCATCGCCGCCACGCTGCGGTCGGCTACCACCGGCATCGGCAGGTTGACCGGGCCGAGTGAACCCGGGCCGGCGCCGACGATGGCGCGAATTTCTTCTTCAGTGGCGAAGGTCAGCGGCGTGGCAACCTGCGCCAGCTTCTCGGCCTTGACTTCGTTCAGCTCGTGATCGCCGCGCACCAGCAGGGCAACCAGCTTGTGGCCGCTCTCTTCGGTGGCGCGCACCATCAGCGTCTTCACGGTTTTTTCCACCGGCAGTTGGAACTGATCGACCAGCTCAACGATGGTTTTGGCGTTCGGCGTATCCACCAGACGCAATTCTTCGCCGGCCGCCGCGCGTGGAGCCGCCGGCGCGACTGCTTCTGCCAGCTCGATGTTGGCGGCGAAGTCGGAACCGGTGGAGAACACGATATCGTCTTCACCGCTGTCTGCCAGCACCTGGAATTCGTGCGAGGCGCTGCCGCCGATCGAGCCGGTATCGGCCTGCACCGGGCGGAAATCCAGGCCCATGCGGCTGAAGATTTTGCTGTACGCTTCGTACATCGCGTCGTAAGTCTCTTGCAGAGACTCCTGCGAGGTATGGAAGGAGTAGGCATCCTTCATCAGGAACTCACGGGAACGCATTACACCGAAACGCGGGCGCACTTCATCACGGAACTTGGTCTGGATCTGGAAGAAGTTCAGCGGCAGCTGTTTGTACGAGCTGATCTCGTTGCGGATCAGATCGGTGATCACTTCTTCATGCGTCGGGCCCAGCACGAACGGACGATCGCCGCGGTCGACGAAGCGCAGCAGCTCGGGGCCGTATTGCTCCCAACGGCCGCTTTCCTGCCACAGATCGGCAGGCTGAACCACCGGCATGGACACTTCGATCGCGTTAGCATTGTTCATTTCTTCGCGAACGATGTTTTCAACCTTTTTCAGAACGCGCAGGCCGGTCGGCAGCCAGGTGTAAAGACCGGAGGCCAGCTTGCGGATCATCCCGGCGCGCAGCATCAGCTGGTGGCTGATCACTTCGGCGTCGGCAGGTGTCTCCTTCAATGTGGAGAGCAGATATTGGCTAGTACGCATGGTGTTTTGGTTCCGTTAGAACTGCAAATTGCATCGGGCTGCCAGAGTGGCGGCCAAAAGTGACAAAAGTGGTTTAGTTTACCAGCGCGAGCGGGTCGCCAAAAGAGAGGCGGCGGAATTTTAACGCGGGTCGAGCGCCAACACTTCGGTATGACCGTCCACGACGCGCCAGCGCACGTTGAAATCCAGCAGCCAGACGGCGTAATCCCGTTCGACGTCCTCTCCTTTACGATAGGCGGGACGGGGATCTTGCGCCAGCACCTGGCTGATAAAACGCCTTAATTGCGGATAACGCGCCTGATGTTGCTGCAGCTGCTGCTCGGCCTGAGGCGCGAAACGCACCGGCATATCGCCGGCGGGCGCAGCCTGGGCAAAACCGGCGCGGGCCTGCGGTTGGCTCTCGGCGAACGGCAGATACGGCTTGATGTCCACCACCGGGGTGCCGTCGACCAGATCGAGGCTGCCCAGCTCCAGCGCCACTTCGCCGTTTTTCACCCGCACGCCTTTTAGCTCAATGAGGGACATGCCGAGCGGGTTGGGGCGGAAAGTGGAGCGGGTGGCGAATACGCCCATGCGGGCATTGCCGCCTAAACGCGGCGGGCGCACCGTCGGCCGCCAGCCGCCTTCCAGGGTTTGATGGAAAATGAACATCACCCACAGATGGCTGAAATCGCTGAGGCCGCGTACCGCCTCCGCCTGGTTGTAAGGTGGCAGCAGCAGCAGTTCGCCGCCACCGTCTTCGACCAGCCCCGGCTGGCGGGGAACGGCGAATTTTTCTTTATACGGCGAGCGGATCACGCCGATCTGCTCGAAAACGAATTCGGTCATTTGGACGAGACGTTAAGCGCCGAGCCCTGGCAGACGGCCTGCTGGTAACAACCGGCGACACCGCTGACAATCTGGCAGTCGTGCAGCAGCACGGCGTTGGCCTTCATGTAAGACGCGCGGATCTGCATGCGTTTACGTGCGGTAGCCAGATTCGGTGGGGAGTCTTGTACGGTGGTTTGGCACGATTCGCCGGACACTTCACCCAGATCGCGGAATGGCTTGCCCACAAGCTCTTCTGCACTTTTGTACAGTTTTACCGGAGCGGGGCGGGCGGCCGGCGTGGTCTTGGCCGGGGCGGTGGTGGTCGGCTTGCTGGTGCTGTTTGTTGAGGACGGCGCGATACGTTGCGATGAACATCCGGCCAGCGCGAGCGCTAACAAACAGAGAGGTAAAACACGCATTGAGATTCCTCTGCCTTAATGAAAGTGGCGCTATTGAAGCAATCTATGGCGGAAATAACAAGACGGGCCTTGGCCCGTCTTGCAATTATAGGAATAAAATTGGCGAATAAGCGCTTACCAGCCTTTCACCGCACCGCCGTTGAAGATTTTGTTGGCGGCGGCGTCCACTTCGTCAGACTGATAGGCCTGCACGAATTTCTTCACGTTTTCCGCATCTTTGTTATCTTCGCGCGCAACCAGCAGGTTGACGTAAGGCGAGTCTTTATCTTCCACGAACAGGCCGTCTTTCGCCGGCGTCAGACCGATCTGGCTGGCGTAGGTGGTGTTGATCACCGCCAGCGCGATCTGCTGATCGTCCAGAGAACGCGGCAGCTGAGGCGCTTCCAGCTCAACCAGCTTCAGGTTTTTCGGGTTTTCGGTCACGTCCAGCACGGTCGGCAGCAGGCCAACGCCGTCTTTCAGTTTGATCAGGCCGACTTTCTGCAGCAGCAGCAGCGAACGGCCCAGGTTGGTCGGATCGTTAGGCAGTGCGATCTGAGAACCCTCTTTCAGCTCGTCCAGCGATTTGATTTTCTTGGAGTAACCGGCGATCGGGTAAACAAAGGTGTTGCCGACCGGCACCAGCTTGTAGCCGCGATCTTTGATCTGTTGATCCAGATATGGCTTGTGCTGGAAGGCGTTCAGGTCGATATCGCCTTTGCTCAACGCTTCGTTAGGCAGCACGTAGTCGTTGAAAGTGACCAGCTCAACGTCCAGACCGTATTTCTCTTTCGCCACTTTCTGAGCCACTTCGGCCACTTGCTGCTCAGCGCCGACGATCACGCCGACCTTGATGTGGTTCGGATTCTTTTCATCCTGGCCGCAGCCCGCCAGAGCCAGAGAGCCGATCAGTGCGCCAATTGCCGCGATGGATTTAAATTTTAACGACATATCCCTTCCTCATTAGACTCGCATTAACATGCTGTGAAACTATTTATGGGTAACGGCTTTGACGATGCGATCGCCGCAGAATTGGATCAGATAAACCAAAACTACCAGTAATACTAATACGGTATTCATCACTGTGGCGTTATAACCGATATAACCGTATTGGTAACCGATTTGGCCCAGACCGCCGGCGCCGACTGCGCCGCCCATGGCGGAGTAGCCCACCAGGGTGATCAGCGTGATGGTCGCGGCGTTGACCAGGCCCGGCAGGGCTTCCGGCAGCAACACTTTCTTGATGATCTGCATCGGCGTGGCGCCCATGGCGCGCGCCGCTTCCACCAGACCGGACGGGATCTCCAGCAGGGCGTTTTCCACCATGCGCGCGATGAACGGCGCGGCGCCCACGGTCAACGGCACGATGGCCGCCTGCAGACCGATAGAGGTGCCGACGATCATGCGGGTAAATGGAATCATCCAAACCAGCAGGATAATGAACGGGATAGAACGGAAGATGTTCACCAGCCCGGACAGGATTTTATACAGCGAGTTGTTGGCGATGATCTGCCCCGGGCGGGTGACATACAACAGCACGCCTACCGGCAGGCCGAGCACGAAACCGCAGAAGCCGGAGACAAAGGTCATCATGACGGTTTCCCACACGCCACGCGCCATCAACCACATCATTGCCTCAGACATAACCCAGAACCTCTACTTTTACCTGATTTTCCTGCAGGAACTTAATCGTCGCCAGCGCGTCTTCGTCGCTGCCGTGCAGCTCCGCCAGCATCACGCCGAATTTCACGCCGCCGGCATAATCCATCTGGGCGCTGATAATGTTGTTGTTCACGTTGAAGCGGCGAGCGGCTTCAGACAGCAGCGGCGCATCGACCGACTGGCCGGTGAACTCCAGGCGCAGCAGCGGTTGGCGGTCGCCCTGACGCTCCGGCGACAGGCGCGCGGCGTAGTCGTCCGGGATATCCAGATGGAGCGTGGACTGAATGAACTGCTGGGCCAGCGGGGTTTTCGGGTGCGAGAACACTTCGCTGACGCTGTCTTTTTCGATCAGTTGCCCCTGGCTGATGACCGCGACCTGGTCGCAGATGCGTTTCACCACGTCCATTTCATGGGTGATCAGCAGAATGGTCAGGCCCAGCCGGCGGTTGATGTCTTTCAGCAGTTCCAGGATGGAACGGGTGGTGGCCGGATCCAACGCGCTGGTGGCTTCATCGCACAGCAGCACTTTAGGATTGCTGGCCAGCGCGCGGGCGATCGCCACGCGCTGTTTCTGGCCGCCGGACAGATTGGCCGGGTAGGCGTCGTGCTTGTCCGCCAGGCCGACCAGCTCCAGCAGTTCGGTCACGCGCTTTTTGATCTCGGCGCGCGGCGTATTGTCCAGCTCCAGCGGCAGCGCCACGTTGCCGAACACCGTGCGGGAAGAGAGCAGGTTGAAGTGCTGGAAGATCATGCCGATTTGGCGACGGGCGCGCGTCAGTTCACTTTCCGACAGCGAGGTCAGATCCTGACCATCGACCAGCACTTGGCCGGACGTTGGGCGCTCCAGCATGTTGGCGCAGCGAATCAGCGTGCTTTTACCGGCGCCGGAGGAACCGATGACGCCATAGATTTGCCCGGCAGGGACGTGAAGGGTCACGTCAGAGAGCGCGGTAATGGTGCGCGAACCCTGCTGGAACACTTTAGTGATGTTAGAAAGTTTAATCATATTCTTCTTATTTTAGCGTGGTTGCCCGTGGCTAGATAAAAGTAAACCTCGGCGTGGAACCAAGGTATGAATCAGATGTTAAGGCGTCTAGACGTCCAAGTCAACGGCCAACGACGTTCTCCGGCGTTCTCAGCGTGGGGTAAAACATGCGATACTGTCAGCGTATACAGGCCCTCAGGAGCAAAGCGGTGACACAAAGCGTTCCAGCAATTTTTCTCGATCGTGACGGTACGATTAACGTTGACCATGGCTATGTCCATGAAATCGACAACTTCCACTTTATTGACGGCGTGATTGACGCCTGTCGCGAACTCAAAAAGATGGGCTTCGCGCTGGTAATGGTGACCAACCAGTCCGGCATTGCGCGCGGCAAGTTCAGCGAAGACCAATTCATGTACCTGACCGAGTGGATGGACTGGTCGCTGGCCGATCGCGACGTTGACTTCGACGGCATCTATTTCTGCCCGCACCATCCGGAGGCGGTAGTAGAAGAGTATCGTCAGGTGTGTGACTGCCGTAAACCGCAGCCGGGCATGCTGCTGCAAGCGCAGCAGGAATTGAACATCGATATGGCCGCTTCTTATATGGTGGGCGATAAACCGGAAGATATGCAGGCGGCGATCGCGGCCGGCGTCGGCACCAAGGTGCTGGTGCGTACCGGCAAGCCGGTGACGGAGCAGGGCGAAAAGCTGGCCGATTGGGTGCTAAATAGCCTGGCGGACCTGCCTGAAGCCATCAAAAAGCGGGTTTAATAGGCGTTACGAATGAATAGTGAGCGGTCAGATAAAAAATGCATATTATCGCTTGTCATTCTGAACCGGCTCCCTATAATGCGCCTCCATCGACACGGCGCAAGTGATTCACTTCACACAGCGGCCGGGAAGAAAGAGAAAAAATCCTGAAAATTAGGGTTGACTCTGAAAGAGGAAAGCGTAATATACGCCACCTCGAGTTAGCAAGCGA
>NZ_JAVHUX010000043.1:0-35682 GCF_030954545.1 Serratia sp. MF1(2023) | reverse complement strand
GTGGTCCCACCTGACCCCATGCCGAACTCAGAAGTGAAACGCCGTAGCGCCGATGGTAGTGTGGGGTCTCCCCATGCGAGAGTAGGACACTGCCCGGCATCAAATAAAACAACAAGCCTCATGCGAACGCATGGGGCTTTTTGTTTTGTCTGGTATCTGGGGTTCTGCTCGCGCATGGGCATGCGATAGGCCCGTCGGGCACGGGCCGTAACGGCGCTCGCGGCGGCCCCGGAGGGGAGAGTCGGAGGATGAGACGAAGTGTGTAGGACACTGCCAGGCATCAAACCAAGCCGAAAGCCCTGAACTGACGTTCAGGGCTTTTTGCTATGCGTAAAACGCAAAAAAGCGCAGCTATGCTGCGCTGTTTCTCCGACAAAACAGCCAGAGAAAAGGCCCCGAAGGGCCTTTGATTAGGGTGTGTTTGCTTTTTTCACTTATTATTCGGTCAATGCGAGCTACCCTGAGAGATGCCCAACCCGGTTTGCGAACGGACAAACTGAGCCCGGAAGCGTTCCCGCTCTTGCTGCCCGGCCAGCGAGCTGTCGGTGATCGAGAATAGCCAGGTACCGACAAAGGCGACAATCATCGAGAACAGCGCCGGATATTCATACGGGTAAATCGGTTTTTCATGGCCGAGGATCTGCACCCAGATCGTCGGGCCGAGGATCATCAGAATCACTGCCGTCAGCAGGCCCAGCCAGCCGCCAATCATCGCGCCGCGAGTGGTCAAACGCGACCAGTACATCGACAGGATGATGATAGGGAAGTTACAGCTGGCGGCGATGGAGAACGCCAACCCGACCATAAAGGCGATGTTCTGCTTCTCGAACAAAATCCCCAGGGCAATGGCGACAATGCCTAGCACCACAACGGTGATCTTGGATACTCTCAGTTCGTCGCGCTCGGTTGCCTTGCCGTTTTTCATCACGCTGGCGTACAGATCGTGGGAAACGGCCGAGGCGCCGGCCAGCGTCAGGCCTGCAACGACCGCCAGAATGGTGGCGAAGGCCACCGCCGAGATAAAGCCGAGGAAGAAGTTGCCGCCAACGGCATTGGCCAGGTGGACCGCCGCCATGTTGGTGCCGCCCAGCAGCGCGCCGGTGGCGTCTTTGAAGGCCGGATTGGCGCTGACCAGCAAGATGGCGCCGAAGCCGATGATAAAGGTCAGGATATAGAAATAACCGATAAAACCGGTGGCGTAGAACACGCTCTTGCGCGCTTCCTTGGCGTCACTCACGGTGAAGAAGCGCATCAGGATGTGCGGCAGACCGGCGGTGCCGAACATCAGCGCCAGGCCGAGCGACAGCGCGGAAATCGGATCGGACACCAGGCCGCCTGGGCTCATGATGGCGATGCCTTTCGGATGCACCTTCACCGCTTCGGCGAACAGGGTGTTGAAGTCGAAGTTAACCGACTTCATCACCATCAGCGCCATAAAGCTGGCGCCGGACAGCAGCAGCACCGCCTTGATGATTTGCACCCAGGTGGTGGCCAGCATGCCGCCGAACAGCACGTACAGCACCATCAGGATACCGACCAGGATCACCGCCACGTGGTAGTTGAGCCCGAACAGCAGCTGGATCAGCTTGCCGGCGCCGACCATCTGCGCGATCAGATACAGCGCCACCACCACCAAAGAGCCGCAGGCCGACAGGGTACGGATCGGTTTCTGTTTTAGGCGGTAAGAGGCGACATCGGCAAAGGTATAGCGGCCGAGGTTGCGCAGGCGCTCCGCGATCAGGAACAGAATGATCGGCCAGCCGATGAGGAAGCCGATGGAATAGATCAGGCCGTCATAGCCCGAGGTGTAGACCAGGGCGGAGATGCCGAGAAACGAGGCGGCAGACATGAAGTCGCCGGCGATCGCCAGCCCGTTTTGCAGGCCGGTGATGCGCCCGCCCGCGGTGTAGTAATCCTGACGGGAACGGGTGCGTTTGGACGCCCAATAGGTGATGTAGAGCGTGGCGCCGACAAACAGGATAAACATCACGATCGCCTGGATGTTCAGCGGCTGACGATGCACTTCGCCGCCGATGGCTTCGGCGCAGGCCAGACCGGGCAGCAACAGCAGCGCGGTGGCAGAGAATAAGCGCTTCATTGTTTCACCTCACGCAGAATTTCTGCGGTGAGGCGATCGAACTCGCCGTTGGCGCGAAACACGTAGATCCCGGTCAAGACGAAAGAGATCACGATCAGCCCGACGCCGACCGGGATCCCGCGGGTGATGGTCGATCCGGCGGCGATCGGCGTGCCGAGCCATTGCGGATCGAAGGCGATTAACAGAATAAAGCCGACGTACAGCGCCAGCGTAATCAGCGAAAGCAGCCAGGCGAACCGGCCGCGTTTTCTCACCAGCTCTTTAAAGCGCGGGTTTTCTTCAATCCCTTGATAAATGGTGTCATTCATCAGAGTGTCTCCAGTCGGTATTGAGAGATTACGCCGCGCCAGGGCCGCTCAACGGCGCGTTATCCGAATGAACGGCCTGAAGCGGCGTAAATTATGACGGCACTTTCATTGATTGTTTTTCTTCCAACAGCTTGTCCACTACGGCCGGATCCGCCAGCGTGGAGGTGTCCCCCAGGTTGCTGGTGTCGCCGGCGGCAATTTTGCGCAGGATACGCCGCATGATCTTGCCGGAGCGCGTCTTGGGCAGCGAATCTGTCCAGTGCAGCACGTCCGGCGTGGCGATCGGCCCTATCTCTTTGCGCACCCAGTTGCGCACTTCGGTATAGAGCTCCGGCGTCGGTTCTTCGCCGTGGTTCAGCGTGATGTAGGCGTAGATCGCCTGGCCTTTGATGTTATGAGGAATGCCGACCACCGCCGCTTCGGCGATTTTCGGGTGCGATACCAGCGCTGACTCGATCTCGGCGGTGCCCAGACGGTGGCCGGAGACGTTCAGCACGTCGTCGACGCGGCCGGTGATCCAGTAGTAACCGTCCTCGTCGCGACGGGCGCCGTCACCGCTGAAGTACATGCCTTTGAAGGTCGAGAAGTAGGTTTGCTCGAAGCGGTCATGATCGCCGAACAGGGTGCGTGCCTGGCCCGGCCAGGAGTCGACGATCACCAGGTTGCCTTCGCAGGCGCCTTCCTGCGGTGTGCCGACGTTATCGACCAGCGCCGGCTGTACGCCGAAGAACGGCCGCGTGGCGGAACCGGCCTTCAGCTCGGTGGCGCCCGGCAGCGGGGTAATCATGAAGCCGCCGGTTTCGGTTTGCCACCAGGTGTCGACGATCGGGCACTTTGCGTTGCCTATCTTGTTGTAGTACCACTCCCAGGCTTCCGGGTTGATCGGCTCGCCGACCGAGCCCATGATGCGCAGCGAATCGCGTCGGGTGCCTTCGATCGCCTTGTCGCCTTCGGCCATCAGGGCGCGAATGGCGGTTGGCGCGGTATACAGAATGTTGACCTGGTGCTTGTCGATCACCTGCGACAGGCGATTGACGCCCGGATAGTTAGGCACGCCTTCGAACATCAGCGTGGTGGCGCCGCAGGCCAGCGGGCCGTACAGCAGATAGCTGTGGCCGGTAACCCAGCCCACGTCGGCGGTGCACCAGTAAATGTCGCCGTCGTGGTAGTCAAACACATATTTAAAGGTCATCGCGGCGTACACCAGGTAGCCGCCGGTGGTGTGCAGCACGCCTTTCGGTTTGCCGGTCGAGCCTGAGGTGTACAGGATAAACAGCGGATCTTCGGCGTTCACTTCTTCCGGCGGGCAGTCGGCGGAGACGCCCTGGATCAGCTCATGCCACCACAGATCGCGCCCTTCCTGCCAGTAGCCCGGCTTCCCGGTGCGTTGGAACACCACCACGTTGGCGACGCTGACCACGCTGGGATTTTTCAGCGCATCATCGACGTTCTTTTTCAGCGGCACGGCGCGGCCGGCGCGCAGGCCTTCATCGGCGGTGATCACCAGCTTGGCGTTGGAGTCGATAATGCGCCCGGCGACCGCTTCCGGCGAGAAGCCGCCGAAGATCACCGAATGTACGGCGCCGATGCGCGCGCAGGCCAGCATCGCGACCGCCGCTTCCGGCACCATCGGCATATAGATAGCCACCACGTCGCCCTTTTTCACGCCGAGCTTTTTCAGCACGTTGGCGAACTGGCAGACGTCATGGTGCAACTGTTTGTAAGTCACTTTTTTGGATTGGGTCGGGTCATCGCCTTCCCAGATAATGGCGGTTTGGTCGCCGCGCTCGGCCAAATGGCGGTCCAGACAGTTGGCCGCCAGGTTCAACGTGCCGTCTTCAAACCAGCGAATGCTGACGTGGCCCGGATCGAACGAGGTATTTTTAACTTTGGTATAGGGTTTGATCCAATCCAGGATTTTGCCATGCTCACCCCAGAAAGCCTCTGGGTCTTGAACCGACTGTTGATAATACTCTTGGTATTGTGCCGGATTAATCAGGGCGCGTTCTGCAATTGCAGAAGGAATAGCGTGTTTATGCAGTTGGCTCATAGCTTTTCTCCTTGAAGTTGTTAATGATATGTCAACTGAAGGTTAAGTATAGTTTGCTACGATTCTTTGTTTCTTTTTTGCGCGGCAGATCACGCAACAAAGATATTGATTTGTAATCGTTCTGTCGCATTTGCAGGGCATATCTATCTCTTTGGTGCTTAAATCCCCATAAACCCGCATTTTTAACCAAAAACACTTATATAAAGAACAAAAAAGAATAAACAAAGAAGGGGGTAACTGCCTCTCTATTAATAGATACGCGCAGGGTCATAATTATTTCTCGCTATAAATCTTTTTGGATTATTTTTCGCTATTAATATTCGAAGTTGGTATTAACACCATATAACGATGGACGACACATCGTGAAATAACGTTTTATTAACCTTAATTCCTGATGAAAGGTTGGATGATGCCTTATGGCATTCGCTCTGCGATATCGTTCGTTTTTTAATCTGAATATAAAGTGGCGCTGCATTTATGGCCGAAAGTGTCACTCGGTCAATTCTCATTTATTTGACTTTTAAGTAACAAAATATAAACATTTTATGCGGATTAAATATGCAGAATGGGTGAAAAATAACGCATTTTAATGGCGTTCAAAAAATCGTCTCCGGCGTGCTTACGTGCTTCATTGTATGAAAAATTATGTTTTTAATAACAAGCAATTATGCCGTTTGAAATAGTAACGCGAAATTTTTGTTATTCGATTCAGCGCTCAACCCTGACAAATCAAGGCTTGCAGAGCATGCCGCCCGGATGATACAGATTTATACTGCGTCGCACCCAGGGCAGGTGAACGCTTCCACTGAATTAACATAAGCCTGTAATAAATGATTAAGTATTCTTTTCGCCGTGTTGCGACTTTGTACGGCGAAAAGGGTCTTTGAGGACTTTTTGGGTATGAAAAGTGTAAAAATTAGCCTGGCTTGGCAAATCCTGATCGCGTTGGTGCTGGGTATTATTGTTGGCGCGGTATTGCACAACCAGACCGAATCTCGTGAGTGGCTGGTGAGTAATATTCTCAGCCCGGCGGGCGATATCTTTATTCGTCTGATCAAGATGATTGTGGTGCCGATCGTTATTTCCACGCTGATCGTCGGTATTGCCGGTGTGGGCGATGCGAAAAAGCTGGGCCGCATCGGATTGAAAACCATTATCTACTTCGAAGTGATCACCACCGTCGCCATCGTGGTGGGGTTGACGTTGGCCAACGTATTCCAACCCGGCCACGGCATCGATATGTCGACGCTGACCACGGTGGACATTTCGCAGTATGAGAAAACCACCGAACAGGTGCAAAGCGGTTCGCACAGCCTGGTGGCGACTATTCTGTCGCTGATCCCGTCGAACGTCTTCTCGTCGATGGCCAAGGGCGACATGTTGCCGATTATCTTCTTCTCGGTGCTGTTCGGTCTGGGGCTGTCGTCGTTGCCGAAAGAGACCAAAGAACCGCTGCTGAAGGTGTTCAAGGCGGTGTCCGAAAGCATGTTCAAAGTCACCCACATGATCATGCGCTATGCGCCGATCGGGGTGTTTGGCCTGATTGCGGTCACGGTAGCCAACTTCGGTTTCGCTTCGCTGCTGCCGCTGGCCAAACTGGTGGTGCTGGTGTACTTCGCCATCGCGTTCTTCGCCCTGGTGGTGCTGGGGGCGGTCGCCCGGCTGTGCAACCTGCGCATCTGGACGCTGATCCGCATCCTGAAAGACGAACTGATCCTGGCTTATTCCACCGCCAGCTCGGAAACGGTGCTGCCGCGCATCATCGAAAAGATGGAGGCTTACGGCGCGCCCAAGTCGATCACCAGCTTCGTGGTGCCGACCGGCTACTCCTTTAACCTGGATGGCTCGACGCTGTACCAGAGCATCGCCGCCATCTTTATCGCCCAGCTGTACGGCATCGAGCTGTCGTTGGGGCAGGAGATCGTGCTGGTGCTGACGCTGATGGTCACCTCGAAAGGGATCGCCGGCGTGCCGGGCGTCTCGTTCGTGGTGCTGCTGGCCACGCTGGGCAGCGTCGGTATTCCGCTGGAAGGCCTGGCGTTCATCGCCGGCGTGGACCGTATCCTGGATATGGCGCGCACCGCGCTGAACGTCGTGGGTAACGCGTTGGCGGTATTGGTGATCGCCAAATGGGAGCACCAGTTCGATCGCAAGAAGGCGCTGGCCTACGAAACGGAGTTTCTGGCGCAGAAGGTGAAGCCGGCCAATCAGGCCTAATCGCCGAGTCTCGTCGATGTTAAAAACGCCCCGGGCAGTTGTGCCGGGGCGTTTTGTTTTTATGGCCCTTCAATCTGCCGCTTTCTTTTCTTTGCCCTATTGCGCGACTTGCATCCCCGCTTAACAGAATCTAAAGTGTTACCAAATTAATAGAAATGATAATAGATGTTATTATCATTTTCATTTGATGATGTATGGAGACACGCAAAAGCCGTTGAACGGCGGGGTTACGCCCGTTCGGCGTCTTTATTCGGGCTTATCAAAGGTAGGTAACATGTCGGACACCGCTTTGGCCTCTGAATGGTTGCCGCTGGCGCCAGCGCAGCTTGATTTCTGGGAAGAACACACCTTGCACCCCGGGCAGACCCTGTCCACCGTCGCACACTGCACCGAACTGTGCGGCGCGGTAGAGGAAGAGACGCTCTGCCGGGCGATCGCCACTACCCTCGCCGAGACGCAGGCGTTTGCCCTGCGCTTTGGTGAGCGGCGTGGCGACGCTCCTCCGCCGTTACGGCACGATCCACAACGCATACCGCCATTACAACGCATCGATCTGCAAACGCACGGCGATCCCTGGCAGGCGGCGCAAAGCCTGATGCGCGAAGATATCGCGCAGCGCCGGGCGCTGCACAGCGAGCCGCTAGCCGCCGCCTGGCTGCTCAAGCTGGGGCCGGAGCGCTACCTCTGGTACGTGCGTGCGCACCATATTCTGGTTGATGGCTTCGGCATGGCCTTGATTGAACACCGCTGCGCCGCGTTATATGCGCACTATCTGGGTGAAGGCAGCGCGGGTATTCCCTTTGGCGCCTTTGACGCCTTTCAACAGGCCGAGCTGGCCTACGCTGATTCTGAGCGATGCGAGCGCGATCGGCGCTTTTGGCAGAGCTATCTGCCGCCGTCGCAGGCGCTGCCGACGGTGCGCAAGGGCGGTGAGGCCTATGGCGTGCGGCGTCTAAGCACCCACCACCGGCTGCCGGCGGCGGTATCGCAACGGCTGGCACAGCTGGCGGAACGCAGCGGCATCAATTGGCCCGACTTGCTGGTGGCGCTGTCGGCGGCCTGGCTGTTTCAGGTGATGCCGCGCGACACCCGACAAGGCGATACGCTGCCGATGTGGATGCCGGCGATGAATCGCCGCGGGCAGGCTGCCACCAACGTGCCTTCGCTGGCGGTCAACACGCTGCCGCTGCTGGTGTCGCCACCCCCGTCGGCGACGCTGGGAGATTTTCTGATGACGATGGCGCAGCAACTGCGGGAGCTGCGCAGCCACGCCGGCTACCGCCTGCGTCAACTGGCCGCCGATCGCGGCGTGGAGCCAGACTCGCGCTTCTTTATTTCTCCTTTCATCAACGTGCAACCCTTCGATGCGCCCCGGTTTACCGGCTGCAGCGGCACCCGCCGCGTATTGGCCGGCGGTTCGGGCGACGGTTTTAATCTGACTTATCGCGGCCGCACCGACGCCCGCGATCTGCAGGTCGATATCGATATTTATCTGGAACAGTTCCCGACGGAGGATGTGCTGGACTATGGCGAGGCGCTGCAAGAGTTTCTGTTGCGCGCGCTGCAGCGGGAAGCCTGGGAACAACCGCTGGCGGCTCTGACGGCGTTGCCTGCCTGATAAAGTGCGGGCGGGGGATGTCCCCGCCCGAGTTTTATGGCATCAATTGGCCAGCAATGCCGCCACTTCGCGCGCGTTCTTGCATGGCAGGAGCGAACTGCTTACCAGCCGGGTGCCGAAAGCGTCATTGAGGCGCTCCGCCACCTGTTTGATATGCGGCAACTTCAGCCCCATGGTGATAAACGCCGTCTCTTCCCCCCATTCCGGGCGTGGCGTTACGCCGATCGCCTGCCAGTAAATAGTCAGGATCTCTGCGCTGCGCGCCAAAGGCGCGTTCGGCGGCGGCGCCGCACAGGCGTTCAGCGCCGGCGCGGTTTGCTGGTCGCTCAGGTCGGCGCGGATGCGATGGCGGTCGGTTTTGCCGTTGGCGGACAGCGGCAGCGCCTCGGCATGGATAAAGCGCGTGGGAATATGGGTGCAGGGCAGATAGCCGGTGGCGAAGGCGCGGATCTCGGACAGCGGCAGCGGTTTGCCGTCGCGGGTCAGATACAGGGCGCCGAGCGCCGCTTCGTTGTTCTCTCCACTGGGATAGTCCACCACCACCATATCCAGGATCGCCGGATGGCGGCGCAGCACATCTTCGATTTCCGGCAACGAGACGCGCACGCCGCGGATCTTCACATACCCGTTCACCCGGGTGGCGAACATGATGTTGCCGTCCGCACGGTAGTAGCCCTGATCGCCGGTGCGGAAAGCGCGCAGCGGTTGCCCGTCCGGCCCTTCGAGGGTGACGAAGTCATGCTGCTTCAGCTCCCCCTGCTCCAGATAGCCCAACGCCAGGTTGACCCCGGCGGTATGAATGCGGCCGACCACGCCGGCCGGGCAGTGGCTGCCGTCGTCATGGCAGATGAAGTAGCGGTTGGCCGGCAGCGGGCGGCCGTAAGGCACGGTGCCGCTCTCCTGCGGGGCGATCGGGTGCCAGATGCTCCAGATGGTGGTTTCGGTCGGCCCGCCGAGCGAGAACAGCGCGAGATCCGGGCGCAGGGTGCGCAGGGTTTGCACCGTCGCCGGCTTGATGTAGTCGCCGCCTTGCGCCACCAGGCGCAGCGAACGCAGGCTGTCGGCCGTTTTGCAGGTGAGCAGCATCTCCAGAATGGCGGGCACCGAACACCACAGGGTGACCCGGTGCTTTTCCACCAGCTGGTTCCAGCTGATGGCGTCCTTTTCCTGATGCGGCGCCGGCAGTACCAGCGTAGCGCCGGCGCATAGCGAACCGAACAGATCGAACATCGACATGTCATGGTGCGGCGGCGTGACGGAGATGAAGACGTCGTCGGCGGTGACCGCCCAGTGTTGCTGGGTCTGGTGGACGACGTTGGCGGTGGCGCGGTTGTTGAGCACCACGCATTTGGGTTTACCGGTGGTGCCGGAGGTATACAGGTAGTAGCTCGCGGCCTGGCTGGCGCTGCGTTCCGCCAACGTCTGTTCATCCGGCAGCGCAGGCGCGCGATCCGTCGGCGCCAGCAGGGCCGCCGGCGTTACGCCGATCGGCGTCTCCAGATCGCCGCCGTGCACCACCAGCGTCGGCCGGCAGTTTTCCAGCAGGTAGGCGGTGCGCTCCGGCGGCGAGTTGATATCGACAGGCACCCAGATCACGCCCTGCAGGGCGCAGGCGAGGCTGAAGATGATCTGTTCCGGGCTGCGCGGCAGATACAGCGCCACCACGTTGCCCGGCTGCACGCCGCGGCTCTGCAGGTTGGCGATCGCCGTGGCGATCCGCTGGCCCAGTTCGCGGTAGGTCAGCGTCTGTTCGCCGCAGATCAGCGCGTTGCCGCCGTTTTGTACGCCGAACAGCCGCTCGGCCAGCTGCGCCAAATAAGGATAAGGTGCGTAATTCGCTTCGCTGTCGTTGTGGCGGTAATGCGTCAGATCGATGAAGTCCCGCGGCGCGATCGCCAGGTCGGCCCGTTGGCAGCTGTGCAGGATGCGTCGCTGCAGTGCCGCCAGCATGGCTTCTACCTGCTCGCCGTGCAGCGCCTGCTCGGCGTAGTCCACGCACAGCTGCAGGTTTTTTTCGCTGTCCAGCGTCAGGCGAATGTCGATGGCGACCTGCGGCGTTTGGGTCAGGCCGTCGTGGAAGCGCACCGGCGCCTCGGCCGGCAGCGTTTCCCAGCCCAGGCAGTTGGTCAGGATCACCGGCAGCGCCGGGCCGCCCTGGCTTTGGCCGAGCAACTGCCGCGCCAGATCGACGCCGGAAAACGTCAGGTGGTCGAGCGCGCCGAGCACGTCGTCCTGTAAGGCTTGCGCGCGTTGGATAAAGTCTTCGCCGTGGCGGGAATAGCGCACCGCCACGAAGCTGGAGGCGTTGCCCAGAGCGCCGTCGGCGGCGGGGAACGCTACCGGCACGCCGACGCACAGCTCGCCGTCGGTGGTCCAGTGGGCCAGCGTATCTAGGATCAGCGCCGACAGCAGGCTGTTGCGCAGCAGCGCATGCGGCGATCCCAGACGGCCAAGCCGTTTTATCGTATCGCGCGGCAGCGTCAGGCTGGCGCGGCGATAGCGCGATGAGGTGAGATTGGCGAGCGGGGCGCGCCACGGCAACGCCGACGGCGTGGTGACATCCTGCAGCTTTTCGCGCCAGTAGGCGGCGTCGGCCTGCCGTTGCGCCGCCGATGCGGCGGGGAGCGGCAGCGCGGCGGCGGTCCGCGTCAGAGGGCGATCGTCGAACAGGCGCGCGATCACGGTGGAGATCCCTTGGCCGTCGAGGATCAAGGCATCGAAACTGGTAAAGATCAGCGTATCGTACGGCGATCCCGTCGGATCCTGCTGTTCGGCAAGTTGGATCACGGCGATGCGCCACAGCGGTTGGCTCGGATCGTGGCGCTGATGGGAGTAACGCTCGCGCAGTTGTTCGACCTGGCGCTGCGCCGCTTCGCCATCAAGGGCGCGCAGATCGTGACGATCCAGATGCAGCGTCACCTCCGGGCGTACGTGCTGCGTGCCGCGCTGCACATCGATGCAGGTGCGCAACGCCGGGTAGTGCTGTACCAGCTCGGTCAGGCGCGCTTCAAAGCGCGGCATATCCGGCTGCCGGGCGCGGTATTCGCGAAAGTCGTGCATCGCCACGCCGCCGAGCGGCCATCGATCGCTGCGGCCCAGAAGATAGGCCTGCTGCAGTGCGGTTAATGCTGTCTCCATGGTACTTCCCTATAGTCGCTAACCGATTAAAACGAGCCGGGCGCCGCGCGCCCGGAAACCGATCTCAGTGCTGCGGTGCCAGCGCGGCGAGCAGCGTTTTCGCATGCTTTCCTGCCTCGGGCGAGCGTTGGCAGATCAGCGCCGCCAGCGCCGCAGGGGAGGAGTGCGCCGCCAGATCCTGCGCCGTCAGCGCCGCCGCCAGATACTTGTTGAGCACCGTCAGCAGCGCGTTCACCCCGGCATCCGGCAAGGCCAACCGGCGGATATCGTCGTGGTCGCGCAAGCCGGCCCCGGGGGCCACCCGCGCCAGCAGCCGATGCAGCACCTGGCGCACCGGCGCCTGCTGCGCCAGCGCGTCGGGCGTGCATTGCGCCAACAGCTGCGACAGCGGGCGATCGAACGCCTCCGTTTGCCGCGCGGCCAAGTGCAGCAGCGCCCGGTAACAGGCCAGCAGGCGTGGCAGCACCTGCTCGGGGAACGCATCCAGCCGCACGTCCCAGTTGATCAGAATACCGTCGTCGACGTGGGCGACCTGCGCATCCAGCGCCACCTGCGGCCCCTGAGAGATGACCCAGCCGAGATGGCCGAAGGTGTCGGTGACCCGTTCGGAAAACAGCGTCTTGCCGCGGATGCCAAAACCGGCGGTAAACACCACCGGCGAAGGCTGCAGGCTGCCGTGCAGGCGCGACAGATCGCGCATCACGCTGACGCCGGGGTAATCCGCATGCTCGATCAGCTCCGCCAGCTGTGCCATCAGGCGCCGGCAGAAAGCGCTCAGATTTTCCGTCGGGTTCAGCTCCACGCCGAGCAGCACCAGGTTAGAGAAATCGCCGATGAGGCGATGCGCGTCCTCCCGTTCACTCTCGCGGTGGAACAGCGGCACGTTGAGCCGAAAGCGCGTCATGTTCCAACCCTGGCCGACGGCCAGCGCGAACAGCGCTAAAAACAGCGTCGAGAGCGAGGTGTGATGCCGTTTGGCGGCGCTCTCCAGCGCGCGGCTTTCTTCCGCATTCAGCTGTACGGCCAGGCGATCGCTGCGGCAGCGGTCCGGCGTGCGCAGCAGGCGCGGCGCCGGCGGCACCTGCGCCAGGCGCTCACGCCACCAACGCTGGCCGCGTTCGCGCCGCTGGCGTAGCGCCTCGTCGGCGTCGCGCCGTTCGAGGTGGTCGAAGTAGGCCGGCGGCACGTCATGGGGGGGCGCCGGCGGGCACTGGTAATAAAACGCCGTCAGATCTTCCATCAACAGGCGAAAGCTCATGGCATCGCCGGCGATCATATCGAGATCGACATGCAGGCGGCTGCGCCCCTCCGGCAACAGGCTCAGGCTGATATCGCAGGGCACGCCCTGCTCCAGCGGCAGCAGCTGGGTGCTTTTCGCCTGGCGTTTGGCGGCGAGCGCGGCCGCCAGCGTCGCTTCATCGGCATGTTGCCAGTCGTCGATATGCAAGGAGTGCCGGGGGCCGGAAGGCGCGATCGTCTGCCGGCCATCATCGGTAATGCGCAGGCGTAACAGCGGATGGTGCAGGTACAGCGCCTCGACAGCCTGGCGCAGCCGGGCGATGTCCAGCTCGCCGCCGTCGAATTCCGCATACAGGTGGGCGGCTATGCCGCCGAGGGGAGGAGCGGACTGTCGGCCTACCCAATAGGCGGCCTGCATCGTGGTCAAAGCTTTCATCGGGTATCCATTTTGATTCAGCCAACGAGACTGCAAGAATATATCCAAATGTTAATAGGAATGAAAATTATTATTATTTAATCCATTTGGCGTGAAGGTGCTATTTATAAGGGGTTTTAGCGATGCCGGGCAGGTAGGGCTTTGGAGGTGAATAATTTATCTATATTATTCTTAGCATTGAAATGATTGCTTGTTATTACAGCGCTTGTTTTACCTGCAAAAGTATAAGGCTTTCTGGCTGTTTCCGTGCTCGGCTCCTCATCTTTGTTGATAATGATTTGCATTAGAAAATGCAAAATATTATCATTCTTAACACTCTTTTACGTTTTTATACAAGCTGCCGGCCGCTTCGCCGGCGGCTTGGCCGTGGACGGGGCCGCGCTCGTTTGGCCGCGAAAAACATGGGTTTGCCGCAGGGATAAGCAACAGCAAGGCCGGGAAGGCCGCAGCGTCATGGTCTGTGTGAGTGTCGATGTAGGTTGTGTAAAAAAAATCAAATTTTGTGCACCTCTGGGATGAAAGGAGAAGACATCTATGGGCAAGCATTTTGCGGCTCAACGGCATGAAAGCGTAGGAAACGGGGAAAAAGCGGGGATGAAAGCCATTGGGGCGTTTTCCTCCGTATTTTTAGGGGTTTGTTCACTGGCGATCGGTAACGTCAACGCGGCGGAAACGAAGAGCAACGAAACCTACCAGGACGCGGAAACGCTGCTGGTTACCGGTGAGAAGGTCAAACGTTCTATTTTCGACACCAGTTCCAGCGTGCAGGTGTTCGACAGCAACCGCATCGCATCGATGCCCGACGCAGTGCAGATCCCCGATCTGCTGCGCATGACCCCCAACGTGGTGGATCTGGGCATCGGCAACGAACTTCCGACCGTGCGCGGTATCGACGGTTCCGGTCCGAACGTCGGCGCCAACGCCTTCCTCAGCGGCACCCGCCCGCGCCTCAACCTGTCGTTGGACGGCCGTTCGCTGACCTATAACGAACAGGCGTTCGGCCCGCAGTCGCTGTGGGATCTGGATCGCGTCGAAGTGTTCCTCGGCCCGCAAAGCTACATTCAGGGGCGCAACGCCATCGCCGGCGCCATCGTCATGGCCAGTAAAGATCCGACCTTCGAGTGGGAAAGCGCCTTCAAGGGCGGCGCCGGCAACCAACACTCTTCGCAACTGGCCGCCATGGCGTCCGGCCCGCTGGTGGAAGATCAGTTGGCGTTCCGCGTGAGCGTCGATCGCCAGCGCCGCCGCAGCGAGGCCGATCTGCCGGCCTATGCGCCGGTGGGCGATCCGCGAGAAGTGGAAGCCACCACCGCCCGCGCCAAGCTGTTGTTCAATCCGGCCGGCTTGCGCGATCTGACTACCAAACTGACCTTTAACCATTTCGGCAGCACCGCACCACAGAACGAAAGCCTCAACCCGCAGCCGCACCCAACCAATCCGCGCCACGATCCGCGCCGCGCCGTGTTCAAAAGCAACATGAACAGCACCATCTGGGATCTGGCCTGGGAGGCCTCCGATGCGCTGACGTTGGAAAACCGCGTTATCTATACCGATTTCAACATCAACCGTCCTACCGCTTACAACATCCAATACGCCGAGATTGACGGCCAGGAAGTTCACGTAGAGCCGGTGGTGCGCTTCGGCGGCGCGGACAGCCGCCTGCACGGGCTGGCTGGGCTGCGTTATTTCCACGGTACGCAGGATGAGTTCGTCAACATCTTCGGCGGATCGACCTTCAAGGATAAAACCGATACCCATTCGGCGTTCGCTGAGCTGACCTATGCGCTGACGCCGCAGGTGGACGTGACCGCCGCCAGCCGTCTGGAACGCGAACACCGCCGCCGCGACGGCGGCAGTCAGGCGGTACGTATCGACTTCGATGAAACCTACACCGTGTTCCTGCCGAAGCTGGACGTGGCCTGGAAACCGACGGATACCCAAACCTACGGCGCCAAGATCGCGCGCGGCTATAACGCCGGCGGCGGCGGCATCACGATCGGCACGCCGGTGGTCAGCTATACCTACGGTTCCGAGTATGTGTGGAACTATGAGCTGTACACCCGCCATCACCTGAAAGACGCCAACGTGGTGCTGACGGGTAACATCTTCTACAACGATTACAAAGACATGCAGCTGCCGTACTCGTTGGGTGAGAACTCCAGCGTGATCCGCAACGCCGACAAGGTGGAAACCTACGGCGCGGAAATCGGCGCCACCTGGCAGCCGCGTTGGGACTTTGAGCTGTTCGGCAACCTCGGCCTGCTGAAAACCGACATCAAGAAATTCTCGGGCAGCGGCGTGGAAGGGCATGAGCTGGCGCGCGCACCGGCTTACACCGCCAATATGGGCGCCAAATATCAGTTCCTGAAAGGGTGGGAGCTGAGCAGCAACGTGGCGTTCTCGGACTCCTATTACTCGGCGTATGACAACGATTCGCGCGGGCGTATCGGCTCCTATTGGACGGCCAACGCCCAGCTGGCTTACACCTTCGACTACGGCCGCGCCACGCTGTATGCGAAAAACCTGTTTGATTCCGACCGCCGCGAGATGGTCAGAAGTAATGACATCTACACGGCGACCCTGCAGCGAGGCCGCCTGGTCGGCGCGGCGGTTGAGCTGAATTTCTAACGCTATCGCGATGACGGGGGACGAATGTCCCCCGTTTTATGCGCTATCCCGGCACGGCCGGGCAGAGGAGATAACGCAGTGATCGGTGATTTTGACAGCATTCTGAGCGATGAAGAGGCCCAGCGGCTGGAGAGCGCGTTTCAGGCGCTGGGCGCGGCGTCGGCGAGCGGCGAGCGGCCGGTAAGCGAAGCCGAAGAACGGGCATGGTTTGCCCATCTGCAGCAGGGTGACGCACGCGGGCAGCGGGCGTTGGCCTGGCGTTTGACGGGGGATGTGGATATCGCCCAATTGACGGCGGCGCTGCAGGCGCTGGTGCGGGAAACGCCGGGCGTGGACGTGCGCTACGTTTTTGATGACGAAAACGGCCTGGTGAAACGCCCCGCCGGCTCGGCGCCGTTGCCGTTGAGCCTTCGTCAGGTGGGGGACGAACAACAGGCCATTTGTCGCCTGCTGCAAGCGCAGGCAACGCCGTTTGTACTGGAAAGCGAAGCGCCGCTGCGCTGCCTGCTGTTGCTCACGCCGGGCGATAACGTGATTTTGGGCGTGGTCTTGCATGACATCCTGGCGGAAACGCTGCCGTGGCGTCATCTGCCGGCGATGCTGTCCGCCCGTTATAACGGGGACGCGATGCCTCTGCCTTTCGCGGCGGAGCCGGTCGAGCTGGCGGAAACTCCGGAGCCGCAGCTGCCGTGGGTGCGCCAGGCGGTCTCACTGCAAGATTATCGCAGCCCGGCGCAGCGCGCTGAAGCCTTACCGCCGGTGGGCGCGCGCGTGGTCACGCGCATTGCGCGCTCGCTGTTGCCCGCCAACGACACGCCGCGGGCGCTGCTGGCGGCGGTGGCGGCGCGGTTTGCCGAGTTCGTCGCCGCGCAGGCCGGCGGCCAAGCGGTGCAGCTGTGCGTGCCGGCGGCGGATACGGCGGAGTGCGTCGGCCTGGAGCTGGGCCTGACGGCGCCGCCGCTGATGCGCCTGACCGTGCAGCATGGCGAGGGCGACGCCGGGCAGCGGCTGCTGGCGCAAACCGTGGCTGAACAGCCTGATCCGCAACGGGCGCAGCTGCTGGTGGCCTGGCGCGACGATCTGGCCGCAGAGTGGCGGCTGGAAGGCGTTCATGCCGAACGCCTGTTGCTGCCGCCGCTGCATACGCCGTTTGAGCTGGCGCTGCTGCTGGGGTTGCCGGAGGCGGAAGCGCTGACGCTCGAGCTGGTCACCGATCCGCGCCTGTCTCCGCATGTGGCGCCTTTCCTGCTGGAGCAGTTCAGCGCCTTCCTGGCCGGGCAGCGGAGTGCCGTCGCATTGCCGGCGGCTGAGTCCGTTTCCCCGGCGATGGCCGCGCCGGCGGCGAACGGCGACGCGGACGAAAGCGTTGCACCGCTGATTTTGCAGGAGTTCCGTGAGGCGCTGGTGGCGCCGGAAATGACCCTGGATGAAGACTTCTTCGATCGCGGCGGCCATTCGCTGGTGGCCACCCGGGTGATCGGCCGTTTGCTGAGCCTGCATCAGATCGAAATCAACATTAACGACCTGTTCAGCCATCCGACGGCGCGCGGTTTGGCGGGATATGCCAAACGCCTGAACGTTGCGCAGCCGAATGCCGCGGTGGCCACCGCCGACGATCATGATCGGGCGCAGGCACCGCTGTCGCTGGCGCAGGAATCGCTGTGGAAGGTGTATGAAGCCTTCGGCCATGACGAGATTTTCAACCTGCCGTTCTCTCTGCGCTTCTTCGATGCGGTGGATGAAACGGCGCTGCGTCAGGCGTTTATCGACGTCATGACTCGCCATACCGTGCTGCGTTCACGCTTCGTCGAGCAGCAGGGCGAGGTGGTGCAGGTGGTGGTGCCGGCCGCCGAGCTGCCGGAGTACCAGTGGTTCCGCTTCTCCCACGAGACGCCGGCGGGCAACGCCGCCGCCCTGTTGGCCGACGCCGGCCAGCACCGGTTCGATCTGGCCGCCGAGCTGCCGCTGCGCGTCACGCTGCTGCGCGATGCGGACAACGGTCAGCAGCTGCTGTCGCTGCTGTTCCACCATGTGGTGCTGGATGAATGGTCGCTCAACCTGATGATGGATGAATTGGGCGTCGCCTACCGCCATCGCGTCGTCGGCCAGGCGCCGCAGTGGAGCGGGCAGCCGCCGCAGTTCCACGCCTTCGCCCGGCAGCAGCGGGCCTCCGGGGTGCAGCAGCAACATCTGGACTACTGGCTCGATGCGCTGCGCGGCGCGCCGGTCGGCCAGCCGATCTTCCGGCAAGAGCCATCCACCCACCCGGCAGTGCCGGCACCGGCAGACGTCAACGGCGGCTGGCTGGAGTTCGAGGTCGATCCCGCCGTGGCGGAAGGCCTGTATCAGCTCGCCCGCCGCAACAACGCTTCGCTGTTCAACGTGGTGTATGCCGGGATTACCTCGGCGCTGCGCCTGCTTGGCGGCCCGGCGGATCTGTTGGTGGGCACCTCGACCTCCGGCCGTAACGACGCCGAGTTCTTCGATACCGTCGGCTACTTCACCACCGTGGTGGTGCACCGCGTGCGCTTCGACGAGGGGCTGACGGTGGCCGGGTTGGTCAGCCAGGTGAAAAACACCATCAACGGCTCGCTGCCGTACACCGATATTCCAATCGATCTGGTGGAGGAAGGGCTGTTCGGCGTGGACGCCGACCGCAAGAACCACATGTTCGAAGTGTTTATCCAGATCCACAGCCGCATCAAGCTGAACGGCGAGTTCCGGCTGCAGGACGGCAGCGCGATCGCCTACCGCCAGGTGGAGCCGGAAAAAGCCGAGTCGCTGCTTGGCCTGCAGTTTGAGGTGATGGAAGACGATCTGGCCGGGGCGAAATCCCTGCGGGTGATGATGACCTATCGCCAGGATCACTACAGCCGGGAGCAGGCCAATCTGATCGCCGACGGCGTTCAGCACGTCTTTACCCAGTTTGCGCAGCACATCGCTGGCGATATCGCTCTGGCGGCGCTGCCGCCCGGGCCGCAGGCATGACGTTGTTTCACTCTAACCGAAAGCATGATTTTCAAGGAGATAAAAGGATGTCTGGAACCCTAGCAACCCCGCGCGCGTTACTGTCGCTGCTGGTGGCGGCCTCTCTGGTGGTCGCCGGCGCTGCGCAGGCCGACGATGCCGGCATCAAACCGCAGGACATCAAGCGCGAGGCGCTGTCGTCGGCGGTGGTGGAGATGGCCTACAGCACCTCGCAACAGGCGCTGTTCGTCAGCGCGCCGGACTGGAAGGAAGAGGCGCGCTCCCGCGTGCTGCGGCTGGATCCCAACACCCTGGCGATCAAGGCGGAGATCCCGCTGCAGGTGAAAGGCTTCGGCGTGGCGCTGAACGATGCGGGCAATCGCCTGTACCTGACTCAGGGATTCAACGGCGAAGTCGGGGTGGTGGACACCACCACCAACCACGCGCTGGGCAGCATCAAGCTGCTGGACAAAGCGGTGCTGGAGCAGGCCTACAAGCAGGCGGGCATCAGCGGCAAGCGCCTGGACTTCCTGCTGGCGGAGTTGAAGAAGTTCAAAATCACCGAGGACTACCTGTACCGCATTCGCGAGATCAAGTATGACGCGCAAAGCGGCCGCTTGTTCCTGCCGGGGCTGGGCTTCGGCGTCGACAGCGTGCTGTACGTGGTCGATACCAAGGCCGGCAAGCTGGAGAAAGTGATCCCGGGCTTCGGCTACAACGCGGTGGGTATCACATTGGATGAGAAGGGCCGCCGGGTATTCGTCTCCAACATGCAGGGGCAGGTGATCACCCTGAACGCCGACACGCTGGCGATCACCGCCACCCACGAAGTGCAGGCCGATCAGCTGCTGAATCTGGTGTATGATCCGGCGAGCAATCGTCTGCTGGGTGTCGATCAGGGTATCGATCGCGATAACTACCGCAATCATCATCTGGGGCACGACTACGTGAAGCGCAGCAGCGGCCACCGGGTATTCGCGCTGGATGCGGACAGCGGCAAGGTGCTGGCCAGCGAACTGACGGATGAGGTGCCGATCGGCCTGCTGCTCGACGAGCGCAGCCAGCGGCTGTACGTCGCCAACCGCAAAGGCGTACGCGTGGATCACGGCGCCGGGACGCTGACGGTGTTCGACGCCAAGACGCTCAAGCGCCTGCAAACCGTAGACCTGCCGCCGCACCCTAATAGTCTGGCGTTGGATCCGAAAGGCGACGCGCTGTTCGTGACGGTGAAAAACGACGGCGCTTCCACCAAGGCCGGCAAGCCGGAAAGCGTGGTGCGTATTCAGCTGCACACCAACTAACTGAATATAAATATAAAAAAGGGGCGCCGCGGCGCCCCTTTGTCATTGGGTCATGTCATCAGAAGTGGGTGTTGATGCTCATGTAGTAGGTGCGGCCCGGTTCGTTGTAGGTGGCCGCGCCTGCACCGGCGATGTTGATCGCGCCGGTGTTCGGATCGCCCACGTTCTGCGCGTTGCCGGCGCGGAACTGGCGTTTGTCGAACAGGTTATCGATGCCGGCGGTGAGGCTGACGTTTTTGGTCAGGTCATAGGTCGCGCTGGCGCCGACGACGGCATAAGGGCTGACCTCGCGGGTTTCGCCGCCGGTGGCCGGTTTACCCTGGTAGTTGTACTTCTTCGGCTTCTGACGGCCGTACCAGGTCAGGGTGGACTGCATCGACAGATCCTGCGTGGCCTGCCAGCTGAGGGTCGAGTTGACGGTGAACTTCGGGATCACCGACAGGTAATCGCCGGTGGTCTTGTTCTTGTTCTCGATCATGTAGGTGGCGTTGTTGCTCCAGGTGACGGTCTCGCTGACCGGCACGTTCAGCGAGCCTTCCAGCCCTTGCACCACCGCTTTCGGCACGTTTTCCCACTGATAGACCGCCGTGCCGGTGCTGCTGGTGGCGATGCGAGAGTTACCCGCCTCAATCTTGTTGTGGTAATCGTTGCGGAAGTAGGTCACGCCGGCCAGCCAGCCTTCGTTATGGAATTCCAGCCCGATCTCTTTGTTGACGCTGGTCTCCGCCTTCAGATCGTCGTTGCCCAGCAGGTAGCAGCCGTTTTTGGTATCGCTGCCGGCACATCCCTGGCCTTTGCTGTACAGCAGATAGTTGCCGTTGGTCTGGAACAGCGTCGGCGCTTTGTAGGAACGCGCGATGCCCATCTTCAGCGTGAAGTAGTCGCCCAGTTCCTGCGACAGGTTCAGCGCCGGGCTCCAGTTATTGCCGGATTCCGAATGCAGATCGTAGCGCAGGCCCGGCGTCAGCATGGTGGTGTCGGTCAGTTCAATGTTGTCTTCGGCGAACAGCGAGAAGATATGCGCGGAAGCATAAGGGCTGCGCGTACCGGTAGTCATGCCGGGAATGGTGCCGCCCATCAGCGTTTGGCTGGTGGACGTGCCGTCTTTCATCCGCTGCTGGGTCCACTCGGTGCCCAGCGTGGCGGTCTGGGCGACGCCCAGTTCGAACGGCACGCTGACTTCGCTGTGCGCCAGGAAGTCGTCCAGCTTGGTGGTGCCGAAGCCGGTGTTTTTGGTGTCGAAGATGCCTTCGGTACCGCCGGCCAGCCCTTCGTTCAGGCGGGTGTTGCGGGTGCGCTCAAACTGCACGTAGTTGTTGGTGCTCACGCCGTTGTCCCAGGCGCCGCGGTGGGTCAGGCCGAAGGTTTCACGGTAGATGCGGTTGGTCTCTTCGCCGTAGTTGCTCTGCACCAGGGCGTTGGTGTTGGTGTTCTGGGTATCGCCGGCGTACAGGTTGCCCTGGCGGCCGTAAGCGTACTCGAACTCCAGCGACTGCAGATGGGCGAAGTCCCAGTGCAGCAAGGCGTCGATATTTTTATCGACCACCCCTTCGCGCCCGGCGGGGACGCTGTTGGCGTAGGCGCCGACGCGTTCGGACTTATGCGATTCGTTAATGTCCCAGGCGTCGGCCTGCGTTTTGCTGTAGCCGCCGAACAGGCGGAAGCTCAGGGAATCGCTCAGGGGGCCGGACAGGCTGAAGTCGGTGCGTTTGGTGGCGCCTTCCTGCTTGTGTTGCGGCACGTTGAAGTAGCCGTTCAGCGAGCCGTGCAGCGCATCGCCGGCCTTCTTGGTGATGATGTTGACCACGCCGCCCGCGGCGCCGTTGCCGTAGCGCGCCGCGGCAGGGCCGCGCAGCACTTCGATGCGCTCGATCATTTCCGGCGGCACCCAGGCGGTATCGCCGCGCGAGTCGCGCTCGCCGCGCCAGCCCTGACGCACCGAGTTGCGGCTGGAGGCCGGTTTGCCGTCGATCAGAATCAGGGTGTTTTCCGGGCCCATGCCGCGGATATCGATCTGGCGGTTGTTGCCGCGCTGGCCGCTGGTGGAGTTGCCGGTCAGGTTAACCCCGGGCATGGTGCGGATCAGTTCGCTGATGTCGCGCGCCGGCGGGCGTTTCTTGATCTCATCGGCGGTGATGGTGGACACCCCAGGCGCCTGCAGGTTCTGCCGGGCGGCGGTCACGACGATGGTGTCTTCGCCGCGCGGCTTTTTATCCGCGGCGCCGCTGTTTTCTTCCGTGGTGGGGGTGTCGGTCTGCTGCGCGGCGTTGGCGAACGCGGACGCGCCCAATCCCAAGCCGATAAGAGTGGCTAAAGAATAACGTGATAGCTTGCTTTTCATCTGAGTGTCCTACCTTGCTGCCATCCCTCGCCGAACGGGGGGAAGGGCGGTTGTAGTTTTTGTGTAGTCGGAAATAGAAAATCGGCTGCGGCAAGGGATGCCATTGATATATCCCCGATCCCTGTCCGTTGCGCGCAATACCAGCACGATCTCCAAGCCTTACACACTATTGCAAATGCAAATTATTATCAATAGTATTTGGCGTACAGTGCGTTCGGGCGGTGGCCGGCGATAGGGAAAAGTCGACGTTCCCGGTGCCGCCAACTACAAAATGGGTAGGCGTTGTGAATACAGAACTACAGTCAGAAAGCAGCAGATTATTGGCCAGCAGCAATGCGGGCAGTCCAGGATGGTGGTTGACGGTGGCACGGCGCGGTACGCCATGGGTAGAACCGGCGGGTAATGGCCGCTGGCGAACCACCTTTTTCTGGCGCGATCCTCAGGGATGCGAATTGACCTCCGCCTACCGCCGCGTGTGGATCAACATCAACTGCCTGACCGACCATCACCAGCCGAATCCGCCGCAAAGCCTGCAGCGTCTGGCCGGCACCGACGTGTGGTACTGGCAGACCGAGCTGAGCGGCGCCTGGCGCGGCAGCTACTGCTTTATTCCCTGCTTTGACGAGCGGCCGCCGGCGTTCAGCGGCGACGATGCGCACGCCAACATGCACAACCTGCGCCACTGGTGGCACCAGGTGTTCGCCAGCGCCACCCCCGATCTGCTCAACCCGTATCGCTCCTGGCAAAGCGCCAGCGGCCACAGCGTCTCCGGCCTGCACATGCCGGATGCGCCGCCGCAGCCGGTATGGCGTTCGTTCGACGAGTATGAGATCGCCAGCGGGCGCTGCACGCCGCCGCTGCCGGCGCGTTTGCAGCGCCATACCTGGCAGAGCGAGCGCCTGGGCAACAGCCGCGACGTTTGGATCTACACCACCGGCGACAGCAAGCCGGCCGAGCGTCCGTTGGCAATCCTGCTCGACGGTCAGTTCTGGGCGAAGCAGATGCCGGTCTGGGAGCCGCTGATGCAGCTGACCCGCGAGGGGGCGTTGCCGGAAGCGGTGTATGTGTTGATCGACATCATCGATCTGCCGCACCGGGCGCGAGAATTAACCTGCAAGGACGATTTCTGGCTGGCGGTGCAGGAAGAACTGATGCCGCAGCTGGCCGACTGGGCGCCGCACAGCGACCAACCGGCCGATACGGTGGTGGCGGGGCAAAGCTTTGGCGGCCTGGCCTCTCTGTACGCCGGGCTGCGCTGGCCGCAGCGCTTCGGCGCGGTAATTACCCAGTCCGGTTCCTACTGGTGGCCGCGGCGCGACATGCTGCAGCTGCCGAGCATTCCCGACGATGCCTGCTGGCTGATGCAGCAGGTGGAACGACACGGCCTGGGCAACCACGGCGCGCTGAAGGTATTTATGGAAGCCGGTTCGCAGGAAAAGCTGGTGCACCGGGTCAGCGGCGAAATGGCGGCGCGCCTGAGCGACGCCGGCCATCGGGTGCACTATCGGGTGGTGGAAGGCGGGCACGACGCGCTGTGCTGGCGCAGCGGCCTGACCGACGGGCTGCAGGCGGTCTGGGCCTCCGCTTTCGCCACCGCTTATCCGGCATCGGCGACGGCACGAGGAGCACATGATGGAAAGCCTGAATCCGTTCGATGATCAACAGCAGCGCAGCCTGGTGCTGCGCAACGTACAACAACAATACAGTTTGTGGCCGGATTTCCGCGCCATTCCGTCCGATTGGACGATCGTCTTCGGCCCGGCGGCGCGCACCGCGTGCACCGAGTGGCTGGAACAGCATTGGCAAGACATTCTGCCGGTCGCAGCAAGCAAGGCGTGACCGGCGCCAGGTAATCACGGGAGCAATAAGCAGTGTCACACACCCCTAACTCTCTCAGCGGCCCGGCGCTTGCGGGCGAATGGCCGCTGGTCGCGGCGCAACCCGGCATCTGGGTCGCCGATCAAATCTCCCCGCATCGCAATGCCTACGCGGTGGCCCACGCCATCGAACTCAACGGCCCCATTGCCGTGGAGCCTCTGCTGCAGGCCATCATCCAGGGCCTGGGCGAGGTGGACATGCTGCGCCTGCGTTTTGCGGAACGCGACGGCGTGCCGGTGCAATGGCTGGATGACGCGCTGGCGGTGCACGAGCCGGAACTTGTCGATCTGACGACGTCGCCGGATCCCGAAGCCGCCGCGCGCGCGCTGATGGACATCGATCTGGCGAGCGATCTGCGCGCCGGCAGCGGCGCACCGCTGTATCGCCATGTGGTGATGCGCCTGGCGGATAACCGCTGGTTCTGGTATCAGCGCTATCACCATCTGCTGGTGGACGGTTTCAGCTTCACCGCCATCGCTCGCCGCGTGGCGGCGATTTACACCCATCTTTGCCGCGGCGACGCGCTGGAACCGACGCCTTTCACGGCGTTCAGCGACGTGGTGGCGGAATACCAGGCTTACCGGGAGGCGCCGGCCTGGCAGCGCGACGCCGATTTCTGGCTCGAAAAAGCGCGGCAGTTGCCGCCGCCGGCCACGCTCTGCCCACAGCCGCTGGCCGGGCAAACCCCCACGCCGCGCATCCATCGATTGGAACAGCGCTGCGATCCGCAGGCCTTCGCCGAACTGGTACAATGCGGCGCGCAGCAGAAGCTGAACGCCGCCGATATGGCGGTGGCGCTGGTGGCGCTGTGGGTATCGCGCCTGAGCGGCCAACCGAGTTTCAGCGCCGGTTTTATCTTCATGCGCCGTACCGGATCGGCCGCCCTGTGCGCCGCCGGGCCGGTGATCAACGTGCTGCCGATGGAGATGCATCTCGAGCCGCAGGCCACGCTGTATGAGGCCGCCGCCCGCATCAGCCGCGAGCTGAAAACGGTGCGCCGCCATCAGCGCTACGACGCCGAGCAGGTGCAGCGCGATCTGGGGCGCATCGGCGACGGCGAACCGCTGTACGGCACGGTCTTCAACTTCAAAATGTTCGATTACCAGCTGGATTTCGCCGGTATCGAAGGCATCACTCACGATCTGGCCTCCGGGCCGGTGCGCGATCTGGAGATTGCGCTGTTTATCGACGAACACCATCAGTTGAAGGTGGAGCTGCTGGCCAACGCCGAGCGTTACGGTCGCCAGGAACTGCAGGCGTACCTGCAGCGGCTGCCGCTGCTGCTGGCGCAGTTCGCCGCGCAGGCAACGTTGCCGATCGGCGAAGCCGATATGCTGACCGCCGACGATCATGCGCTGCTGGCGCGGGTCAACGACACGGCGCACCCGGTGCCGGCGACCACGCTGAGCCAGCTGCTGGCGCAGCAGGCGCAAACCACGCCGGACGCGCCGGCGCTGGCGGATGCGCATTTCAATTTCACCTACCGCGAAACGCGCGAGCAGGTCATGGCGCTGGCGCGCGAGCTGGTTGCGCAGGGCGTGCGGCCGGGCGACATCGTGGCGGTGGCGCTGCCGCGTTCGGTGTTCCTGTCGCTGGCGTTGATGGCGATCGTGGAAGCAGGCGCCGCCTATCTGCCGTTGGACACCGGTTATCCGGACGAGCGGCTGGCGATGATGCTGGAAGACGCCGCGCCCCGGCTGGTCATCACCAACCCGGCGCAGCAGGCGCGGTTCGCCGACAAGGGCGAAATTTTGCTGTATGACGCGCCGCTGCCGGCCGATCACGCCGCCGGGGTGGCGATCGCGGGTCCGACGCCGAACCATGCGGCCTATATTATCTTTACCTCCGGCTCCACCGGGCGCCCGAAAGGCGTGCTGGTCGGCCATCAGGCGATCGTCAACCGCTTGCTGTGGATGCAGCACCAGTATCCGCTGGGGGCGGACGATGCGGTGCTGCAGAAAACGCCGTGCAGTTTCGACGTCTCGGTATGGGAATTCTTCTGGCCGCTGATGGTCGGTGCCCGGCTGGTGATGGCGCCGCCGGAGGCGCATCGCGATCCGCAGCAGCTGCAACAGCTGATCGCGCAGCACCGCATTACCACGCTGCACTTCGTGCCGTCGATGCTGGCGGCTTTTGTGGCCGCCCTGGACGACGACGCGGCGGTGGCGAGCTGCGCCGCGCTGCGCCAGGTGTTCTGCAGCGGCGAAGCGCTGCCGGCGGAGCTGTGCCGCCTGTGGCAAAGCCGCACGGCGGTGCCGTTGCACAACCTCTACGGCCCGACAGAAGCGGCGGTGGACGTGACCTGGCATCCGGCCTACGGCGACGCGCTGGCAAAGGTGACCGGCGCCAACGTGCCGATCGGCCTGCCGGTATGGAACACCGGGCTGCGCATTCTTGACGCGCGCCTGCGGCCGGTGCCGCCGGGCGTAGCGGGCGATCTGTATCTGACCGGCGTGCAGCTGGCGCACGGCTACCTTGGCCGGCCGGATCTGACCGCCAGCCGCTTTGTCGCCGATCCGTTCGGCGAGGGCGGGCGCATGTACCGCACCGGCGACGTGGCGCGCTGGCTGCCGGACGGCGCGGTGGAATATTTGGGCCGCAGCGACGATCAGCTGAAGATCCGCGGGCAGCGTATCGAGCTGAGCGAAATCGACCACGCCTTGCTGTCGCTGCCGGGCGTGCGCCAGGCGGTGACGCACGCGCTGGTGCTGCAGGGCACGCCGGTGGACGCTGGCGGCGATGCGCGCCAGTTGGTGGGCTATCTGGTGATGCAGCCTGGCGCGAGCTGGGATGCGGAAGCCCTGCGCGCGGCGCTGGCCGACCGGCTGCCGCCGCACATGGTGCCGGTGGCGCTGGTGGAAATGAGCGACTTGCCGTTGAGCGCCAACGGCAAGCTGGATCGCAAGGCCTTGCCGCAGCCGCAGGGCGGTGAACGCAAGGCAGGACGGCCGCCGCAGGCCGGGCTGGAAAGCGAGATCGCGGCGGTGTTCGCCCGCTTGCTGCAGCGCGAGCAGGTGTTCGCCGACGACGATTTCTTCGCGCTCGGCGGCCATTCGCTGCTGGCGATGCGGCTGGCGGCAGAGCTGCGCCGCGATCTGGGCAAGGCGGTGTCCGTCGGCCAGGTGATGGTGGCGTCGCGTGTTGAGCAGTTGGCGGCCTTGCTGGCGGAAGATCGCACGCAGGAAGAGGCCGATCGCAGCGGATTCGACAGCGTATTGCCGCTGCGCGTCACCGAGGGGCCGACGCTGTTCTGTCTGCACCCGGCGTCCGGTTTCTCGTGGCAGTTCAGCGTATTGCCGCGCTATCTCGATCAGCACTGGTCGCTGGTCGGTATCCAGTCGCCGCGGCCGGACGGCCCGCTGGCGCTGAGCGAAGATATGGATCAGGTGGTGGATGCCCACCTGCAGACGGTGTTGCAGGTACAGCCGCACGGGCCGTACCACTTCATCGGCTACTCGCTGGGCGGCACGCTGGCGCAGGGCATCGCCGCCCGGCTGCAGGCGCGCGGCGAGCAGGTGGCGTTCCTCGGCCTGCTGGATACCTATCCGCCGGAGACCCAAAACTGGGACGTGATGCTGGACGACAACGTGTTGAAGGAAGTGCAGCGCGAGCGCGAGCAGTTCCTGGCGGTGTCGCAGGATACGCTCGATCCGGCGCTGGGCGAGACGCGCACCGCGATGTTCGACAACATCGAAGCCAACTACGCTGACTCGGTGCGGTTGTTGTCGCACACGCGTACTGCTCGTTTCCACGGCCAGGCGACGCTGTTCGTCGCCAAACGCACGCTGCAGGAAGGGATGGACGTGCAGCAAACCTGGTCGCAGTACGTCGATGCGCTGCAGGCGCACGAGCTGGACTGTGCGCATGTCGATATCGTTTCGCCGGCGTCGTTCAAAGTGCTGGGGCCGCTGCTGAACCGGATCTTGCGCACGCTGTAATCGCGTCCGTCATCTCGCCGCCAGGCACGGGGATGACCCCGCGTGTGGCGGCGTTTCTTGCGGTTGCTCACGGTTGAATATCAATGAGTTTTATTATCATTATTGATTTCGCCATCTGTGCTAGCATAGCGCCCCGCAACTGCAGAATCCCCGTTTAACGATGTGGTGAAAAACCGATGAGTAGCAAACCCTCCATCCTGCTTGATTTTAGCCTGCTGAAAACCAACCGGGCTTTCCGCGCGGTATTCTGCGCGCGCTTTATTTCCATTGTGGCGCTGGGGCTGATGGCGATCGCCATCCCGGTGCAGATCCAGGCGTTGACCGGTTCCACCCTGCAGGTCGGGCTGGCGGTGACGCTGGCCGGCGGCGGCATGTTCGCCGGGCTGCTGATGGGGGGCGTATTGGCCGATCGCTATGAGCGGCGCCGACTGATCCTGTTCGCGCGCTCTACCTGCGGCATCGGCTTCGTCGGCCTGTGCCTCAACGCCCTGTTGCCGTCGCCTTCGCTGGCGGCCATTTATCTGCTGGCGGTGTGGGACGGCTTCTTCGGCGCGGTGGGGGTGACGGCGCTGCTGGCGGCCACGCCGGCGCTGGTGGGCCGCGAAAACATCGTGCAGGCGGGCGCCATCAGCATGCTGACGGTGCGCTTCGGCTCGATCCTTTCTCCGGCGATCGGCGGCCTGGTGATCGCCCATATGGGCATTGCCTGGAACTACGGCCTGGCGGCGTTCGGCACCCTGCTGACGCTACTGCCGCTGCTGAGCCTGCCGCAGCTGATGCCGCCGCCGCAGCCGCGGGAACACCCGCTGCGCGCGCTGGCGGGCGGTTTCGCCTTCCTGTTCCAGAACAAGGTGATCGGCATGGTGGCGCTGATCGGCGCGCTGCTGACCATGGCCAGCGCGGTGCGCGTGCTGTACCCGGCGATGGCGGAAGGTTGGCACATCGACGCCGCCCACCTCGGCTATATGTACGCCGCCGTGCCGCTCGGCGCCGCCATCGGCGCGTTCACCAGCGGTCGCGTGGCGCACGTGGCGCGCCCCGGTTGGGTGATGCTGCTGACGGCGATCGCGGCGTTCGCCGCCATTGGCCTGTTCGGCCTGATGCCGTGGTACAGCCTGGCGTTGCTGTGCCTGGTGGCGTTCGGCTACCTGAGCGCGCTGAACTCGCTGCTGCAATACGGCCTGATCCAGAGCCTGACGCCGGACAACTTCCTCGGCCGCATCAACGGCCTGTGGACGGCGCAAAACGTGGTGGGCGATGCGCTGGGCGCGTTGCTGCTGGGGGCGATGGGCGCCTTTATGCTGCCGGCGATGAGCGCCAGCGGTTTCGGCTTCGGCGCGGCGCTGCTCGGCATCCTGTTGCTGTTCGCCATGACCGGTTTGCGCCAGGTGACGCTGCACAAACCGGAGCCGCAGCCCGCCACAGAAAAGTAGTCGAACGCGTTAAGACAATGCTGTGGGATCAAATAGCAATGCTTATCATCGGCATGCGTAAAACCCACAGCGTTTATGTCATGATTTTGAAATGAAAGAAGTGCTTACGTTTATTGACATGGCAAATATCGGCGAGTAATTTAGCGCGGAATTAACTCAAATGATAATCATTATTATATTGGTTATCACTTCAAAATCTGAGGGCGAAGCGATGGATACTGCCGTGAACGACATCAATCGAAAGGAAATGCAGGAGCGCGAAGAACACCGGTTCGCCGCTGATTTTTCTCCGGCGTCGGGCTTCTTCTTTACCTCCCCTTTCCGCAGCTTGACCACCACCGGATGTTTCAGCCGCATTCGCCTGCCGGCCGCGGACGGCGCCGATCTGAACGGCGAGTTCCAGCGCAGCGTGCGGCAGGCGTTTGCCGAGGCCCGTCAGGCCGGTATCAAAAATCCGCTGCTGTGCGGCGCTATCCCGTTCGATACCCGGCAGCCTTCGGCGCTGTTTATTCCGCAGCAGAGCCGCTGGTTCGATCGCGCCGCTTTTATGGCCGGCGTTCAGCCGGCGGCAGAGGGGCCGGAGCTGGCTGGCATAACGGAGCTGCCGCCGCCGCAGCCGTTCATGAACATGGTCAGCGATGCCGTTGACGCGATGAAGGCCGGTGAGCTGGATAAAGTGGTCTTGTCGCGCCTGCTGGAGATCGAAACGCGCCGGCCGGTGGATCGCCATGCGCTGATGGCGCGCGTGATCGCCCAAAACCCGCACGGTTTCCACTTCCACGTGCCGCTGGAGCAGGGCGCGCTGTTGGGCGCCAGCCCGGAGCTGCTGCTGCGCCAGGACGGCGGCCGTTTCTACTCCAACCCGCTGGCCGGTTCCGCCCGGCGCGAGGCCGACCCGCAGCGCGATCGCGAAGTGGGGGAGCGGCTGATGGCCTCGGCGAAAGATCGCCACGAGCATCGCATCGTCACCGAAAGCATGCGTGACGTGCTGGCCGGCCGCTGCCGCTACCTGAACGTGCCGCACACCCCTGAATTGTTGACCACCACCACGCTGTGGCATCTCTCCACGCCGATCGACGGCGAGGCGGCCTCTCCAGACGAAAATGCCCTGTCGCTGGCCTGCCTGTTGCACCCGACGCCGGCGCTGTGTGGCATGCCGACGGCCCAGGCGCACGCCCTGATCGGCAAGCTGGAGCCGTTCGATCGCGGCCTGTTTGGCGGCATCGTCGGCTGGTGCGATGACGAAGGCAACGGCGAGTGGGTAGTGACTATCCGCTGCGGCACCGTTGACGGCAACCGGGTGCGTCTGTTCGCCGGCGCCGGCATTGTGGAAGACTCTTCACCCGAATCTGAATGGCATGAAACAGGCACCAAACTCAGCACCATTCTGCGTGCCTTTGGTATGAATCAAGGATAACGACAAGATGAGCATTGCCTTTACTCCCTGGCCGGCGGAGTTCGCCAGCCGCTATCGCGAACGCGGCTACTGGACTGACAAGCCGCTGACCGAGATCCTCGACCGCCAGGCCAACAACGACGCCCCGGCGATTATCGACGCCCAGGGCAGCCTGACCTACCGCGAGCTGCAGCAGCGCTCCGATCGCCTGGCGGCCGCTCTGCTGCGCCGCGGCGTGAAATCCGGCGACACCGCGTTGGTTCAGCTGGGCAACGTGGCGGAGTTCTATATCGTGTTCTTCGCGCTGCTGAAAATTGGCGTGGCGCCGGTCAACGCGCTGTTCAGCCATCAGCGCAGCGAGCTGAACGCCTATGCCGAGCAGATCAAACCGGCGCTGCTGATCGCCGATCGCCAGCACGCGCTGTTTGCCGACGATCAATTCCTGAACGCCTTCCGCGATGCGCATCCTTCGCTGCGGGTTGTGGCGCTGCGCAGCCAGCCCGAGGGCGAGCTGGCGCTGGCCGCCTGGCTGGACGAGGCGAGCGACGGTTTTGTCGCGCAGCCTTCCGCGGCCGATCAGGTGGCGTTCTTCCAGCTTTCCGGCGGCAGCACCGGTACGCCGAAGCTGATCCCGCGCACCCACAATGATTACTACTACAGCATTCGCCGCAGCGTGGAGATCTGCCGTTTCGACGCGCAGACCCGTTATCTGTGCGCGCTGCCGGTGGCGCACAACTACCCGATGAGTTCGCCGGGCGTGCTGGGCGTGTTTTATGGCGCTGGGCTGGTGGTGTTCGCCGCCGATCCGGACGCCGGGCAGTGCTTCCGTCTGATCGAACAGCACCAAATCAACGTGACGGCGCTGGTGCCGCCGGCGGTCACGCTGTGGCTGCAGGCGATCGAAGAGTGGGGCGGCAATGCCCAGCTCGCCAGCCTGAAACTGCTGCAGGTGGGCGGCGCCAAGCTGGGCGAGACGTTGGCGGCGCGCATTCAGAACGAAATCGGCTGCCAACTGCAGCAGGTGTTCGGCATGGCGGAAGGGCTGGTCAACTACACCCGGCTGGACGACGACGAACGCCACATCCTGACGACGCAAGGGCGGCCAATGTCGCCGGACGACGAGGTGTGGGTGGCGGATGACGACGGCAATCCATTGCCGGCGGGCGAGGTCGGCCGGTTGATGACGCGCGGGCCTTATACCTTCCGCGGTTACTACCAAAGCCCGGCGCACAACGCCGACGCCTTCGACGCCGACGGTTTCTACTGCTCCGGCGATCTGATCAGTATCAGCGAAGACGGCTACATCACCGTGCAGGGGCGGCAGAAAGATCAGATCAACCGCGGCGGAGAGAAGATCGCCGCCGAGGAGATCGAGAACCTGCTGCTGCGTCATCCGGACGTGATCAACGCCGCGCTGGTGTCGATGCCGGACGCGCTGATGGGGGAGAAGAGCTGCGCCTATATCATCGCCAACGCGCCGCTGAAGCCGGTGGTGCTGCGCCGCCACCTGCGCGAGCAGGGCGTGGCGGACTTCAAACTGCCGGATCGCTTTATTCAGGTGGACAGCCTGCCGCTGACCCCGGTCGGCAAAGTGGACAAAAAACGGCTGCGCCAGCAGCTCGACGCGCAACTACAGACTCAGGCTCAGGGAGATTAATCGATGGCCATTCCAAAACTTAATGACTACGCGCTGCCGACGGCGGACGAACTGCCGCAAAATAAAGTCACCTGGCAGGTAGAACCGCAGCGCGCCGCGCTGCTGATCCACGACATGCAGCAGTATTTCCTCAATTTCTGGGGCGAAGACAGCGCGCTGATTAAACAGGTGGTGGAGAACATCGCCAACCTGCGCCGCTACTGCAAACAGCAGGGCATTCCGGTGTTCTATACCGCGCAGCCGAACCAGCAGAGCGATGAAGACCGCGCGCTGTTGAACGACATGTGGGGGCCGGGCCTGAACAAACACCCCGAGCAGCAGGCGGTGACCGCCGCGCTGGCGCCGGACGAAGACGACACGGTGCTGGTGAAATGGCGCTACAGCGCCTTCCACCGCTCGCCGCTGCAGGAGATCCTGCAGGAGTCCGGCCGCGATCAGCTGATCATCTGCGGCGTGTATGCGCACATCGGCTGCCTGACCACCGCCATCGACGCCTTCATGCGCAATATCCAGCCGTTCATGGTGGCCGACGGCCTGGCGGATTTCTCGCGCGACGAACACCTGATGGCGCTGCGCTACACCGCCGGCCGCTGCGGCCGGGTGGTGACCACCGCGTCTCTGTTGCCGGCTGCCGGTATCGCCAGCATCGATGCACTGCGTCAGCAGATCCTGCCGCTGCTTGACGAAGACAGCGAAGACATGGGCAACGATGAGAACCTGATCGATTACGGCCTGGATTCGGTGCGCATCATGGAGCTGGCGACCCGCTGGCGCAAGATCCGCGGCGATATCGACTTTATCGCGCTGGCGCGCAACCCGACCATCGACAGCTGGTGGGCGCTGCTTTCCGAAGAGAAAGCCTGATTTTAATAACGATAATGCGGCGGCCGTCTGGTTTGACATAAAACGCCGCTCTTTTGAGCCATATCCAAAATAATTGCAGTTGCATCAAGGTGGCAAGAACGTGAGTCCCCAGGAGCTTACTCCGGTAAGTGACTGGGGCGAGCGAGCGCAGCCAACGCCGATGTAGCTGTAAGTATGAAGGATATAAGGAGATTACGATGAATACTTTGATAACTAAGGGAAAACGTGCGGCATTTCCGCTGATGCTGCTGTCCACGCTGCTGTTCTCCAACTCGTTGCTGGCGCAGACCGCGCCGGAAGTGCTGCGCAAGCCGGTTGGCAAGGGCGCCTATGAAATGGCCTACAGCCCGAGCGAGAACGCGCTCTATCTGGCGACGTCGCAGAGCCGCAAGCTGGACAAGGGCGGCATCGTTTATCGTCTGGATCCGACCACGCTGGACGTGACCCAGATTATTCATAATGACATCAAACCGTTCGGCGCCGCCGTCAACGCCAAGACCGGCACGCTGTTCTTCGGCAACACCGTCAATAACTCGGTGACCGCCATCGACGCCAAGACCGGCGACGTGAAAGGCCGCCTGGTGCTGGACGCACGCAAGCGCTCCGAGACCGTCAAGCCGCTGGCGCCGCGTGAGTTGGTGGCGGATGCCGACAGCGATACCCTTTACATCACCGGTCTGGGTGAATCCAGCGTGGTGTGGGTGGTGGACGGCAAGGATCTGACCCTGCGCGCCACCGTGACCGACACCGGCAAATACGGCACCGGCCTGGCGCTGGACGCCGCCGCCAAACGTCTGTATGTCACCAACGCCGACGGCGAGCTGGTGACCATCGACACCCAATCCAACAAGGTGCTGTCGCGCAAGAAGCTGGATGAGTCCAAAGAGCACTTCTTCCTGAACATCAGCCTGGATACCGCTACCCATCGCGCGTTCATCACCGATTCCAAGCAGCCGCAGGTGCTGGTGGTGGATACCCGCAACGGCAACATCCTGAGCAAGATCGACGTACCGGAATCGCTGGCGGTGCTGTTCAACCCGGCGCGCAATGAAGTTTACGTCACCCATCGCCAGGCGGGCGAAGTGAGCGTAATCGACGCCAAGAGCTACAAGGTGCTGAACACCATCAAGACGCCGACCCACCCGAACAGCCTGGCGCTGTCGCCGGACGGTCAGACGCTGTACGTCAGCGTCAAGCAGGCTTCCAGCCGCGAGAAAGAAGCCACCGCGGCGGACGACGTGATCCGCGTAGCGCTGAAATAATCCCGCTCAGGGTACGCGCACATCGAACAGGCGAAGCGGCGACGCTCCGCCTGTTTTTTTTCGCCCAAGGATCTGCGGTATAAAGAGTGTATTGATCCGTTAACCCGAAGGAACGTTGGTTATGCCTGCCTCGCGTACCCCGCTGTTATTGTCCGTTATCACCCTGCTGCTGCTGGCCGCGCTGATCCACAGCGGCATCCGCCCTTACGATCGCACCACCTGGCTGATGGAGGTGGCGCCGGTATTGGTAGTTTTGCCGCTGCTGTGGCTGACTTATCGCCGCTATCCGCTGACGCCGCTGCTCTACACGCTGATTTTATTTCATGCGCTGATCCTGATTTTCGGCGGCATGTACAGCTACGCCCGCGTGCCGCTGGGGTTTGAGGTGCAGCAGTGGCTGGATCTTGGCCGCAACCCGTACGACAAACTGGGGCATTTCTTCCAGGGATTGGTGCCGTCGCTGGTGGCGCGCGAGATCCTGCAGCGCGGCGGCTATGTGCAGGGCCGCAAGATGCTGGGCTTTGTGGTGTGCTGCATCGCGCTGGCGATCAGCGCCGTTTACGAGCTGATCGAGTGGTGGGCGGCGCTGGCGCTGGGCCAGGGCGCCGACGAGTTTCTCGGCACCCAGGGCGACCCGTGGGATACCCAGTCCGACATGTTCTGCGCCTTGCTCGGCGCGCTATGCGGTTTGCTGCTGTTCGCCGGTTGGCAAGACCGGCAAATTCGCCGCCTGTGCTGAGTATTTTTCGGCGTTGCTCAGACCCCGCCTTATGGCGGGTTAATGAGATGGTCACCCCCACCCTGTGAGCGGTACGCTGGCAGGGTGTTTTTCTTTCTGAAGGGGATCATCATGCAAAACGTTACGCTCATCGGTATTGACCTCGGCAAGCAGTCGTTTCATGTTCACGCTCAG
>NZ_JAVHUX010000011.1:0-83773 GCF_030954545.1 Serratia sp. MF1(2023) | reverse complement strand
TGAACTGACCCCCAGAAGTTGGACGATGTAAATTCAGGCGGCCTTCATGGCCTGGGTTCGATACTCTACCGGACTCAGGCCTTTTAGTTTCTCTCTGAGGCGGCTGTGGTTATAGTAATCAATGTAGTTCTCTATTTCTTTTGCCAGGTGTTCTACGTTATCAAAGCGTTGTAAGTAATACAGTTCCGCTTTCAGATGGCCGAAGAAGTTCTCCATCACTGCATTATCCAGGCAGTTCCCTTTGCGAGACATGCTCTGTTTTATTCCTTTTTCCCGTAACTGATGTTGGTAAGCCGCCATCCGGTAATGCCAGCCCTGGTCACTGTGCAACACCGGTTGTTCGTCTGGCTTCAGTTTGCCCAGCGCCTTGTCCAGCATGGTTTTTACCAGCGTAAACTCTGCCCTGCGCGCCAGTTCATACGCGATGATTTCACCGTTGTACAAGTCAAGAACCGGTGAGAGGTACAGCTTGTCTTCACCTACCCGGAACTCCGTCACATCAGTTACCCACTTTTGATTGGGACGCTGAGCAACAAAGTCGCGTTGCAGGAGGTTGGGCGCCACCTTACCGACATCCCCCTTATAAGAACGATACTTTTTGCTGCGAACCAATGACTTCAGTTGCTGCGCCATCATCAGCTTTTGGACAGTTTTATGGTTCAGTCCGTGCCCTTCATTTCGCAGAACACAGGTCACGCGGCGATAGCCGTAACGGCCTTTATGGGCGTGGAAGATGGCCGCCACACGCTGTTTGGCTTCCCGGTATTTGTCCGGCACTGTGCTGTTTTTACAGCAATAATAATAGGTGCTGCGAGGCAAAACGCTGACCCGCAACAACAGATTCAGACCGTGTTTCTGCCTTAATGCCGTGATGATTTTTGCCCTTTCCGACGCGCCCTGGCGTCGTTCTCTTGCATCAAGGCTCTCAACTTTTTTATGTAGTCATTCTGTGCACGCAGGAACGCGATTTCCTCCCGCATTTCTTCCGGCGTCAGTTCATCGGGCGATTTATCGGCATAGGGGGTTTTGGGATGTTGGGACATGTGGTGACCACGCTTATCCAGGTTGAGGGCTTCGGCCCCTTTCTCCTGATAAAGCTTAACCCAGTGCTCCAGCGTCGTGTAGGAGGGAATGTCGAATCTGGCGGCAACGTCCGCTAACGACAGCGGATTAGAACGGGCAAACTCGACGGCGGCAAGCTTGAACTCTGGCGTGTAGCGTCGCCGACGTCCGGGTTGCAGGCCCGACTCGCCATGGTGTTGATAGGCGGCAATCCAGCGCCGCAACTGGACATGAGCGACGGAGAACTTTCTGGCGGTTTGCCGCTGGCTGCCAAGCCCGGCAAGGTAATGCCGGACGGCACTGAGTTTGTCTTGCAGCGAAAACTTCATAGAACTGCACCTCCAAATGTCAGATGTGTCCAACATTTGGGGTGCAGTTCATTGGGCGCCCTTTCTTTTAACCTTTATATACGCATCCCGCAGTACAGGTCTCTTTCACCATCACCGCAGTCAGTTCCGGCAACTGGGGCTTGAGCTGCTGCCAAATCCAGGCGGCGAGCACTTCGCTGGTGGGATTTTCCAATCCTGGAATATCGTTCAGATAATGGTGATCCAGCCGTTCCCAGATCGGGGAAAACACAGCCTTGAGCTCGGCGAAATCCATCACCCAACCGGTGTGGGGATCCACTTCACCGGTCACTTCCAGACGCACCATAAACGAATGCCCATGCAGACGGCCGCACTTATGGCCCTCCGGCACGTGGGGCAAACGGTGTGCGGCTTCAAACTGAAAATCTTTAAACAGCGTGGTTGCCATTATTACGGCCTCATTGACTCAAAAACCGCCGCATAGTACCGGAAAGCGCGTCTGCTTGCCATTTATACCGTTATGGTCTACCGCCGCGATAACCGCGCCCGGTTAACACTTTTTTTGTTTGGTGTTTGCGGCACCTATCGGCTGGGGTAATGAGCCGAAATGTTGAACGGTGAAAAAACGATGAAAAAAAGCGCTTTAATTTCATCTGGATAAAAAACTTTGTTTAACGGTTTAAGCGTTATCCCTTACCGGAAAAACAGCTTAGTCATTTTGGTTATGATTTATTGCTATCCCTTATTTAATCGTTGCTATTCTGCTCGGTAACCTTACAAACTCTCCTGATCTTTTCCGCACACCCGACGCAGCGAAGAGACAGCGACTGACACTGGCGCGCGCCTGGCAGGAAAGGCGCTAAGTATAGGAAATAAGTACAGCAATGACGACTCAGGCTCCTCCAACATCTTTGCTCCCGCTGACGCCCGAGCAGCTGGCGCGCTTGCAGGCGACGATCGGCGACTATTCGCCGACGCAGCTGGCGTGGCTGTCCGGCTATTTTTGGGGCATGGTCAATCAACAGCCCGGAGCCGTGGCCATTGCGCCTGTCGCCCCTGCGGCTGCCGCCGGCATCACCATCATTTCCGCTTCGCAGACCGGCAATGCGCGCCGCCTGGCGGAGCAGCTGCGCGACGATCTGCTGGCCGCCAATCTGAGCGCCACGCTGATCAGCGCCGGCGACTACAAGTTCAAGCAGATAGCTCAAGAGCGCCTGCTGGTGATCGTCGCCTCTACGCAGGGGGAAGGCGAGCCGGCGGAAGAAGCGGTGGCGCTGCATAAATTCCTGTTCTCGAAGAAGGCGCCGAAGCTGAATGACACCGCTTTTGCGGTGTTCGGGCTGGGTGACACCTCTTATGAGAATTTCTGCCAGTCTGGTAAGGATTTCGACGGCAAGCTGGCCGAGCTGGGCGCCGAGCGCCTGGTGGAGCGCGTAGACGCCGACGTGGAGTACCTGGAACTGGCCGCCGCCTGGCGCAAACAGGTGGTGTCGGTGCTGAAGGCGCGCGCGCCGGCGGAAAGCGCCGCACCGGGCGTGTTGGCCAGCGGCGCGGTCGATCTGATCGACAGCAGCCCGTACAGCAAGGAACAACCGCTTACCGCCCAGCTTGCGGTCAATCAGAAAATTACCGGCCGCGCGTCGGATAAAGACGTGCGCCATATCGAAATCGATCTGGGCGACTCCGGCCTGCGCTATCAGCCGGGCGATGCGCTCGGCGTATGGTTCGACAACGATCCGGCGCTGGTGGACGAACTGGTGCAGCTGTTGTGGCTGAAAGGCGACGAACCGGTCGAGGTGGAAGGGCAAACCCTGCCGCTGGCGCAGGCGCTGCGCAGCCATTTCGAGCTGACGCAGAACACCACGCCGATCGTCGATAAATACGCCGCGCTGTCGCGCGATGAAACGCTGATCGGCCTGTTGGCGGATAAAGCCGCGCTGCAGCAGTACGTGCACAACACGCCGATCGTCGACATGGTGCGTCAGGCGCCGGCGGATCTGAGCGCCGAACAGCTGGTCGGCCTGCTGCGCCCGCTGACGCCGCGTCTGTACTCCATCGCCTCTTCGCAGGCGGAGAACGAAAGCGAAGTCCACATCACCGTGGGCGTGGTGCGTTACGACATCGACGGGCGCGCCCGCAGCGGCGGCGCCTCCGGCTTCCTGGCGGATCGCCTGGAGGAAGACGGCGACGTGCGGGTGTTTATCGAACACAACGACAACTTCCGCCTGCCGGCCAACCCGGAAACGCCGGTGATCATGATCGGCCCGGGCACCGGCATCGCGCCGTTCCGCGCCTTTATGCAGCAGCGCGACGCCGACGGCGCCGGCGGCAAAAACTGGCTGTTCTTCGGCAACCCGCACTTCACCGAAGATTTCCTGTATCAGGTCGAATGGCAGCGCTACGTGAAAGACGGCCTGCTGACCCGCATCGATCTGGCCTGGTCCCGCGACCAGCAACATAAAATATACGTACAAGACAAACTGCGCGAACAGGGCGCGGAAGTGTGGCGCTGGATTCAGGAAGGCGCGCACATTTACGTCTGCGGCGATGCCAATCGCATGGCGAAAGACGTGGAAAACACATTACTGGAACTGGTGGCCGAGCACGGTGGCATGGATACCGAGCAGGCGGATGAATTTTTAAGTGAGCTGCGCCTTGAGCGCCGTTATCAGCGAGATGTTTACTGATGAGTGATAAACACCCCGGGCCTTTGGTAGTCGAAGGCAAACTGGCCGATGCGGAGCGCATGAAGAAGGAGAGCAACTTCCTGCGCGGCACCATCGCCGAAGATTTGAACGACGGCCTGACCGGCGGCTTCAACGGCGACAACTTCCTGCTGATCCGTTTCCACGGCATGTACCAGCAGGATGACCGCGACATTCGCGCCGAACGTGCCGAGCAGAAGCTGGAGCCGCGCCACGCCATGATGCTGCGCTGCCGCCTGCCGGGCGGCATCATCAGCCCGCAGCAGTGGCTGGGCATCGACAAGTTCGCGCAGGAGAGCACGCTGTACGGCAGCATTCGCATCACCAACCGCCAGACGTTCCAGTTTCACGGCATTCTGAAAGGCAACGTCAAACCGGTGCACCAGCTGCTGAACCGCCTAGGGCTGGACGCGTTGGCGACCGCCAACGACGTCAACCGCAACGTGCTGTGCACCTCCAACCCGGTGGAATCCGAGCTGCATCAGGAAGCCTACGAGTGGGCGAAGAAGATCTCCGAACACCTGCTGCCGCGCACCCGCGCCTACGCAGAGGTGTGGCTGGATCAGGAGAAGGTGGCCACCACCGACGAAGAGCCGATTCTGGGGCCGACCTACCTGCCGCGCAAATTCAAAACCACGGTGGTGATCCCGCCGCAGAACGACGTCGATCTGCACGCCAACGACATGAACTTCGTGGCGATCGCCGAAAACGGCAAGCTGGTAGGCTTCAACCTGCTGGTGGGCGGCGGGCTGTCCATCGAACACGGCAACAAGAAGACCTACGCGCGGCAGGCCAGCGAATTCGGCTACATTCCGCTCGAGCATACGCTGGCGGTGGCGGAAGCGGTGGTGACCACGCAGCGCGACTGGGGCAACCGCACCGATCGCAAGAACGCCAAAACCAAATACACGCTGGAGCGCGTCGGGGTGGACGTTTTCCGCGCCGAAGTGGAAAAGCGCGCCGGTATCACCTTCGCGCCGGTCCGGCCGTATGAATTCACCGGCCGTGGCGATCGCATCGGTTGGGTGAAGGGCATCGACGATCAATGGCACCTGACGCTGTTTATCGAGAACGGCCGCCTGCTGGACTATCCGGGGCGCCCGCTGAAGACCGGCATGGCGGAGATCGCCAAGATCCATAAAGGCGACTTCCGTCTGACGGCGAACCAAAACGTGATCATCGCCGGCGTGCCGGCAAGCGAGAAGGCGAAGATCGAAGCCCTGGCGCGCGATCATGGCCTGATCGACGACGAGATCAGTGAGCAACGCAAGAACTCGATGGCCTGCGTATCGTTCCCGACCTGCCCGTTGGCGATGGCGGAGGCCGAGCGCTTCCTGCCGCAGTTCGTCACCAAGGTGGAAGGGATCATGCATCGGCACGGGGTGGGTGACGAGCATATCGTGCTGCGCATCACCGGCTGCCCAAACGGCTGCGGCCGCGCGCTGTTGGCGGAGCTGGGGCTGGTGGGCAAGGCGGTCGGCCGCTATAACCTGCATTTGGGCGGCAACCGTGAAGGCACGCGCATTCCGCGCATGTACCGCGAGAACATCAACGAAGACGAGATCCTGAGCGAGATCGACCTGTTGGTGGGGCGCTGGGCGAAGGAGCGCAACGCCGGCGAAGGCTTCGGCGACTTCACCATCCGCGCGGGCATCGTCAAACCGGTGCTGGATCCGGCGCGAGATTTCTGGGAGTGAGGCCGGGCGGCCCCTGGGGCAGAGGGGCCGCACAGGTAATTTCAAGTAGCAGGAGAGACAACATGGCTGAATTCGATCTGGCGGCGCTGAACGCGTTGCCCAAATCCGGGCAGGCGCTGGCATTGGCGGTGGTCAACGGCCAACTGGAGACCCTCAGCGCCGAACAGCGCGTTGCATGGGCGCTGGAGCATCTGCCCGGCGAGTTCGTACTCTCGTCCAGTTTCGGCATTCAGGCGGCGGTATGCCTGCACCTGGTGACGCGCATCCGGCCGGATATCCCGGTGATCCTGACCGACACCGGTTACCTGTTCCCGGAAACCTACCGCTTTATCGATCAACTGACCGACCAGCTGAAGCTGAATCTGCAGGTGTTCCGCGCCGAACAGTCTCCCGCCTGGCAAGAGGCGCGCTACGGCAAACTGTGGGAGCAGGGCGTGGAAGGGATTGAGAAGTACAACCAGATCAACAAGGTCGAGCCGATGAATCGCGCGCTGGAGACGCTGGGGGCGCAGAGCTGGTTCGCCGGCCTGCGGCGCGAGCAGTCCGGCAGCCGCGCCAATCTGCCGGTGCTGGCGGTGCAGCGCGGGGTGTTCAAGATCCTGCCGATCATCGACTGGGACAACCGCAAGATTTACCAGTACCTGACCGAACATGGGCTGAGCTATCACCCGCTGTGGGAGCAGGGCTACCTGTCGGTAGGCGATACCCACACCACCCAGAAGTGGGAGCCGGGCATGAGCGAGGAAGAGACGCGTTTCTTCGGCCTGAAGCGCGAGTGCGGCCTGCACGAAGGCTAAACGGCGCGATCAACATGACGGGGCTCAGCAGTGCTGGGCCCTGTTTTTTTTGCGGACTACTTTTTCTTCTGTGCTTTCGGCGGGTGAGCCTGCGCCAGCTCTTTGATCAGCGGCAGCAGGATCTGCACGCTGTCGCGGCTGCGTTTGTCGATCCGCCCCGGCTGCGTTTGTCGATCCGCCCCGGCAGGTAGCGATCCAGATACTGCAGGTTGTCATACTGCGGGCGGTGCCAGGTGATGCCCTGCGGGAAGTGCGGGCTGACGGCGCGCTGCTGGTAGCCGTCCTTGTCGCCCAGCGACCAGTTGGTGGCCTCCACCGACAGCACCGGGATGCCTGCGGCGTCGAACACCTCTTGATCGGAGCAGCAGCCGGTGCCCTTCGGATGCTGGGCGCTACCCGGATTGCTGGCGGCGGCGATGCCGTAGCGATGGGCGATATCCAGCGCGCGATCGCGGGAGCGTTTCGCCATTTGCGGCGGCGTGTTGCGCCCGGCGTTGAAGTACAGACGATCGCCGGTGATCAGGCTGTCGAGGTTGATCACCAGCACGGTGTTGCTTTTCTCTTCCGCGCTCATGCGTTGCAGGTAGTTTTGTGCGCCCAGCGAGCCGATCTCTTCGGCGCTGGTGGCGACAAAGCGCAGGCCGTAGGCGGTGGGGATGCTTTTCAGGCGCTCCGCCAGTTCCAGCATCACGCCGATGCCGGAGGCGTTGTCGTCGACGCCCTGCAGCGTCAGGCCGCCGAGGTTGTTATCCAGGTCTTCGTCGCTCTGCGGCGTGTAGGTGTCGAAGTGGGCGACAATCACTATTTGTTTCGGGCTGTCGCCGTTGCGGGCGGCGATCACCGAGCTGGCGGTGACGTTGTTCCAATTCTTCTTGCCGTCTTTGCTGGTGTAGAGATAGCGCGTGTTGACGCTGCGAATATCGCTTTGATAACCCATCTTGCTGAACTGCTGCTTCAGGTAGTCGGCGGTGAGCAATTCGGCCGGGCTGCCCGCCATGCGGCCGGGGAAGTAAGTGGCGATGTGGCGGGTCTGTTCGGCGGCGAAACGGCCCATTGGCGCGTCTTTTGCGGGCTGTGCGGCACAAACGCTGAAGACGCCGCCGAGTGCGAGGGCCAGCAGGCTGGTCTTCAGGTAAAAACGGGAAAACATACCGAAAAATCCTTCTTTGCTATCGGCGCTGCCGATCATTTTTCTTCGGCACCCAGTATGAGACGCCTGGCGGCATTACACAATTTCCCCGTCTCTTAATTTTCGCGCGAATGCGCAAACCGTCGCCGCAGTTATCACCGTTTGCCTCTGGCGTTGCGGCCTATATTCCATAAAGGAACTAATCATTCCTTTTCGTCATTTCAGAGGCTAAATCTCAGCCCGTATAGTCACACTATCTTTCTGTTATATGAAAAGGCTGTTGTGGACTATCTACCAATATTTGCCGACCTGAAACAACGTCCGGTGCTGGTCGTTGGCGGCGGTGACGTGGCTGCGCGCAAAGTCGATCTGCTTCAGCGCGCCGGGGCTGAAATACGGATAGTTGCGCAGTCGCTCTCACCGGAACTGGAACAACAACGTCAGCAAGGGCAACTGCTCTGGCTGGGGAAAACCTTTGACCCGCAACAGCTGGACGACGTGTTTCTGGCGATCGCCGCCACGGACGACAACGCGCTGAATGCCGCGGTGTTCGCCGAGGCGGATAAACGCCGGGTGTTGGTCAACGTGGTGGACGATCAGCCGCGCTGTTCGTTCATCTTCCCGTCGATCATCGATCGCTCGCCGCTGGTGGTGGCGGTGTCGTCCAGCGGCCAGGCTCCGGTGCTGGCGCGGTTGCTGCGCGAAAAGCTGGAGGCGTTGCTGCCCGCCAGTTTGGGGCAGATGGCGCAGGTGGCGGGCCGCTGGCGCGGCCAGGCCAAACAGCGGCTGGCCTCGATCGGCGAACGTCGTCGTTTCTGGGAGAAAACCTTTGGCGGCCGTTTCGCCACGCTGGTGGCCAACGGCCAGACGGCGCAGGCGGAGCGGCAGCTGGAGCAGGATTTGCAAAGCTTCGCCGCAGGCGATGAAGGCGTGCAGGGCGAGATAGCCCTGGTGGGCGCCGGGCCGGGCGACGTGGGGCTGTTGACCCTGCGCGGGCTGCAGGTGATGCAGCAGGCGGACGTGGTGCTGTATGACCACCTGGTCAGCGGCGAGATCCTCGATCTGGTGCGCCGCGACGCCGAACGCATCTGCGTGGGCAAGCGCGCCGGCGCGCACTCGGTGATCCAGGAAGAGACCAACCGGCTGCTGGTGGAGCTGGCGCAGCAGGGCAAACGCGTGGTGCGTCTCAAGGGCGGCGATCCGTTCATCTTTGGCCGCGGCGGCGAAGAGCTGCAGGTGGCCGCCGCCGCCGGCATTCCGTTTCAGGTGGTGCCGGGCGTCACGGCCGCCGCGGGGGCGACCGCCTACGCCGGCATTCCGCTGACGCACCGCGACCACGCGCAGAGCGTGACCTTTATCACCGGCCACTGCCGCCCCGACGGCGATGGCCTGGACTGGGCCGATCTGGCCCGGGCGCGGCAGACGCTGGCTATCTATATGGGCACCATGAAGGCGGCGGACATCAGCCAACGCCTGATCGCCCACGGCCGCGCTGCCGATACGCCGGTGGCGGTGATCAGCCGCGGCACGCGCGCCGATCAGCAGGTGCAGATCGGCACGCTGGATCAACTGGAACATCTGGCCCAACGGGCGCCGCTGCCGGCGCTGCTGGTGATTGGCGAAGTGGTGGAACTGCACCATCAAATCGCCTGGTTCGGGCATCAATCGCAGACGGAAGGGGCCGCGCGCCCGGCCGTCGTGAATTTGGCATAGGCAAGGCTTTTAAGGATCTGTTATGGACGAAAAACGACTCACTCATTTGCGGCAATTGGAGGCGGAGAGTATCCATATCATCCGTGAAGTCGCCGCTGAATTCGCCAACCCGGTGATGCTGTATTCCATCGGTAAAGACTCTTCCGTGATGCTGCATCTGGCGCGCAAGGCGTTCTTCCCCGGCACGTTGCCGTTCCCGCTGCTGCACGTCGATACCGGCTGGAAGTTCCGCGAAATGTACGAATTCCGCGATCGCACCGCGAAGGAGTACGGCTTCGAGCTGCTGGTGCATAAAAACCCGGAAGGGGTGGCGATGGGCATCAACCCGTTCGTGCACGGCAGCGCCAAGCATACCGACATCATGAAGACCGAGGGCCTGAAGCAGGCGTTGAACAAGTATGGTTTCGACGCCGCCTTCGGCGGTGCGCGGCGCGACGAGGAGAAATCGCGCGCCAAAGAGCGCATCTATTCGTTCCGCGATCGCTTCCACCGCTGGGATCCGAAAAACCAGCGGCCGGAGCTGTGGCACAACTACAACGGCCAGATCAACAAAGGGGAGAGCATCCGCGTCTTCCCGCTGTCGAACTGGACCGAGCTGGATATCTGGCAGTACATCTTCCTGGAAAAGATCGACATCGTGCCGCTGTACCTGGCGAAACCTCGCCCGGTGGTGGAGCGCGACGGCATGCTGATGATGGTGGACGACGATCGCATCGATCTGCAGCCGGGTGAAGTGATCAGCCAGCGCATGGTGCGTTTCCGCACCCTGGGGTGCTGGCCGCTGACCGGCGCGGTGGACTCGCAGGCGCAAACCCTGCCGGAGATCATCGAAGAGATGCTGGTCTCCACCACCAGTGAACGCCAGGGGCGGATGATCGATCGCGATCAGTCCGGCTCGATGGAGCTGAAAAAGCGTCAAGGGTATTTCTAAGGAGCCGCCGGATGAACAACGCAATCGCACAACAAATAGCCGACCAGGGCGGCGTCGAATCCTATCTGCACGCGCAGCAGCACAAGAGCCTGCTGCGCTTTCTGACCTGCGGCAGCGTCGATGACGGCAAAAGCACCCTGATTGGCCGCCTGCTGCACGATACCCGCCAGATCTACGAGGATCAGCTGTCGACGCTGCACAGCGACAGCAAACGCATCGGCACCCAGGGCGAGAAGCTCGATCTGGCGCTGCTGGTGGACGGCCTGCAGGCCGAGCGCGAGCAGGGCATCACCATCGACGTGGCCTATCGCTATTTCTCGACTGAAAAACGCAAATTTATCATCGCCGATACCCCGGGGCATGAGCAGTACACCCGCAACATGGCCACCGGTGCCTCCACCTGCGATCTGGCGATCCTGTTGATCGACGCGCGCAAAGGGGTATTGGACCAGACTCGCCGCCACAGCTTTATCGCGACCCTGCTGGGCATTCGCCATCTGGTGGTGGCGGTGAACAAGATGGATCTGGTGGACTACCAGGAAGCGGTGTTTGAGCAGTTCAAACAGGATTACCTGACCTTCGCCCAGCAGCTGCCAGGCGATCTGGACATCAAATTCGTGCCACTGTCGGCGCTGGACGGCGACAACGTGGCGAGCGAAAGCGCCCATATGCCGTGGTACAGCGGCCCGACGCTGCTGGAAGTGCTGGAGAGCGTTGATGTGGTCAGCGAGCGAGAAAACCAGCCGCTGCGCTTCCCGGTGCAGTACGTCAACCGCCCGAACCTCGATTTTCGCGGCTATGCCGGCACGCTGTCCGCCGGCGTGGTGCGGGTGGGGCAACGGGTCAAGGTGCTGCCTTCCGGCGTGGAGTCCAGCGTGGCGCGCATCGTGACCTTCGACGGCGATCTGCAAGAGGCGGTGCCGGGCGAGGCGATTACGCTGGTGCTGAAGGATGAGGTGGACATCAGCCGCGGCGATCTGCTGGTCGACGCCGGCGAAAGCCTGCAGGCGGCGCAGAGCGCGCTGGTGGACGTGGTATGGATGGCCGAGCAGCCGCTGGTGCCGGGCCAGAGCTACGACATCAAGATCGCCGGTAAAAAGACCCGCGCCCGCGTGGAGAGTATCCGCCATCAGGTGGAGATCAATACGCTGGCTCAGCACCCGGCAGACACGTTGCCGCTTAACGGCATCGGCCTGGTGGAGCTGACCTTCGACGAGCCGCTGGTGCTGGACAGCTATCAGAGCAATCACGACACCGGCGGGCTGATCTTCATCGATCGCATGAGTAACGTCACGGTGGGCGCCGGTCTGGTACGCGAAACGCTGCAGGCCACCCCGGCGGCGCACGGCGAGTTCAGCGCTTTCGAGCTGGAGTTGAATGCGCTGGTGCGCAAGCACTTCCCGCACTGGGGCGCACGCGATCTGCTCGGTGGCCGATAAGGTGGCCGCTGAACTGAGGGCGACCGGGCCGGACGATGAGAACGTGGTTTGGCATCCGCACGCGGTGACGCGCGCGGATCGCGAAGCGCGCAATGGCCATCGCGGTGTGGTGCTGTGGTTTACCGGGCTGTCCGGCTCGGGCAAATCCACCGTCGCCGGCGCGCTGGAGCAGGCGCTGCACGGGCTCGGCGTCAGCACCTATCTGCTGGACGGCGATAACGTGCGCCACGGCCTGTGCCGCGATCTCGGCTTCTCCGACGAGGATCGGCGCGAGAACATCCGCCGGGTGGGGGAAGTGGCTAAACTGATGGTGGACGCCGGGCTGGTGGTGCTGACCGCGTTCATTTCGCCGCACCGCGCCGAGCGGCAGATGGTGCGCGAGATGCTCGGCGACGATCGCTTTATCGAGGTGTTCGTCGACACGCCGTTGGCGATCTGCGAGGCGCGCGATCCCAAGGGATTGTATAAAAAAGCGCGCGCCGGCGAGCTGCGCAATTTCACCGGCATCGACGCGGTTTACGAGGCGCCGCAGCAGCCTGAAATCCACCTCGATGGCCAACAATTGGTAACAAATTTGATTGCGCAATTGTTAGACGTGTTGCGTGGTCAGGCTATTATCAAACCCTGAATTCAAAAAAAGCGTGTGGCGTTTTTCGCCATGCGCTTTTTACTCTAAGCCGCCGCAGAGCGAGCCGAATAACCAGGGATCACTATGCAAAATGTCACGCCTATCTTGATCGACTCCAAGCAGTCAAAACAGGAGAGAGAGGAGCCTTCTTATTCTTTCCTGGGCGGCGTCAGCGGCTTTGTTTTCTACTGGCTGGCGTTCGCGTTGCCGTTCCTGGTTTACGGTTCCAACACGCTGTTTTTCCTGCTCTATACCTGGCCGTTCTTCCTGGCGCTGATGCCGCTGTCGGTGCTGATCGGCATCACCCTCAGCATGCTGTTGCGCGGTCGTCTGATCCTGACGCTGCTGCTGACCGGCACCATCGTGCTGTGCCTGTTCTGGCTGGTGTTCAGCTTCCTGACCGGGTGGTGAGAGAGCGGGCGCCGATGCCGGCGCCCGAAGGATTGCAAAGCGGTGCCGAAGGTTACAAAACTTTGCTCAGAAACGCCTGTGTGCGCGGATTGGCCGGATGGCTGAAGATCTGCTGCGGCGCACCTTCCTCCTGAATGATCCCCTGATCGATAAACAGCACCCGATCGGCCACCTCGCGGGCAAAGCCCATTTCATGCGTTACCACCACCATGGTCATGCCCTCGTGGGCCAGGGACTTCATCACCGCCAACACTTCACCCACCAGCTCCGGATCGAGCGCGGAGGTGGGTTCGTCAAACAGCATGATCTTCGGCTCCATCGCCAGCGCGCGGGCGATCGCTACCCGCTGCTGCTGGCCGCCGGAGAGGCTGTTGGGGTAGGCGTCTATCTTGTCGAGCAGCCCGACCTTGTGCAGCAGCTGTTCGGCTTGCGCGATGGCTTCGGCGCGCGGCCGTTTCTTCACGCTCACCGGCGCCATGATGATGTTTTCCAACACCGTCATGTGCGGGAACAGGTTGAAGCGCTGGAACACCATGCCCACGCTTTCACGCATCTTGTTCAGGTCGGTTTTCTGATCGTGGACGGCGAAGCCGTTGACCTCGATCTCGCCGCCGGAGAGCGTTTCCAGCGCGTTGATGCAGCGCAGGAAGGTGCTCTTCCCGGAGCCGGAAGGGCCGATGACGCATACCACTTCGTTGGCGGCGATCCGGCAGGAAATGCCGCGCAGCACGTGGCTCTCGCCGAACTGTTTTTGCAGGTTATGTACGCGAATCACTTTTACCGAACCTCTTTTCCATGTGTTGCACCAGCAGCGAGAGCAGGAAGGTGATGACCCAATAGACCAGCGAAATGGTCAGGTAGGGCTCCCAGTAGGTTGCGTAGGCGCCGGAGACGGTGCGGGCGGCATAGGCCAGATCCGCCAGGCCGATGGCGGAGGCCAGCGACGAATCCTTGACGATGGCGATGGCGTTGTTGCCCAGCGGCGGCAGCATGCGGCGGAAGGCCTGCGGCAGGATCACCTGGCGCATGGTCTTGCCGTAGCTCATGCCCAGCGAACGCGAAGCTTCCATTTGGCCGCGGTCGATAGACTGGATCCCGGCGCGGAAGATTTCCGACACATAGGCGCCGGCGTTGAGCGTGATCGCCACCACGCAGGAGAGAAAGGCGCCGTAGTCGGCGCGCAGCGCGCGGGCGAAATCGACGCTCATCAGGCCGCTGGTGACCAGCAGGCCGTCGCGCGGGTTGATGAACAGCGGCACCAGCGCGAAGTGCACGACCATGATTTGTACGAACAATGGCGTGCCGCGAAAGGCGCTGATGTAGATGCGCACCGGCCACTGAACGCCGTAATGCAGTATGGGTTTCCAGATGCCGTGCGGCGCCTGTGCCAAACGACCCAGCCCGAGGATCAATCCCCAGGTGGTGCCCAGCAGCACGCAGATAATGGTGCATTTGATGGTCATCCAGGCGCCTTCCATAAACAGCGGCGCGTATTCCTGGATAATCTCCCAGCGGAAGTTCAAGATCAGATCCTTATTTAAGCGTGTTAAGGCTACTGCGCGTTGTCATCTTGGGATTGGGCAGTGCTCGCCATCCTCATGGATTGCGTGTCCACTCCGGTGGCTGTGCGCTGGCCGCACCCAATCTGACTTAGCTCGCTACGCCTGTTTATTTACTGGCCTACTGCGCTGAGGCGCGCCAGTTGATTATTCCGCCGGCAGCGTCGGTACGTTGCTGTCGAACCAGGTTTGGTAGATCTTGGCGTAGGTGCCGTCGGCGACGATCTTCTTCAGGCCGGCGTTAATCTTGTTACGCAGTTCGTCGTTGCCTTTGGCGACGGCGATGCCGAAATACTGGCGCTCGAACTTGGCATCGGACACCAGCTTGAAGGCCTTCTCAGGGTGGGTTTTGATATAGAACTTGGCCACGCCGACGTCGCCGACCGCCGCGCCGATGCCGTCTTCATACAGCTCCTGCAGCATCAGCGGCGTATTGTCGAAGCGCTTGATGGCGGTGCTGTTTTTGCCCAGCACATCGGACACCACGATGTCGCCGGTGCTGGAGTTCACCACGCCGACCTTCAGCGCTTTCAGCGCGGCGATGGAATCGACCGTCGAGTCCTGCGGCACGACGATGGCCTGTTCGGCCGGGAAGTAAGGCGCCGAGAAATCAACCATTTGCTTGCGTTTGTCGGTGATGGTGATGCCGGAAATGATGATGTCGCGATCGCCGGAATTCAACGTGGCGAAGATCCCTTCCCACGGCGTATTGATCAGTTTGATTTGGAAGCCTTCGGCCTTGGCCACCGCTTTGATGATGTCGATGTCGAACCCTTCCAGCTGTTTTTGGCTGTTTTCAAATTCGAACGGCCGATAGGTGCCGCCGGAGCCGACGACGTAGGTAGGTTCAGCCGCCAACGCGGCGGTGGAGAAGGTGGCGGCCAGGCAGGCGCCGATCAGAACTAAACGTTTTAACATCGCGATCCCCGATAATGAAAGGTTATACATTGGAATTATTTATGCACTGGTAGTGCATAAAAATAAGCTTCAATGAATGAAAGTGCAACCGATGCATGAGGATTATTCTTTCTATGGTGGTAAATATTCATTTTTTTGCATTGCTGTGGCGTAAGCGATGGGCCGGTAAGCGGCGGTGCAGTGATTCTTGCTGCATAATGGAGGAAGGGCAGTGTGTCTCTCATCGGAAAACGCGCCGCGCGCGTCGGGTAAAAGGGGCTTTTTTTGCCGCTTTCGCCGCGGATTTGGGTTATAAACTCGGGAACCCTTCATCCGTATTCTGAATTTGGCGTTGAAATGCCGCTCTCAGTGTGGAGTCCAACGAGAAGTTGTGGGATGATTGGTCGGTTTTTCAGGGGGCGGAGATGGGAAAACTTACGCTGCTATTGCTGGCATTGCTCGGTTGGTTACAGTATTCACTGTGGCTGGGCAAAAATGGTATTCACGATTACGTGCGGGTCAATGAAGACGTTGCGGTCCAGCAGGGCAACAACGCCAAGTTGAAAGCGCGTAACGATCAGCTGTTTGCCGAAATCGACGATTTGAACGGCGGACAGGAAGCGATCGAAGAGCGTGCGCGTAATGAGCTGGGCATGATCAAGCCCGGTGAGACTTTCTATCGTCTGGTTCCTGACCAATCCAGACGCAACGCGGCGTCTTCCTCGCAAAACAACGCACAAAAATAACGCATGAATCACTCCGCAGGCACCTTTCCCTCGGTGATTGCCGTCCTGCCCGCTGCCGGTATCGGCAGCCGCATGCAGGCGGAATGCCCGAAGCAATATTTAACCATCGGCCGGCATAGCATCGTCGAACACGCCATCCATGCCCTGTTGCGCCACCCGCGCATCGAGCGGGTGATCGTGGCGATCGGCCCCGAAGATCGCCAGTTCGAACAGTTGCCGATCGCCCAGGATCCGCGGGTGATCGTCACCGAGGGCGGCAAGCAGCGCGCGGATTCGGTGATGGCCGGGCTGAATCTGGCGGGCGATGCGGACTGGGTGTTGGTGCATGACGCCGCGCGCCCCTGCCTGCACGCCGACGATCTCGAGCGCCTGCTGGCGATTACCGCACACAGTAAGGTCGGCGGCATTCTCGCCGCGCCGGTGCGCGACACCATGAAACGCGCCGAACCCGGCCGCGAAACCATCGCCCATACCGTCGATCGGCAGGATCTGTGGCACGCGCTGACGCCGCAGCTGTTTCCGCTGCCGTTGCTCAAGCAGTGCCTGCAGCGCGCGCTGGATGAAGGCGCGAACGTCACCGACGAAGCCTCGGCGCTGGAGCATTGCGGTTATCATCCGCTGCTGATCGCCGGCCGGGCGGACAACATTAAAGTAACGCGGCCGGAGGATTTGGCGCTGGCGGCGTTCTATTTGACTCAGTTAGACAATTAAGGAGCGCATCATGCGTATCGGTCACGGTTTTGACGTACATAAATTCGGCGGCGAAGGCCCGTTGGTGATCGGCGGTGTTCGCATCCCTTACGACAAAGGTTTGCTGGCCCACTCCGACGGTGACGTCGCGCTGCACGCCGCGACCGATGCCCTGCTGGGCGCGGCGGCGTTGGGCGATATCGGCAAGCTGTTCCCCGATACCGATCCGGCGTTCAAAGGCGCCGACAGCCGCGAACTGCTGCGCGAAGCCTGGAAACGCATTCGCGCCAAAGGGTATCGCCTCGGTAACCTCGATATCACCATTATCGCCCAGGCGCCGAAAATGGCGCCGCACATCCCGCAGATGCGTGTTTTCCTGGCGGAAGATCTGCAGTGCCATATGGATGACGTCAACGTGAAGGCCACTACCACCGAGCAGCTCGGCTTCACCGGGCGCGGTGAGGGCATCGCCTGCGAAGCGGTTGCCTTGCTGATCAAGGAATAACCGCATGGATATGGCGAATCTGACCTGGCTGCATGGCCGGCCGCAGAGCACCGGGGTGTTGAAAGCCAATCCGGAAGATTTCGTGGTGGTGGAAGATCTGGGCTTTGCACCGGACGGTGAAGGCGAGCACGTGCTGGTGAACATCCGCAAAAACGGCTGCAATACCCAGTTCGTGGCCGACTATCTGGCGCGCTTCGCCGGTATTCACGCCCGTTCCGTCAGCTATGCCGGCTTGAAGGATCGCCACGCGGTGACCGAACAGTGGTTCTGCCTGCATATGCCGGGCAAGGACACGCCGGATTTCTCCCGGTTTGCGCTGGAAGGCTGCGAGGTGCTCTCGTACGCCCGCCACCTGCGTAAAATGCGCATCGGCAACCTGAAGGGCAACCACTTTACGCTGGTGCTGCGCCATATTTCCGATCGGCAGGATGTGGAACACCGCCTGCAGGCCATCGCCGCGCAGGGCGTGCCGAACTACTTCGGCAGCCAGCGTTTCGGCCGTGGCGGCAACAACCTGGTGATGGCGCGCCGCTGGGCGAATGATGAAATTCGCGTCAAAGAGCGCAGCAAGCGCAGTTTTTACCTCTCTGCCAGCCGCAGCGCGCTGTTTAATCTGGTCGCGAGCAGGCGCCTGGCGGACGGCCTGCAGCGCACCGTGCTGGAAGGTGACGCCCTGCAGCTGAGCGGCCGCGGCAGCTGGTTTGTCGCCAAAGCCGATGAGCTGGAGACGTTGCAACAGCGCTTGGATGCCGGTGAGCTGGTTGTCACCGCGACGTTGCCGGGCGACGGCGAGCCGGGCAGCGCCGGCAGCGCGTTGGCATTTGAACAACAATGCTTGGCGGAGCAGCCGGAATTGCTTACGCTTTTAAAGCGCGAGCGTGTCGACCCCGCTCGTCGGGCCCTGCTGCTGCAGCCGCAAAATATGCGGTGGAGCTGGTGGGATGACGTTACCGTGGAACTGCGCTTCTGGCTGCCGGCAGGCAGCTTCGCCACCAGCGTGGTTCGCGAGATCATGCAGCAGGATGACAGCGATGCGGATATTGCTGAGTAACGATGACGGCGTCAGCGCTCCGGGCATTCAGGTGCTGGCGGCGGCGCTGCGGGAATTCGCCGAAGTGCAGGTTGTGGCGCCGGATCGTAACCGCAGCGGCTCTTCCAATGCCTTAACGCTGGAGTCGCCGCTGCGCACGCAGACGCTGGCCAACGGGGATATTGCGGTGCTGCAGGGGACGCCGACCGACTGCGTTTACCTTGGCGTCAACGCCTTGATGCGCCCGGCGCCCGATATCGTGGTCTCCGGCATCAACGCCGGGCCGAATTTAGGCGACGACGTCATCTATTCCGGCACCGTCGCGGCGGCGATGGAGGGCCGGCACCTGGGGCTGCCGGCGTTGGCGGTGTCGCTGAACGGCCACCGGCACTACGCGACCGCCGCCGTCATTACCTGCCGCATCCTGCGCGCGCTGCAGCGCGAACCGTTGCGAACCGGAAAAATCCTGAATATCAACGTACCGGATCTGCCGCTGGCGGAGATCAAAGGCCTGCGCGTGACCCGCTGCGGCAGCCGCCATCCAGCCGACAAGGTCTTCTGCCAGCAGGATCCGCGCGGACAAAATATCTACTGGATCGGGCCGCCTGGTGATAAATTTGATGCCGGGCCGGATACCGACTTTGCGGCGGTGGAACAAGGCTATGTGGCGATAACGCCGCTGCAGGTGGATTTAACCGCCTACGCGGCGCAAGAAGTCGTGAAAACATGGTTAACCAAAGCAGAGGTTAGCGGGGAATGGTGAACAAGCGCATGCAAACATTGCTGACGCAGCTGCGGCAGCAGGGGATCCGGGACGAAAAGCTGCTGCGGGCGATCGAGGCGGTGCCGCGCGAGCGTTTTGTCGACGAAGCGCTGGATCATAAGGCCTACGAAAACACCGCATTGCCGATCGGCTCCGGCCAGACCATTTCCCAGCCTTATATGGTGGCGCGGATGACCGAACTGCTGAATCTGACGCCCACCTCGCGGGTGTTGGAGATCGGCACCGGTTCCGGCTATCAGACCGCCATCCTGGCGCATCTGGTGCAACACGTTTGTTCCGTCGAACGCATCAAGGGGTTGCAGTGGCAGGCCAAGCGCCGCCTGAAGCAGCTCGATCTCCACAATGTTTCCACCCGCCACGGCGATGGCTGGCAGGGCTGGGCGTCGCGCGGCCCGTTCGATGCGATCATCGTCACTGCCGCGCCGCCGGAGATCCCGCAGGCGCTGGTGGAACAGTTGGACGACGGCGGTATTCTGGTGTTGCCGGTGGGGGAGCAGGCCCAAACTCTCAAACGCATTCAGCGTCATGGCAACGAGTTCGTTGTCGATGCGGTAGAAGCGGTGCGCTTTGTGCCGCTGGTGAAAGGCGAATTGGCCTAGCGATCGTCTGATTTTTCGACCGTCGGCAAAATCTGTTGCACTTTCATCATGCCCGGATAAGGTTTTCTCGTTCCAATCAGGTTAATTTTCACTAGAATTGGCCTTTCTACGTAGTTGTCTTATGGTGCGGCAACGCCAATCTGGTTAGCATTGGCGCGCGTTTTGATGCTCCGGCGCGAGATGACCTGGCATTCAGGGATCGGCCGGCGGCGCCTTTACATCGCAGAAACTGGGAAGTGGCAAAAGCTCGGCTACGATGTAAAGGGTATTTTGGATATATCACTGATATTGCTGTCATGGGGGAAGCATGAGCACGGGAAGCCCAATGATTACGTTACGCCGGGTTGCGGTGTGTACGATGGTAAGTTTGTGGTTGGCGGGTTGTACGAACAATGCCTCAACGTCGGCCCCTATCAGCAGCGTGGGTGGCGGCGGCGCCGTTCCATCCGGCAATAATAATGGCGGGGCGCAGCAGGCCAGTCCAGAGGGCCGCATTGTTTATAACCGCAGTTATAACGCCATTCCTAAAGGGAGTTACAGCGGCGGCGACACCTATACGGTCAAGCGCGGCGACACGCTGTTTTATATTGCCTGGATCACCGGCAACGATTTCCGCGATCTGGCGCAGCGCAACAATATTCCCGAGCCATACAGCCTGAATGTTGGCCAAACCATTCAGCTTGGTAATGGTTCCGCCAACGGCGGCGGCGGTATGTTGGCGACGACTGACGCGACCCAAGGCGGCGTTCCGAAGCCACCTTCCACCTCCCAGATCCAGACGGCAACGGTTGATTCTCAATCAACTAACGCGTATTCTGAAAACTCGGGTAAACAGAATGTAGGTAAGATGTTACCTGCAGCAGGGGCCGCAGCGGTTGGGACCGCGGCTGCGCCTGTTACCGCGCCGGAAGCCGCTCCACCAGTGAGCAGCACCGTCAGCAACAGCGCTCCGGTCAGTACCTGGAGATGGCCGACTGACGGTAAGGTTATTGATAACTTTTCCTCATCAGAAGGTGGGAATAAGGGTGTCGATATCGCCGGTTCCCGTGGGCAGCCGATCTTCGCTACCGCCGATGGCCGCGTAGTGTATGCAGGCAACGCTTTACGGGGTTACGGTAATCTAATCATCATCAAACATAATGATGATTACCTGAGCGCCTACGCTCATAACGACACAATGCTGGTCCGGGAACAACAAGAAGTGAAGGCGGGTCAAAAAATAGCCACCATGGGTAGCACCGGTACCAGTTCAGTACGTTTGCATTTTGAAATTCGTTACAAGGGGAAATCCGTAAACCCGCTGCGTTATCTTCCGCAGCGATAGATTGGGCAGAATACGCTGAGATTCTGCTCGCGGTATCACGGGTAGGAGCAGCATATGAGCCAAAATACGCTGAAAGTTAACGAGTTACATGATGATGCGGATTTCGACGAGAATGGAGCTGAGGCCGAGTCGTTTGATGAAAAAGCGCTGGTAGAAGAAGAGACCAGCGAGAACGATTTAGCGGAAGAAGAGCTGTTGTCTCAAGGCGTTACGCAACGCGTATTGGATGCGACGCAGCTCTATCTGGGTGAGATCGGTTATTCACCTCTGCTGACCGCAGAGGAAGAAGTCTATTTTGCGCGGCGTGCTCTGCGCGGTGACGTGCCGTCCCGCCGCCGCATGATTGAAAGCAACCTGCGGCTGGTGGTGAAAATCGCCCGCCGCTACAGCAACCGCGGTCTGGCGCTGCTGGATCTGATCGAAGAGGGTAACCTCGGTCTGATTCGCGCAGTGGAAAAATTCGACCCGGAACGCGGTTTCCGCTTCTCCACTTACGCAACCTGGTGGATCCGTCAGACGATTGAACGGGCGATCATGAACCAAACCCGTACCATTCGTTTGCCTATCCATATCGTCAAAGAACTGAATGTCTATCTGCGCACCGCGCGCGAGCTTTCCCACAAGCTGGATCATGAACCGAGCGCTGAAGAGATTGCCGAGCAACTCGACAAGCCGGTGGATGACGTCAGCCGCATGCTGCGTCTGAATGAGCGCATCACCTCGGTGGATACGCCGCTGGGCGGGGATTCGGAGAAAGCGCTGCTGGACATTCTGGCCGACGAGAAGGACAACGGGCCTGAAGACACCACGCAAGACGACGATATGAAGCAAAGCATCGTCAAATGGCTGTTCGAACTGAACGCCAAACAGCGTGAAGTGTTGGCGCGTCGTTTCGGCCTGCTGGGCTATGAAGCGGCGACGCTGGAAGACGTAGGCCGGGAGATTGGCCTGACGCGCGAGCGCGTCCGTCAGATTCAGGTTGAAGGTCTGCGCCGTCTGCGTGAGATTCTGCAGATGCAGGGCCTGAGCATTGAGGCGCTGTTCCGCGAATAACGCCGGTTGTTGAACCGCATCAAATAAAAACGGTGAGCGTCATGCTCACCGTTTTTTTATGCTCGCGTTTGGCGCCAGACTACACCATATTTTTCAGCCGGTAGATCCATTCCAGCGCCTGGCGCGGCGACAGGGAATCCGGATCCAGCGCTTCCAGGGCTTCAACCGCCGGCGAGGTTTCTTCCTGCAGCAGCGTCATCTGGGTGGCATCGACGCTGCCCGATGCGGTGTGGCTGGAGATAGACTCCAGCTCGCGCAGCTTCTGGCGGGCGCGCTTGATGACATCGCGCGGCACGCCGGCCAATGCGGCGACCGCCAGGCCATAGCTTTTGCTGGCGGCACCGTCCTGCACGCTGTGCATGAAGGCGATGGTGTCGCCATGTTCGAGCGCGTCCAGATGCACGTTGACCACGCCTTCCATTTTCTCCGGCAGGGTCGTCAGCTCGAAGTAGTGGGTGGCGAACAGCGTCATCGCCTTGATGCGGTTGGCCAGGTTCTCGGCGCAGGCCCAGGCCAGCGACAGGCCGTCGTAGGTGGAGGTGCCGCGGCCGATTTCATCCATCAACACCAGGCTGTGCTCGGTGGCGTTGTGCAGGATGTTGGCGGTTTCGGTCATCTCCACCATGAAGGTGGAGCGGCCGGAAGCCAGATCGTCCGCCGCGCCGACACGGGTGAAGATGCGATCCACCGGGCCGATGGTGGCCTTGGTGGCCGGCACGTAACTGCCGATGTGCGCCATCAGCACGATCAGCGCCGTTTGCCGCATATAGGTACTTTTACCGCCCATGTTAGGGCCGGTGATGATCAGCATACGGCGCTGTGGCGACAGGGTGAGCGGGTTGGAGATAAATGGCTCGCTCAGCACCTGCTCCACCACCGGGTGACGGCCTTCGGTAATGCGGATCCCCGGCTGCTCGCTCATGGTCGGGCAAGCGTAGTTCAGGGTATCGGCGCGCTCGGCCAGGTTGGCCAGCACGTCCAGTTCGGCCAGTGCGGCGGCGCTTTGCTGCAGTTCCGCCAGGTGTGGCAGCAACAGATCGAACAACTCGTCGTACAGGCTTTTCTCGATCGCCAGCGCCTTGCCCTTGGAGGTGAGCACTTTGTCTTCGTACTCTTTCAATTCCGGGATGATGTAGCGCTCGGCGTTTTTCAGCGTCTGACGGCGCACATAGTGGATCGGCACCAGGTGGCTTTGGCCGCGGCTGACCTGAATGTAGTAGCCGTGTACGCCGTTGAAGCCGACCTTGAGCGTATCCAGCCCCAGCTTTTCACGCTCGCGGATCTCCAGCCGATCGAGGTAATCGCTGGCGCCGTCGGCCAGTGCGCGCCACTCGTCCAGCTCGCTGTTGTAACCGGGGGCGATCACGCCGCCGTCGCGCACCAGCACCGGCGGGGATTCAATGACCGCGCGCTCCAGCAGCTCGCGCAGCTCGTCGAACTGGCCCACCTGAGACAGCAGCTGCTGCACGTGCGGGGTATCCACATCTTGCAGCAGCGCGCGGATGTCGGGCAGTTGCTGGAAAGCATGGCGCATGCGCGCCAGATCGCGCGGCCGGGCGGTGCGCAGCGCCAGACGCGCCAAAATTCGCTCCTGATCGCCCACCTGACGCAGCGAAGGCTGCAGATCGGTGAACAGCTCCTGCAATGCGCCGATCGCCTGTTGGCGGGCGGTGAGAACCTTGATATCGCGGGTCGGCATGTGCAGCCAGCGTTTCAGCATGCGGCTGCCCATCGGCGTGACCGTGCGATCGAGGATCGCCGCCAGCGTGTTGTCGCTGCCGCCGGACAGACTCTGCGTCAGTTCCAGGTTGCGGCGGGTGGCGGCGTCCATGATGATGCCGTCCTGCTGGCGCTCCATGGTGATGCCGCGAATGTGCGGCAGCGAAGTGCGCTGAGTATCTTTGACATACTGCAGCAGGCAGCCGGCGGCGCGCAGCGCCTGGTGCGCTTGCTCGACGCCGAAACCGGTCAAATCGCGGGTGCCGAACTGCAGGTTGAGCTGCTGACGCGCGGTCTCAAGCTCGAATTCCCACAGCGGGCGGCGGCGCAGGCCGTGGCGCTGTTCGATCAGCGCCATTTGTTCGAAGGTTTCCGGGTAGAGCAGCTCGGCCGGATTGGTGCGCTGCAGCTCGGCGGCCATGGTTTCCAGATCCTGCGGCTCGGCGACGCGGAAGCGGCCGGAGCTCACGTCCAGCGTGGCGTAGCCGAAGCCGCGCGCGTCCTGCCAGATCGCCGCCAGCAGGTTGTCCTGGCGCTCTTGCAGCAGCGCTTCGTCGGTGATGGTGCCGGGCGTGACGATACGCACCACTTTGCGCTCGACCGGCCCTTTACTGGTGGCCGGATCGCCGATCTGCTCGCAGATGGCGACGGACTCGCCGAGCTGTACCAGCTTGGCCAGGTAGTTCTCTACCGCGTGGTGCGGCACGCCGGCCATCGGGATCGGTTCACCCGCCGAGGCGCCGCGTTTGGTCAGCGAGATATCCAGCAGCTGGGAAGCGCGCTTGGCGTCGTCGTAAAACAGCTCGTAGAAGTCGCCCATGCGGTAGAACAGCAGGATTTCAGGATGCTGGGCCTTGAGGCGCAGGTACTGCTGCATCATCGGCGTATGCGAATCGAGTTTATCGGTGCTATTCATGCGATTATTTTTCCAATCCATTGAATGTAAAGGGAACTGTGATTTTCATTGTCGTCATTCGCTATCACATTGTTTCAGCAGGCGCCGCCCCATTCAGCGCTTGGCGGGCGGCGCAAATCAAATCATCAAAACGCCAAACGGCGCGCTCAAACCCGAGGTTTGCACAGACGCTTATACTAGCCCAGCGGGCAAGCGGCTGTCACAGGTAAAAATGGGAAGCGCTGCGCAAGGAGGAGTTGTAACGAAGCGAGATTGTCGTTCGCCTGCGGGCAACAACGCAAGTCGCCGCCCGCTGAGGCGGCGTGGAGTTTATTGCGCGGCGGTGAGGGGCATGAAGTTATGTACAATCCTTGATATAATCTCATCAATGAATTTTCTGATCGGGGGGCGTCATGAGTAATACTAAAAAAGTGCCGGTGGGTTATGTTAAGCCATCTCGTACGGACATTGCCCGCTCAGTGGCGACATCAACGGCGGTTGAAACAGGTCAACCTTCAGCCAGAATTGAAGCTTCTTTAGAAGAAGTGCGTAAAAAATTCGCTCATCTGCGCCTTGCCTAATACTTTCTTAGTGCTTGGTTGACCCAGTGTTTCATCGGCTCGTAGTTCATGTTCATACCCGAGTGAATAGCCGAGATATATTGGGCTCTGTTTTGTTCCCAGCTTTGATAATCCAACGGCTTATGCCCACCCTGAACCGCCATCACATTGGCCAACAGCCGTGACAAACGGCCAATCCCTTCTCTAAAAGGGTGTATGAGTATCAGTTCAACATGGATTATCGCGATCGCTTCTATCAGCTGTTCTTCGCTCATGTCTGAGCAAGGTGTGTAACTTGCCAGGTATTTCACTTCGAAATCGTCCAGTAGTTTGGGCAATCGCGTCGAAGGGGCAAACATGAAGCCTCCTTTGCTGATATTGACGGTTCTTGCTTGTCCAGCCCACGCATAAATATTGCCTAACCAGCGGTGATGCCATCCCTTAAGCATCTCGACGGTGATTCTTCCTAATGGAAAGTGCTGTTCGAAAACGGAACGGTAGAGCTGCTCCAGCAACACCAACTCGGCGCCGTCGAGTTCGTCGCTATCGGTGATGCCCAGCTTATTGGCTAGAACTTGCTCGCCGGATTCTTTCTCATATTGACCTTCGCTGCTGGAAACATGGTATCGGCTCATGAATACGCTCGATGATAATGAGGTGGGGGATAAGGCAAGTATAATCAGCGATGTGTAGTGGAACAATTTAATTAAAATCAGTTTGTTAAGTTAGAATTAATCATAGTTCTGATTAATACCATCGAAATAAATATTTTCAATTCATTGGATGTTAACGGTACAACGCAAGTCGCCGCCCGCTGAGGCGGCGTGGAGTTTATTGCGCGGCGGTGAGGGGCAGGGGCAGTTGATAGAGACGGAAGCTGTCGGGCACTTCGGATTCATGGCCGGGCAGCAGGCGGTGGCGAATGCGCGATTCGCTGACGAAGGCGCAGCCTTGTGGGGTGATAGTCAGATTGACCGGCGATTCCATGCCTTCGCGCAAGACCTCAATCCGGCGCATGCCTGCCGCCTTGGGTGACGGGATCCGCAGGATCCGCCCCTTGCCGCTCTGGATCCCGTTTTCCAGCACGATCAGCGCGCCGTCCGGTGCCAACCCCATCCCGTCCGGGTTTTCAATCAGGCGCGGCAGCTGCATTTCCGTCAGCTGCGGCTTTGGATCGTTATAGCTGAGGGTGTAGAGCTTACCGGTGCCGAAATTGGCGACAGCCAGCAGCCGGTCGTCGAGCAGCACGATCCCGGCGGCGCCCAGCCCGCTAGGGGCCGCTAAGCGTGGATCCTGATACAGCGTACTGAATGCCGCTTCGCCCGGCCGCAGGCGCAGGATGCCGCCGCCGCGGGTTTCCGTCACGTACACCGTACCGTCTGCGCCGAGCACGATATCGTTGCCCATTTCTCCCGCCGGCAGCGCCAGGCTGCGGTTGAGCGTGCCATCCGCGACGTTCAGCGCGTAGATGCGGTTGGCGCGCGTTTTGCCGCCGGAGAGGAAGTCCGGCGAATTGCCCCACAGCAGCCCGCGCCGTTCGTCCAGCCGCAGCGCGTTTGAGGCGAACACCGTGTCAGCGCCGGGGAAAAAGGTTTCCCACGCTTTACCCGGCCGTTTGCGCAGCACGTTGCCGCTGGTGATCAGGCCGACATACAGCGTGCCGTCCGCCGCGCGGGCGATGCCGTTGGGGTAAAGCGCGCCGGGCGGCAGCGTCATGCTGCTTTCTGTACAGTGTGCATCGACGGTGGCCTGCGCCGGCGCGCTGAGGGTGAGTGCAGTAGCGAGGGTGAATAACGCCGCTCGCGCGGTCACAGCGTATGCCATGTTTCTCTCCTGGAATGAAGGAAAAGGGGTTACCAGCGCTCGGGGCGGGCAGCGTGCGCCATTGGCGCCTCCAGCGCGGCCACGTCTTCTTGCGATAGCCTGAGGTCTAGCGCCGCCAGTGCATCCTGCAGATGGTGTGGCTTGGACATGCCCACCAGCGGCGATGCCACGCCGGGTTTGGCCAACAGCCAGGCCAGCGCAATCTGCGCCGGGGGAACGCCGCTCGCGGCCGCCACCTCCGCTACCGCAGCGACGGTGCGTTCGACCTCGTTTCTGCCGCCGTACCAACGGGGGGCCTGCTCGTCGGTGGCGGCGCGCAGCGTGCCGCCACTGCCGGAGCCGGCCAGCACGCCGCGGGCCAGCGGCGACCAGGGCGTCAGGCCAAGACCTTCCTCCAGGCACAGCGGGATCAGTTCCTCTTCGTCTTCACGCGTCACCAGGTTGTATTGGCTTTGCAACGAAATAAACGGCGCCAGGCGGTGCTGACGTTGAAAGGCCAGCATTTTCATCAGGCGCCAGGCGTGCAGTGAAGACGCGCCGAGATAGCGGATCTTGCCCGCCCGCACCAGGCCATCGAGGGTGTCGGCAGTTTCTTCGATCGGCGTTTCGGTGTCGAAGCGGTGCAGCACGAACAGATCGAGGTAATCCGTTCCCAACCGCTGCAAGGAGGCGTCAATGCTGTGCAGCAGGTGCTTGCGCGACAGCCCCCGGCTGTTCGGCTGCGCGTCCATCGGAAAGTAGGCCTTGGTGGCGATCACCACGTCTTCTCGACGGGCGAACGCCTTCAGCGCGCGGCCGAGAATGCGTTCGCTTTCTCCGTCGGAGTAAATGTTGGCGGTATCGAAGAAATTGATGCCCGCTTCCAGCGCCTCGCGGATAAAGGGGCGCGCTTCATCCTCCTTCAGCACCCAGGGGCGCCAGGCCGGATCGCCGTAGGTCATGCCGCCCAGGCAGAGGCGGGACACCTTCAGGCCGCTGTCGCCAAGCCGAACGTAGTTCATGGCGTCGTCTCCTCAGCGCATGCCGGCGATGGTGTAACCGCCGTCCACCAGCAGGCTTTGGCCGGTGATGAAGCGGGCTTCGTCCGTCGCCAGCCACAGCGCCACATCGCCGATGTCTTCCGATTCGCCCAGGCGGCCGGCGGGCGTGTGGGCGATAAAGGGCGCGAACGCCGCGCTGTTGGCCACGCTGCCGCGCGCCATCGGCGTGTCGATGATGCCGGGGTTGATGTTGTTGACACGGATGCCCTGGCCGCTGTATTCGAGCGCCACCGCGCGGATCATCGCATCGAGCGCGCCTTTGCTGGCGGAGTAGCTGGATGAACCGGCCAGCGCGCCGTGGGTCAGCCAGGAGGAGGTGTTAACGATCACGCCGCCCGAGCGCTGAGCCAGGAAGGTTTCAATCTCGTATTTCATCGCCAGCCAGACGCCTCTGAGGTTAATGGCGATCACCCGGTCAAAATCCTCGCTGCTCTGTTCGGTGATGGGAGCGAAGTTGCCGATGATGCCGGCGTTATTGAAGGCGACGTCGAGCCGGCCGTAGTGGGCGGTCACCGTGGCGAGCAGCCTGCGGATGTCGTTTTCCTGGGATACGTCGGCCACGATGGGCAGGGCGTCGCCGCCGGCGAGCGCGATGTCGCGCGCCGTGGCTTCGATTTCCGCCGCGCGTCGGCCGGCCAGCGCCACTTTGGCGCCTTCGCGGGCATAGGCCAGCGCGGCGGCGCGGCCGATGCCTGTGCCGCCGCCGCTCACCAGCACGACTTTGTCCGCCAGACGGCGCGGCGTTTCATGAGTTGGAGCTGTAGCATTAATCATCGCATCGATACCTGGTAATGGGTTCGATCGTAATGCTATGTTGTTAGATAACGGATAACTATCCGCTAAAAATTCATCTCACTATTAGATAATTTATATTAATAGCATGAAGAAACCCGAATTGTCCGGACTGGCGGCCTTCGTGGCTATCGCCAGTGAACGCAGCTTCCGCCGCGCCGCCGCCCGATTGGGCGTGACGCCGCCGACGCTGACCCACACCCTGCGCGAACTGGAAGCGCAGGTGGGCATTCGCCTGCTGAACCGCACCACCCGCAACGTTTCGCCGACGGAGGCCGGTGAGCATCTGTTGGCACAGCTGGTGCCGGCCTTTACCGACATCGACGCCGCGCTGGAGAGCCTGAATGCGTTTCGCGAAGGGCCGCGCGGCCTGGTACGCATCAACGCGCCGCGTTCGGCGATCGATCTCGCCATCGTGCCGCATCTGGGGCGGTTGGCCAGCGAATATCCCGGCATTACGCTGGAGGTGGTGGCGGACGAAGGGTTCGCCAACATCGTCGAGCAAGGCTTTGACGCCGGTATTCGGCTCGGCGAGGATCTGCACAACGATATGCGCGCGGTGCGTCTGACGCCGGATCTGCGTTTTGCCATCGTCGCCACGCCGGGCTATTTTCAACGGCACGGCGAACCGATGCACCCGCAGGATTTGCTGCAGCACCGCTGCATCGGTTGGCGCAAGGCCTCTTCGGGCGAGCGCTACAAGTGGGCGTTTCAGCAGGGCGAGCAGCGATTTACCGTGGCGGTTAACAGCTCGCTGATCGTGGATGACGCCAGGCTGCTGCTGCAGGCGGCGCTGGCGCACGTCAGCATCGCCTTCGCCATCGAGCAGGAGGTGGAAGATCATCTTGCGAGCGGGCGGCTGCGGCGAGTGTTGGCCGACTGGTGCGCGCCGTTTCCCGGTTTTTACCTCTATTACCCCAACCGCAGGAACCATTCTGTGGCGCTGGCCACGGTGATCGAGTTGCTGCGTCTGCCCACCTAATCCTCTTCGCCTGCCATCGCGTTCGGAGAGCAGCAGGCGAATCAAGCTTGAACTATTTTTATTCCCTTTTCGTTTGTTCAGGTGCAAATAAACCCTTAAATTCTCGGCGTGTTTATAACTGTCTGTTTATAATTGTTATTTGAGTGTTTATTGCGAATATTCTGAGTTTATATCGGTTATTTGAGAGCCCGGTCACACTATTTTTTTATGCGAAATGTGAAGGGGGTCAAGCCATCAGGTCAAGGAGAGACGGTTATTCTCTCCCCTGGCTTACCGATCCGTTTTTCATGCTCCGTATACTGTCTGCAACCAGGGCAACGTGACGGAAATTTTCATAAGGAATGTGCGTGAAGCAATCGTGATTGCATCTGGCATACAAATAACACGGGGTTTTTTTGATTATCTGAGGTGCTTGGTATGGAAAAGAAAAAAATCTATCTGTTTTGTTCTGCCGGTATGTCCACTTCCCTGTTGGTTTCAAAAATGAAGGCGCAGGCCGAGAAATACGAAGTGCCGGTGATCATCGCCGCCTACCCGGAAGCGCTGGCTGCGGAGAAAGGCGTTGAAGCGGATCTGATCCTGCTGGGGCCGCAGATTGCCTACACCTTGCCGGAAGTGCAAAAACAGCTGCCCAACAAACCCGTTGAAGTCATCGATCCGCTGCTGTACGGCAAGGTCGATGGGCTGGGCGTGCTGAAGGCCGCGGTGGCCGCCATCAAGAAAGCCAACCAATAACAGGAGGCCGCCGTGAATACCCTCATTGCCTCGCTCGAGAAGGTTATCCTGCCTTTCGCCGTAAAAATCGGCAAGCAGCCCCACGTCAACGCCATCAAGAACGGCTTTATCCGCCTGATGCCGCTGACCTTGACCGGGGCGATGTTCGTGTTGATTAACAACGTGTTCCTGAGCTTCGGCGAAGGATCGTTCTTCTATTCGCTGGGCGTGCGCCTGGACGCCTCCACCATCGAGACGCTCAATAGCCTGAAGAGCATTGGCGGCAGCGTGTACAACGGCACGCTGGGGATCATGTCCCTGATGACGCCGTTCTTTATCAGCATGGCGTTGGCCGAAGAGCGCAAGGTCGATCCGCTCGCCTCGGCGCTGCTGGCGGTGGCGGCCTTTATGACCGTCACGCCGTTCAACGTCGGCGAGGCCTATGCGGTGGGCGCCAACTGGCTGGGCGGCGCCAACATCATTTCCGGTATGGTGATCGGGCTGGTGGTGGCCGAGATGTTTGCTTTCATCGTGCGGCGCAACTGGGTGATCAGCCTGCCGGACAGCGTGCCGGCTTCGGTGTCGCGCTCCTTCTCGGCGCTGATCCCCGGTTTCATCATCCTCTCCATCATGGGGCTGGTGGCGTTCGCGCTGGCGCACTGGGGCACCAACTTCCACCAGATCATCATGGACGGCATTTCGGCGCCGCTGGCCAAGATGGGCAGCGTGGTGGGCTGGGTGTACGTGCTGTTCTCCTCGCTGCTGTGGTTCTTTGGGGTGCACGGCTCCATGGCGCTGGCGGCGCTGGACAGCGGCATCATGACGCCGTTCGCACTCGAAAACGTGGAGCTGTACAACAAATACGGTTCGGTCGAAGCGGCGGTGGCCGCCGGGAAAGAGTTCCACATGTGGGCGAAGCCGTTCGTCGACTCCTACATTTACCTCGGCGGCACCGGCTCGACGCTGGGCCTGATCATCGCCATCTTCATCGCCTCGCGCCGCGAGGATTACCGCCAGGTCGCCAAGCTGGCGACGCCGTCCGGCATTTTTCAGATCAACGAACCGATTCTGTTCGGCCTGCCGGTGATCATGAACCCGGTGATGTTCATTCCGTTCATCCTGGTGCAGCCGGTGCTGACCATTATCACCTCGCTGGCTTATTACTCCGGGCTGATCCCGCCTATCACCAACATCGCGCCCTGGACCATGCCGGTCGGCCTGGGGGCGTTCTTCAACACCAACGGCAGCATCATGGCCATGTTGTTGAGCCTGTTTAACCTGGCGGTCGCCACCGTGATTTATCTGCCGTTCGTGGCGATCTCCAACAAGGCGCAGAGCCAGATCGACGCGGCGACGGAAAGCGAAGAAGACATCGCCAAGGCGCTGAAATTCTAACTGTGGAACGGGGCGGCGCGGCCGCCCTGCGAGGGACGCGAGTATGGAATATCAATTTGCCGACGGGTTCTGGTGGGGCAGCGCCACCTCCGCGCCGCAGTCTGAAGGGGCGGCCGCGCGCGACGGCAAGAGCCGCAACATCTTCGACTATTGGTACGAGATCGTGCCCGAGCGCTTTCACGATCGGGTGGGGCCGGCCGAGGCCTCGACCTTTTACGACCATTTCCGCACCGATATCGGGCTGCTCAAAACGCTGGGCCACAATACCTTCAGAACGTCTATCTCGTGGTCGCGGCTGATCCCGGACGGTGACGGCGAGGTGAACCCGCAGGCGGTGGCGTTCTATAACGCGATGATCGACGAGCTGCTGGCGCAGGGCATCACACCGTTTATCAATCTCTACCACTTCGATATGCCGCTGTGCATGCAGCAGCGCGGCGGCTGGGAAAGCCGGGCGGTGGTCGAAGCCTATGCGCGTTACGCCGATATCTGCTTCGGCCTGTTTGGCGATCGGGTCACCCACTGGTTCACCTTCAACGAGCCGATCGTGCCGGTGGAGGCCGGTTACCTGAATGACCTGCATTACCCTTGCGTGGTGGACTTCAAACGGGCGGTCACCGTGGCGTATCACAGCGTACTGGCGCACGCCATGGCGGTGCAGCGTTTCAGAGCGCGGGAGCTGCCGGGGAGCATCGGCATCATTCTGAATCTGAGCCCGACCTATCCGCGTTCCGACGCGCCGGAGGATCGGCAGGCCGCGTACGACGCCGATCTGCTGCTCAACCGCAGTTTCCTCGATCCGGTCGCCAAAGGGCGTTATCCGGCGGCGTTGCTGCAGCTGCTGGAGCGGCATGGGCTGATGCCCTGCTGCGAGCCACAGGATGCGCCGCTGATTGAAGGCGGCGTGGTGGACATCCTCGGCGTCAACTATTACCAGCCGCGCAGGGTGCAGGCGAAAGAGGGGCGTCGTGCCGAGGGGCCGATCGCATCGCCGGAGGATTTGTTCAGTTACTATGCAATGCCGGGCCGCAAAATCAATCCGCACCGCGGCTGGGAGATCTACGAAAAGGGGCTGTACGACATCCTGATGGATCTGAAAGAGAACTACGGCAACCTGCCTTGTTATATTTCGGAAAACGGCATGGGCGTTGAGGGCGAAGAGGCGTTTATCGGCGCCGATGGGCGGGTGGAGGACGATTACCGCATCGACTTTATTCGCGAGCACCTGAAGTGGCTGCACCGCGCGCTGGCGGAAGGCTCGCAGTGCAAAGGCTATCATCTGTGGACCTTTATCGACTGCTGGTCCTGGCTGAACGCCTACAAGAATCGTTATGGGCTGGTGCGGCTGGATCGGGCGGATCAGCGCCGCACCATCAAGAAAAGCGGCTACTGGTTTGCCGAGGCGGCCAGACGCAACGGATTTGACTAACGGGAGGCCGGCGCCGTGTCCGACAACCGAATTTCGCTGAGTGCCAACGACGTGAAGCTGATTCGCGAGCAGGATTTTTTTAACTGCAAAGATTTTCACCTGTTTATCTACAACAAGGTGGAAAGCGCCACCGGGCTGCATCAGCACGACTATTACGAGTTCACCATCGTGCTGAGCGGCAAATGCTATCAGGAGATCAACGGCAAGCGGGTGCTGCTGGAGCGCGGGGATTTCGTCTTTATCCCCATCGGCTCCTACCACCAGAGCTTTTACGAGTTCGGCGCGACGAAAATCTTCAACGTGGCGGTCAGCAAATCGTTCTTTGAAGAGCACTATTTGCAGCAGCTGCCGCGCTGCTTCGTCGCCTCGCAGGCCTACAGCCTGAGAAACGAGTTTTTGGCCTATATCGAATCGGTGGTGAGTTCGCCGCAGTTTCGCGAGGACGACTTCGCCGAATTTCTCGAAACGCTGACCTTCTATGTGATCAGCCGTATTCGTCACCATAAAGAAGAAAACGATGGCGGCGATGATATCCCGCAGTGGCTGAAGAACACCCTGGCCGGCATGCATGACAAGGCGATGTTCGGCGAAAGGGCGTTGGCTAACATGGTGGCGCTGTCGGGGAAAACCCAGGAATATCTGACCCGGGCGATGCGGCGTTACTACCACAAGACGCCGATGCAGGTGATCAATGAGATCCGCATCAACTTCGCCAAGACGCAGCTGGAGGTCACCAACTATTCGGTTTCCGATATCGCCTTCGATTCCGGCTATGGCGATGTCAGCCTGTTCATTAAAAACTTCAAGCGGCTCACCGATGTGACCCCAGGCAACTACCGAAAAAAGTGCTACGGCCCTCTTTAGGGCCGCTCCCGATCAGTATCAACGCCGATATGCCGATGAGCTTCAGGCCGCCGGCCGGTTAATCATTCGATTTTTATCTTAGCGAAGGGGAATGCCGCGCCGGTCGGTCGGGCTTCCCTTGCCAAAAATTCATCCCGCGGGAGCCACTATGGAAAAACTACTGATCGTGAATGCCGATGACTTCGGCCTGAGCAAGGGGCAAAACTACGGTGTTATCGAGGCGTATCAGCATGGCGTCGTTTCCTCTACCACGGCGATGGTGAACGGCGGCGGCGCACAGCACGCGGCGGCGCTCAGCCGGCAATATCCGGGGCTGCCGATCGGGCTGCATTTCGTTTTGACCCATGGCAGGCCGCTGGGCGCCATGCCCTCGCTGGTCAACGAGCATGGCGAATTGGGTAAATGGCTGTGGCGCCGCGCCGAGGCCGGCGAGCTGCAGCTGGACGAGATCCAGGAGGAGCTGCAGCGCCAGTTCGCGCGGTTTGTGACGCTGTTCGGCAGGCCGCCGACGCACATCGACAGCCACCACCATGTACATATGCAGCCGCAGATTTACCCGCTGGTGGAGGCGTTTGCGCAGGCGCAGGGTCTGCCGCTGCGCCTCGATCGCGAAGAGGCGAAACGGCGCGATATTGCGTTGCAGACGCCCTGCAGCACCGACGCGTTTGACGCGGGATTCTACGGCGAAACGATTTCCGAAGCCTTGTTCCTGCAGCGGTTGGCGCGCGCCGACGAGCTGGGCGCCGAGTCATTGGAAATGATGTGCCACCCGGCGTTCCTCGACGCGACGATCCTGCAGAGCAAATACTGCCACCCGCGCCTCGTCGAGCTGGATGTGTTGACCGCGGCGACGCTGAAAGCGGCGATCGCCGAACGCGGTTTTCTGCTGGGCTCTTTCCTGGATCTGTAGCTCCGTGCCGTTTACAGCATGGCGTGCGCCTTTTTCAGGCCGGTGTCCTCTTGCGGATCGGCGCCCTGAGGCAAGGGTTCCGCTTCCTGTTCTTCAGGCTGCGGCTCGTCGACATCGGGCGCCGCTTCCGGCGGGGGCATGGTGTCGTGAATGATCTGCTCATCAAAGGTCGGATTGAGCGCCGGCGACAGCGGCGAGCTGGCGAGGCTGTCCGGCAGCGGAATGTGCGGCACCGGCGCGTCCTGCGCCAGCTGCGGCTCCTCCGCTTTCGCCGTGCGGCTGAGGGCCGCCAGCAGCACGCCGCACAGGGCGAAGAAGGCGTACAGGATATTGCCGCCAAGCGGCTCGATCAGCGCGCCGACCGCCAGCGGCCCGATGCTGGCGCCGACGCCGAACGCCATCAGCAGGCAGGCGGCCAGCGAGACGCGACGCTCCGGCTCGATCAGATCGTTGGCCAATGCCACCACCAGCGGGTAGAGCGTAAACTGCAGCATGCTGACGACGAACCCCACCGCCAGCAGCAGCGGGAAATCGATGTGCGGCAGCAGCGCCAGCGGCAGCGCCGCCACGATCAGAAAAATGGCGTTGAGGCGCATCAGCAAGGGGCGGTTATAGCGATCCGACAGCCAACTGAGCGGGAATTGCGCCACCAGCCCGGCGAAGATGGCCAGCGCCATGAACAGGCCGGTTTGCTGCGTGGTTAAGGATTGCAGGCTGGCGTAGACCGGCGCCAGGCCGTAAAACGAACCTACCACCATGCCGATTACCAGCGTGGTGGCCAGCACCTTGGGAATGGCGCCGACAAAGTAACGCAGTTCCATCGGCGCCGGCGACATGTGGCGCGCATTGGTGCGGGTGGTGAGAGCGATCGGCACCAGGCAGAGCGCGAAGCACAGTGCGATCACCAGCAGCGTGGCGATGCCCAGATTGCTTTGCAGCATCAGCACGATCTGGCCCAGCGACATGCCGAGATAGGTCGCCGCCATATAGAAACCGAACACCATGCCGCGCTGGTTGGATTCCGCCTGGTCGTTCAGCCAGCTTTCCAGCACCATGAACTGACACATCATGCACAGCCCGATCACCAGGCGCAGCGCAACCCAGGCGGGAATGAACGCCGTCAGGCCGTGCCCCAGCACCGCGGCGGTAATGATGCCGGCGCAGGCCACGTAGGCGCGGATATGCCCGACGCGGGCGATGAGAAAGTGGCCGACCTTGCCGCCGATCACCAACCCGATGTAGTTGGCGGCGATGATGGCGCCGATCAGCGCGCTGCTGACGTGGATGGAGGCCAGCCGCAGCGAGACGTAGGTGGTGAGCAGGCCCGAGCCCAACAGCAGCAGCAGGGTGGTGGTGTACAACGGCAAGAATACGCCCAACGTTTTTTTCACGCTATCGTCCTAATCTCTTCTGGTGCGCCCTGAGGCCGCCGCCGCAGCGTGCCGCCTCCGTGATGTTCCTTGTGCTGGTGCGCCGCCGCTCGCTGGGGCGCTTCTTTTGATACTAGCAGCTTGGCCGGGCGCTTAAAACCGCACCTCCTGCGAGGCGCTGCGCATTTCTGCGCGCCAGCCGTCGCGCCGCCTTGATAAATGCTACTATCGGGCGCATATACCTGAATTCGCGAGGGAGGGGTTATGAGTGACGACCAACTGCGCCGGCTCAGCGTGCTGGCGGGGGAAAAACTGAAGGCTCAGGGCCGCTGGATCACCTGCGCGGAATCCTGCACCGGCGGCGGCATTGCCAAGGCCATTACCGATATCGCGGGGAGCTCCGCCTATTTCGATCGCGGTTTCGTCACCTACAGCAATGCGGCGAAGCACGACCTGCTGGGGGTGAGCGAAGCCACGTTGGCGGCGCACGGCGCGGTCAGCGAAGAGGTGGTGCGCGAGATGGCGATAGGGGCGCTGCGTGCGGCGCGAGCCGATCTGGCGCTCTCGGTAAGCGGCATCGCCGGCCCGGACGGCGGCAGCGCGGAAAAGCCGGTCGGCACCGTGTGGTTCGGCTTCGCCGGCAGCGATGGCCGGGGGCTGTCGCGCAAGATGCAATTCGAGGGCGATCGCGATGCGGTGCGGCTGCAGGCGACGATTTTCGCGCTGCAAACCGCCATCGACGAATTTTTGTAAATTAGGCTTGATACTGTATGACCATACAGTATAATTAGTGACATTTCCTGCACAACATACATTCAGTGGCAGTGTGGGGTAACACCGGCATTGCGAAACGAAGGAGCAAAAATGGCTATTGATGAGAACAAGCAAAAGGCGTTAGCTGCGGCACTGGGCCAGATTGAGAAACAGTTCGGCAAAGGCTCCATCATGCGCCTGGGTGAAGACCGCTCCATGGACGTGGAAACGATCTCTACCGGCTCACTGTCACTCGATATCGCTCTGGGCGCCGGCGGCCTGCCGATGGGCCGCATCGTCGAAATCTACGGCCCGGAATCCTCCGGTAAAACCACCCTGACGCTGCAGGTGATCGCCGCTGCGCAGCGCGAAGGCAAAACCTGTGCGTTCATCGACGCCGAGCACGCGCTGGATCCTATCTATGCGAAAAAGCTGGGCGTCGATATCGACAACCTGCTGTGCTCCCAGCCGGACACCGGCGAGCAGGCGCTGGAAATCTGTGATGCGCTGACCCGCTCCGGCGCGGTTGACGTCATCATCGTCGACTCCGTGGCGGCGCTGACGCCGAAGGCGGAAATCGAAGGTGAAATCGGCGATTCGCACATGGGTCTGGCGGCGCGCATGATGAGCCAGGCGATGCGTAAGCTGGCCGGCAACTTGAAAAACGCCAATACCCTGCTGATCTTCATCAACCAGATCCGTATGAAAATTGGTGTGATGTTCGGCAATCCGGAAACCACGACCGGCGGTAACGCCCTGAAGTTCTACGCTTCGGTGCGTCTGGATATCCGCCGCATCGGCGCCATCAAAGAGGGCGACGAAGTGGTGGGCAGCGAAACCCGCGTGAAAGTGGTGAAGAACAAAATCGCTGCGCCGTTCAAACAGGCTGAATTCCAAATCATGTACGGCGAAGGCATCAACAGCCGTGGCGAGCTGGTCGATCTGGGCGTGAAGCACAAGATGATCGAAAAAGCCGGCGCCTGGTACAGCTATAACGGCGAGAAAATCGGTCAGGGCAAGGCGAATGCCTGTAACTTCCTGAAAGAAAACCCGGCTATCGCCGCCGAGCTGGATAAGAAGCTGCGCGATTTGCTGCTGCACAGCGGCGGTGAGCTGGTGGCCGCTTCCGGTGACGACTTCGAAGACGACGAAGCGGAAACCAGCGAGCAGTTCTAATCGCTGAAGATGTGCGCCGCCGTTCGTGTGGCGCATATCCCATAAATTCAGGCTTGAATGATGAATGACTTGCTAAGCCGCGCCATGCGCCTGCTGTCGCAACGCGATCATAGTGAAGCTGAACTGCGCCGCAAACTTGCGGCGCAGCCGTTTGTGGCGAAAGCCCGTTTTGGCAGCAAGGGGCCACATGCGCCGGCATCACCGCCGGTGGTTGAAGAGCCGGTGGATCCTGCGCTGATCGAGCAGGTTATCGCCTACTGTTACCAGCATAATTGGCTGGACGATAAGCGTTTCGCTCACAGCTACATCGGCAGCCGCAGCCGTAAAGGTTACGGTGCGCAGCGCATCCGCAGCGAACTGATGCAAAAGGGCGTCGACAAAGCGCTGGTGCAGGACGCGCTGGCGGAATGCGATATCGACTGGTGCGAACAGGCAAAACAGGTGGCGCAGCGAAAATTTGGCGATGCGTTGCCAACCGACTGGAAAGAGAAAGCCAAAGTGCAGCGTTATCTGCTCTATCGCGGCTTCTTCCAGGAAGAAATTCAGTCAATTTACCGTGATTTTGCGCAATGAGCGCACACGGGGTTTTACTTCCCTCTGAAGAAAATTTATCTTATCCCCACTTTTTGTTCGTGAGCTGGTTGTCATCGTCGGGATGACGCGTCACCGGCTCACGTGTCGTTATTCTAGCCTTTCCAGGAAAATTATGAGCAAGAGCACCGCTGAGATCCGTCAAGCGTTTCTCGATTTCTTTCATAGTAAGGGTCATCAGGTTGTAGCGAGCAGCTCCCTGGTGCCTAACAATGATCCGACATTGCTGTTTACCAATGCCGGCATGAACCAATTTAAGGATGTTTTCCTGGGGCTCGACAAACGCGCCTATTCCCGCGCCACCACCTCGCAGCGCTGCGTGCGCGCAGGCGGCAAGCATAACGACCTGGAAAACGTCGGTTATACCGCGCGTCACCACACCTTCTTTGAAATGCTGGGCAACTTCAGCTTCGGCGATTACTTCAAGCACGACGCGATCGGCTACGCATGGGAACTGCTGACCGGTGAAAACTGGTTCAACCTGCCGAAAGAGCGGCTGTGGGTCACCGTGTATGAAACCGATGACGAAGCGTTCGACATCTGGCAGAAGCAAATCGGCGTACCGGCCGAGCGCATTATCCGCATCGGCGACAACAAGGGCGCGCCTTTCGCTTCCGACAACTTCTGGCAGATGGGCGACACTGGCCCATGCGGCCCGTGCACCGAGATTTTCTACGATCACGGCGATCACATCTGGGGCGGCCCTCCAGGCAGCCCGGAAGAAGACGGCGACCGCTACATCGAGATCTGGAACATCGTTTTCATGCAGTTCAACCGTCAGTCCGACGGCACCATGCTGCCGCTGCCGAAACCTTCTGTGGATACCGGTATGGGTCTGGAGCGCATTGCGGCGGTGTTGCAGCATGTGAACTCCAACTATGAAATCGATCTGTTCCGTACCCTGATCGCCGCCGTGGCTAAAGTGACCGGCGCAACCGATCTGGACAACAAATCCCTGCGCGTTATCGCCGACCACATTCGTTCCTGCGCCTTCTTGGTGTCGGACGGCGTGATCCCGTCTAACGAAAACCGCGGCTATGTGCTGCGCCGCATCATTCGTCGCGCGATCCGCCATGGCAACATGCTGGGCGCGAAAGACACCTTCTTCTACAAACTGGTGGCGCCGTTGATCGAAGTGATGGGCCCGGCGGCCGACGAACTGAAACGCCAGCAATCGCTGGTGGAGCAGGTGCTGAAAACCGAAGAAGAGCAGTTTGCCCGCACGCTGGAGCGTGGCCTGGCGCTGTTGGACGAAGAGCTGGCCAAGCTGCAGGGCGATACCCTGGACGGCGAAACCGCTTTCCGTCTGTACGATACCTACGGTTTCCCGATCGATCTGACCGCTGACGTCTGCCGCGAGCGCGGTTTGAAAGTCGACGAAGCGGGCTTTGAAGAAGCGATGGAAGCGCAGCGCCGCCGTGCGCGCGAATCCAGCGGCTTTGGCGCCGACTATAACAGCCTGATCCGCGTGGACGGCAGCAGCCAGTTCAGCGGTTACGATCACGACGAGCAGCAGGCGACGGTCATCGCGCTGTTCCGCGACGGCCAGCCGGTCGATCAGATCAACGCCGGCGAAGAGGCGGTGGTGGTGCTGGATGAGACGCCGTTCTATGGCGAGTCCGGCGGCCAGGTCGGCGATAAAGGCGTGCTGAAAGCCGCCGGCGCTGAGTTTACGGTCAACGATACCCAGAAATACGGTCAGGCTATCGGCCATCAGGGCAAACTGGCGCAGGGTTCGCTGAAGCTGAACGATCGCGTGGACGCGCAGATCGACGCTGAGCGCCGTAACAGCATTCGTCTGAACCACTCCGCAACTCACCTGCTGCACGCCGCGCTGCGCCAAACGTTGGGCGACCACGTCGCGCAGAAAGGCTCGCTGGTTAACGACAAATACCTGCGTTTCGACTTCTCGCACTTCGAAGCGATGAAGCCGGAGCAAATCCGCGCGGTGGAAGATCTGGTGAACCAGCAGGTGCGTCGTAACCTGCCGGTGCAGACCGAGCTGATGGCCTTGGAAGATGCCAAAGAGAAGGGCGCGATGGCGCTGTTTGGCGAGAAGTACGATGACAACGTGCGCGTGTTGACCATGGGCGACTTCTCCACCGAGCTGTGCGGCGGCACCCACGCCAGCCGCACCGGCGATATCGGCCTGTTCCGCATTCTGAGCGAGTCGGGCACCGCGGCGGGTATCCGCCGTATTGAAGCGGTGACCGGCGCTGGCGCTATCGCTACGCTGCATCAGCAAAGCGATTTGTTGCAAGACGTTGCTCAGTTGGTCAAAGGCGACAGTAACACCCTGACCGATAAAGTGCGCTCGGTGCTCGATCGCACGCGCGCGCTGGAAAAAGAACTGCAGCAGTTGAAAGATCAGCAGGCGGCGCAGGAGAGCGCTTCGTTGTCCAGCCAGGCAAAAGTGGTTAACGGCGTGAAGCTGTTGGTCAGCCAGTTGGACAATGTCGAAGCCAAAATGCTGCGCACCATGGTGGATGACCTGAAAAATCAATTGGGTTCGGCCATCATCGTGTTGGCAACGACGGCCGATGACAAAGTCAGCCTGGTTGCTGGTGTGACCAAGGATCTGACTGACCGCGTGAAAGCCGGCGAGTTGATCGGCAACGTGGCGCAGCAGGTCGGCGGCAAGGGCGGTGGTCGCCCGGATATGGCGATGGCGGGGGGGACGGATATCAACGCCCTGCCAGCGGCGTTAAACAGCGTAGAAGCCTGGGTGGCCTCGAAGCTGTGAATATAAATAAATAGCACGCACAAACGCCATAATACTTTGTTGATTATGGCGTTTTCATACTGTGCTAACACAATTTAGTTACAATTGCGGGAACAAAGTTTTTCAGGTCGGCTAAACTTACCATTATCTGAGGTGGGACCAAGTCTGCTTACACTTATTGTGGGTTGCGTGGCTTACGTTTTCACCACATATGATGGATAATGACGGGGAAACTGAGAGACCCGACTCTTTTAATCTTTCAAGGAGCAAAGAATGTTAATTCTGACTCGTCGAGTTGGTGAAACCCTCATGATTGGCGATGAGGTTACGGTTACTGTGCTAGGGGTAAAAGGCAACCAGGTGCGTATTGGTGTGAACGCCCCCAAAGAGGTTTCGGTTCACCGTGAAGAAATCTATCAGCGCATTCAGGCAGAGAAGTCTCAGCAGACGACTTACTGATTCCGAAGCAGCGTCTCGTTGCCAGACGAGACGCTACTGCATCGTTTTACCCACTTCCTTCGCCCTCCCTCTTCTTTTTCGTGATTATTTTCCCGGTTAGTTTCCTGCTTTGTTGCTACAGACGCGGCGGTTGCCTGTTGATAAAACGCCCTTTTTGCCGTGAAATTGCCCATGTTGGGTGCGAATTGTGCAAACGCGCATGAGTTGGGAAAAATTGTTTGACTTAAAAGTCGGAGAAAGTAATATGTGCGCCACGCAGTGCCGATGAGCTTCTCTAAAGCGAGTTAGGCACAATTCGAAAGAAGCGTTTGGTGAGGTGGCCGAGAGGCTGAAGGCGCTCCCCTGCTAAGGGAGTATGCGGTCAAAAGCTGCATCCGGGGTTCGAATCCCCGCCTCACCGCCATTTGCATCCGTAGCTCAGCTGGATAGAGTACTCGGCTACGAACCGAGCGGTCGGAGGTTCGAATCCTCCCGGATGCACCATATTAGCCGTATGGTAGAGTTGGGAACAAAGTACCATAGGGTATCAAAGAATTACTGTGCATCCGTAGCTCAGCTGGATAGAGTACTCGGCTACGAACCGAGCGGTCGGAGGTTCGAATCCTCCCGGATGCACCATTCTTCACTTCCCGTACTGCGAAGAGAAATCTTCAGGCGGGCAGTAAAAAAGAAAGTGTCCCTTAGGGAGGATAACGTTGTTTCAGCAACGGCCCGCAGGGTGAGGCGCAAGCGCCGAATCATCCTCCCGGATGCACCATTCTTTAAGTCTGGTTTCATTAGCGAAGCAGGCAAGCAGTAAAAACAGTAATGCATCCGTAGCTCAGCTGGATAGAGTACTCGGCTACGAACCGAGCGGTCGGAGGTTCGAATCCTCCCGGATGCACCATCTAAGAGAAACCCGCTTCGGCGGGTTTTTCGCTTTTCAGCATTTAACCATTCTCTACTTCACCCCTGTCCTCCTTTGCGCCCGATAGGGCACAGCACATTCCGTTATGACGCAGTCAGCGACAACCCAACGGCTTTACGCTAAAGTAGTTTTCTTTTCTCAACGATCATGGAGTAACGATGTTCGACCGCTATCAGGGTCTTATTTTCGACATGGACGGCACGATTCTGGACACCGAGCCAACGCACCGTAAAGCGTGGCGTGAAGTGCTGTCCCGTTATGGCATGACGTTTGATGAAGCGGCCATGGTGGCGCTGAGCGGTTCGCCGACCTGGCGCATCGCGCAGGCGATTATCGCCAGCCATCAGGCCGATCTCGATCCTCATCACCTGGCCGCGGAGAAAACCCGCGCGGTGGAAGCGATGCTGCTGGACAGCGTGCGTCCATTGCCGCTGATCGAGGTGGTGAAGTCCTATCATGGCCGCCGTCCGATGGCGGTCGGCACCGGCAGCGAGCACCGCATGGCGGAAATGCTGCTGCGTCATCTCGGCCTGTTCAACTGCTTCGACGCGATCGTCGGTGCGGACGACGTGCAGCGCCACAAACCGGAGCCGGACACCTTCCTGCGCTGCGCCGAACTGATCGGCGTGCGGCCGGAAAAATGCGTGGTGTTTGAAGACGCTGATTTCGGCATTCAGGCGGCGAAAAGCGCCGGTATGGCGGTGGTAGACGTCCGTACGCTGTGAGTAGTACGCTAGCCGTAATATCGTTATTTGGCAGTAGCTTCCTCAGTGCGACGCTGCTGCCGGGAAATTCAGAAATCGTTCTGGTCGCCTTGCTGACCCAGAGTCGTGTCTCGCCGGAGTTGCTGGTGCTGGCCGCGACCCTGGGCAACACGCTGGGTGGCTTGACCAATGTCATTATCGGGCGCCTGTTACCGGCGTTGAAACCACAGCGGGGGCTGGCAACGGCGCTCGGGTGGCTGCAACGCTTCGGCCCGGCTGCGCTGTTGCTCAGCTGGGTGCCGGTGGTGGGCGATTTGTTGTGCGTGTTGGCAGGTTGGCTGCGCATGCCCTGGGGCTCTGTCGCGCTGTTTCTGTGTATCGGAAAGGCGCTGCGTTACATCGTTTTGGCTATGATAACGGTACAGGGCATCGCCTGGTGGCAGTAACCAAGTGAATATAACTCAATATTCTCTCGGGTGCGGATTCAGTATGCTTACGAGTTATTGTTTTTAGAAGCGGGAGGTCAATTTGATCCCGGACGTATCACAGGCGCTTTCTTGGTTGGAAGCCCATCCCCAGGCATTAAAAGGCATTCGTCGCGGCATCGAGCGTGAAACGCTGCGGGTCACGCCGAACGGCACCTTGGCGACCACCGGGCATCCGGAAAAGCTGGGCGCGGCATTGACGCACCACTGGATCACCACGGATTTCGCCGAAGCGCTGTTAGAGTTCATTACGCCGGTTGATGACAATATCGATCACCTGCTGACGTTCCTGCGCGATATTCATCGCTACGTGGCGCGCAATATCGGCGATGAGCGCATGTGGCCGCTCAGCATGCCGTGCTTTATCGAAGCTGAGCAGGATATCGAGCTGGCGCAGTTCGGCTCGTCGAACATCGGCCGCATGAAGACGCTGTACCGCGAAGGGTTGAAGAATCGCTACGGCGCGCTGATGCAGACCATTTCCGGCGTGCACTACAACTTCTCGCTGCCGCTGGAGTTTTGGCAGGCCTGGGCCGGCGTGCAGGACGCAGAAAGCGGTAAAGAGCAGATCTCGGCGGGCTATTTCCGCCTGATCCGCAACTATTATCGTTTCGGCTGGGTGATCCCGTATCTGTTCGGGGCATCGCCGGCCATTTGTTCTTCGTTCCTCAAGGGGCGCGAGACCAATCTGCCGTTCGAGCGCACCGAGCAGGGGATGTGCTACCTGCCGTACGCCACTTCGCTGCGCCTGAGCGACCTGGGTTATACCAACAAGTCGCAGAGCAATCTGGGCATCACCTTTAACGATCTGCACAGCTATGTGGCCGGTCTGAAACGGGCGATCGCGACGCCTTCCGAAGAGTTCGCCAAGCTGGGCGTGAAAGAGGGTGACCGTTACCTGCAGCTGAACAGCAACGTGCTGCAAATCGAGAACGAGCTGTATGCGCCGATCCGGCCGAAGCGCGTGACCAAAAGCGGCGAGACGCCGTCGGACGCGCTGCTGCGCGGTGGTATCGAATACATCGAAGTGCGTTCGCTGGACATCAACCCGTTCTCGCCGATCGGCGTGGATGCGGTGCAGGCGCGTTTCCTGGATCTGTTCCTGGTGTGGTGCGCGCTGGCCGATGCGCCGGAGATGAGCAGCGATGAACTGCTGTGCACGCGCAAGAACTGGAACCGGGTGATCCTGGAGGGCCGCAAGCCGGGCCAGACCATCGGCATCGGCTGTGGCGCCAGCCATGAACCGCTCGAAAAAGTGGGCAAGGCGTTGTTCGCCGATCTGCGTCGGGTAGCGGAAGTGTTGGACGGCGAAGCCGGCGATCGCCAATACCAGCAGGTGTGCGATGAGCTGGTCGCCGCGTTCGACGACCCTGAGCTGACCTTCTCCGCACGCATCCTGAAAGCGATGCAAGCGGAAGGCACCGGGCGCGTCGGCCTGCAATTGGCGGAGCAATATCGCAAGATGCTGCTGGAAGAGCCGTTGGAAATCCTGAACGAGGCCGAGCTGGATAAAGAGCGGGAAGCCTCGTGGCAACGCCAACGCGACATAGAAGCCAATGATACGCTAAGCTTTGAAGCGTTCCTGAAGCAAAACGGCGGAAGCTGAAAAAGAAAAAGGCCACATCAATGTGGCCAAATATGCATCTCTGATGACAGGGATGATGATAACAAATGCGCGTCTTTCAGATACTGAGACTCGCAGGGTTGGAAAAGGTTTCCCGGTTAGGAAAAAAAGTTTCGAAATAAATGCTCTTTTACGAGGAGGTAGCGAAATGCCATTGCTGGATAGCTTTACCGTCGATCATACCCGTATGGCAGCCCCGGCTGTCCGCGTTGCGAAAACCATGAAGACGCCTCACGGCGATACCATCACGGTGTTTGATCTGCGCTTTTGCCGCCCGAACCTGGAAGTGATGCCCGAGCGCGGCATTCACACGCTGGAGCACCTGTTCGCCGGCTTTATGCGTGACCACCTGAACGGCCAGGGCGTGGAGATTATCGACATCTCCCCGATGGGCTGTCGTACCGGTTTCTACATGAGCCTGATCGGCGTGCCGGAAGAGCAGCGCGTAGCTGATGCGTGGAAAGCGGCGATGGCCGACGTGCTGAAAGTGACCGACCAGCGCAAAATCCCTGAGCTGAACGAGTACCAGTGCGGCACTTACCATATGCACTCGCTGGAAGAAGCGCAGGAGATCGCCAAGCACATCCTGGATAACGACGTAGTGGTGAACCACAACGACGAGCTGGCGCTGCCGAAAGAGAAGCTGCAGGAACTGCATATCTAGCCGCGAGTTCCCGCAGAGAAAAAAAGACGCGATTTCGCGTCTTTTTTACGTTCTGGCCAGCGGTCAGTGATGGCCGACGCTGGACTGCAGCGAGGTGATCGGCGTGACCCGCACCTGTTTTATCATGTTGCCCTGCACGTCGAGAATGTCGATATCGTAATGGCCGATACGCAACCGGGTGCCGATTTCGGGGATCTCTTCCAGCTCTTCGAGCAGCATGCCGTTGACGGTGCGCGCCTCGTTGGCCGGCAAGGTCCAGTTGAAGGCCTTGTTCAGCTCGCGCACGTTGGCGGTGCCGTCGATCAAGACCGAACCGTCGCTCTGCGGCGTGACCTCTTCCGCCAGCGTGGGTGACATCGAGGTGGTGAAGTCGCCGACGATCTCCTCGAGGATATCCTCCACCGTGACCAGGCCCTGAATGTCGCCGTACTCGTCGACCACGATGCCGACCTTCTCTTTGTTGCGCTGGAACTTCACCAGCTGCACGTTGAGCGGCGTGCCTTCCGGCACGAAGTAAATCTCGTCGGCGGCGCGCAGCAGGTTCTCTTTGTTGAACTCTTTTTTCTCGGTCATCAGGCGGTAGGCTTCGCGCACGCGCAGCATGCCGATGGCGTCGTCCAGCGAACTGCGGTACAGCACGATGCGGCCGTGCGGCGAGTGGGTCAACTGGCGCATGATCGATTTCCAGTCGTCGTTGACGTCGATGCCGACGATCTCGGTGCGCGGCACCATGATGTCGTTAACCGTCACCTTTTCCAGATCCAGCACCGAGATCAGCATGTCCTGATTGCGCCGGGAGATTTGCGACTGGGATTCGCGCACGATGGTGCGCAGCTCATCCTTGCTGACGGCATCGCTGATGCGCACGTTGGTGCGAATGCCGAACAGGCGCAGCGTCATACTGGTAATGCCGTTGAGCAGCCAGACCAGCGGGAACATCACTTTTTGCAGCGGCGCCAGCAGAAAGCTGCTGGGGAAGGCGATGCGTTCCGGGTAGAGCGCGGCGAAGGTTTTCGGCAGCACTTCGGCGAACAGCAGCACGGCGAAGGTCAGTATGCCGGTGGCGATCGCCACGCCGAGGTCGCCATACAGCCGCATGCCGACGATGGTCGCCAGCGCCGAGGCGAGGATGTTGACCAGGTTGTTGCCGATCAGCACCAGGCCGATCAGCCGATCCGGTTTTTGCAGCAGCTTCTCCACACGGCGCGCCGAGCGATTGCCCTGTTTGGACAGGTGACGCAGGCGATAACGGTTGAGCGTCATCATGCCGGTTTCGGAGGCGGAGAAGTAAGCGGAGACCACGATCATGATCACCAGGATAATGATGAGGGTCCCCGTCGACACATGCTCCAATGCAGTATTCCTTATAGAGAGGGAAAGTTGAGGCGGCCGGCTTAGCGCACCATCACCTGCTGAATCAGACGGCTGCCGAAGTAGGCGAGCGTCAGCAGGAAGGCGCCGGCGAAGCTGAACCAGACGACGCGGCGGCCGCGCCAGCCTTCATGGTAATGGCCCCACAACAGCACGATATACACGAACCAGGCCATGATCGACAGCACCGCTTTATGCACGTTCTCTTTGCTGAACAGGTTATCCATGTACAGCAGGCCGGTGCACAGAGTGAGCGTCAGCAGCACCACGCCGATCTGGGTGATATGGAACATCTTGCGCTCGATGCTCATCAGCGGCGGCATGTCGGCGCTAAAGGTCAACTTCTTGTTTTTCAGAAGGTAGTCGAGCCAGGCAAGCTGCAAGGCGTAGAGCGCGGCGATGATCAGGGTGGCGTAAGAGAACAGCGCCAGGCCGATATGCACCATCAATTCCGGGCTGGACTCCAGGTGAGTGATGAACTCGCCGGGCATGAAGCTGGCGAAGGCCAGATTGATCATCGCGAAGCTGTAGACGATCGGCAACAGGAACCAGCCGCGGTCGCGCGAGGCGACGAAGGTCATGACCGAACAGATGATCAGGCTGACGATCGAGCCAATGTTCAGCAGGCTGAGATTCTGCCCGGCGCTGACGTCGAAGATGCGCTGCTGCAGCGCGATGGCGTGGCAAATCAGCGCCACCACCGCCGAGACGAGGGCAAGCCGACGGTATGCGCTGTTCTTCCGCAACAAGCTGGGAATGATCAGTCCAAGGCTGAGCAGGTAGGCCATCAAAGCCACAATGGAGAAAACTGGCATAGCGTTTAATTTTGCTTCGGCGTGGTTAATTGGAGTGTCAGTATAACGTTGCGCGCGTTTCACTCCAACCTATCTCCAACGCTGAGGCAGAGATCCGGCGCGCTTCGTGTTATCATCGGCGCAATTGTGTCGCCGGAGCGGCCTGTCATCACACGTTGAGCATGAGACGATGTTTGAAAATTTAACCGATCGATTGTCGCGCACGTTGCGCAATATCAGCGGCCGCGGGCGGCTGACCGAAGAGAATATCAAGGAAACCCTGCGTGAAGTGCGTATGGCGTTGCTGGAAGCGGACGTCGCGCTGCCGGTGGTGCGCGACTTCATCAACCGCGTCAAAGAGAGCGCGGTCGGCCATGAAGTCAACAAGAGCCTGACGCCGGGGCAGGAGTTCGTCAAGATCGTCAAGGGCGAGCTGATCGCCGCGATGGGCGAAGTCAACACCGAGCTGAATCTGGCGGCCCAACCGCCGGCGGTGGTGCTGATGGCGGGCCTGCAGGGCGCCGGTAAAACCACCAGCGTCGGTAAGCTCGGCAAATTCCTGAAAGAAAAACAGAAGAAGAAAGTGTTGGTGGTTTCCGCGGACGTTTATCGCCCGGCGGCGATCAAACAGCTGGAAACGCTGGCGGAAGGCGTCGGCATCGACTTCTTCCCGTCCGACGTCAAAGAAAAACCGATCGACATCGTCAATCGCGCGCTGCAACAGGCCAAGCTGAAATTCTACGACGTACTGATCGTCGATACCGCCGGCCGCTTGCACGTTGACGAAGCGATGATGGACGAGATCAAGCAGGTGCACGCGGCGATCAAGCCGGTGGAAACCCTGTTCGTGGTCGACGCCATGACCGGCCAGGACGCCGCCAATACCGCCAAGGCGTTTAACGAAGCGCTGCCGCTGACCGGCGTGGTGCTGACCAAGGTCGACGGCGACGCGCGCGGCGGTGCCGCGCTGTCCATCCGTCATATCACCGGCAAGCCGATCAAGTTCCTCGGCGTGGGCGAGAAGACCGAAGCGCTGGAGCCGTTCTACCCGGATCGCGTGGCATCGCGCATCCTGGGCATGGGCGACGTGCTGTCGCTAATCGAAGATATCGAAAGCAAGGTCGACCGCGAGCAGGCGGAGAAGCTGGCCAACAAGCTGAAGAAGGGCGACGGTTTCGATCTGACCGATTTCCTGGAGCAGCTCAAGCAGATGCGCAACATGGGCGGCATGGCCAACATGCTGAGCAAGCTGCCGGGCGCTGGCCAGCTGCCGGACAACGTCAAGTCGCAGATGGACGATAAAGTGCTGGTGCGCATGGAGGCGATCATCAACTCGATGACGCTGAAAGAGCGCGCCAAACCGGAAATCATCAAGGGCTCGCGCAAGCGCCGCATCGCGATGGGGGCCGGCATGCAGGTGCAGGACGTCAACCGCATGCTGAAGCAGTTCGACGAAATGCAGCGTATGATGAAGAAGATGAAGAAAGGCGGCATGGCGAAGATGATGCGCGGCATGAAAGGTATGATGCCGCCGGGCTTCCCAGGCCGCTGATAGGCCTCCGCACGCCGAGTGCGGGCGCTTTCAGCATTCGCCGTTCGCGGTGAAAACCGCCCGAAATTTGACAGGCTGCAAAAGTTGTCCCCTGCGATCGACGCTTTAGATTGCTTTTTGCGCCAAAATGAGTAAAATTTTCGGGCTTTTTATATTGCAACCGGGCCCCGTCCCTCAATGGGGCCCGGCTGTTTTATTAACTAAAGAGGATGTTATGGTAACAATTCGTTTGGCACGTGGCGGCGCTAAAAAGCGTCCGTTCTATCAAGTAGTAGTGACCGACAGCCGCAACGCTCGTGATGGTCGTTTCATCGAGCGCGTAGGCTTCTTCAACCCGATCGCTTCCGGTCAGGCTGAAGCACTGCGTCTGGACCTGGACCGCATCGAGCACTGGGTCGGTCTGGGTGCAACCGTTTCTGATCGCGTTCACGCGCTGATCAAAGACGCTAAGAAAGCAGCTTAATCTGTCGCGGTGGTGGCAATGAGCAAGCAACTCAAACCGGTAGCGCCTAAGCAGCCGATTGTACTCGGTAAAATGGGGTCCGCTTACGGCATTCGTGGTTGGCTCAGAGTGTTTTCATCCACCGAGAACGCCGAAAGCATTTTTGACTATCAGCCGTGGTTTATCCAGCAGGCGGGTCAGTGGCAGCATATCGAGTTGGAAGACTGGAAGCGCCACAGTCAGGATCTGATCATCAAGGTCAAAGGCATTGACGATCGGGACGCGGCGAATCTGCTGACTAATCGCGAGATTATGGTGGATTCAGATCAACTTCCTCCGCTGGAGGGTGACGATTACTACTGGAAAGACCTGATGGGCTGCCAGGTAGTCACCACCGCCGGCTACGAGCTGGGTAAAGTCATCGATATGATGGAAACCGGCTCGAACGATGTGATGGTTGTGAAAGCGAACCTGAAAGATGCGTTCGGCATGAAGGAGCGGTTGATTCCGTTTCTTCATGGGCAGGTTATCAAGAAAGTCGATCTCACTGCCCGCGTGATTGAGGCAGATTGGGATCCTGGTTTTTGACCCTCGGATCAAACGGTCGAAGCAAGTGGAATAACGGTAAGGGGATTGGCTTGTGTTCATCGGTATTGTAAGCCTGTTTCCTGAGATGTTCCGCGCTATCACCGATTACGGGGTGACTGGCCGGGCAGTAAAAAATGGCCTGCTGAGCGTGCAGTGTTGGAGTCCTCGCGACTTCACCTACGACCGGCATCGCACCGTGGACGATCGCCCTTACGGCGGCGGCCCGGGAATGCTGATGATGGTGCAACCTTTACGGGAAGCCATTCATGCGGCGAAAGCAGCGGCAGGCGAGGGAGCAAAGGTGATTTATCTGTCACCTCAGGGGCGCAAGCTGGATCAAACCGGCGTGTGCGAACTGGCGGCCAATCAGAAGATGATTCTGGTGTGCGGCCGCTACGAAGGGATAGACGAGCGCGTAATCCAAACCGAAATTGACGAAGAATGGTCAATCGGCGATTACGTTCTCAGCGGCGGGGAACTGCCGGCGATGACCCTGATTGATTCAGTCGCCCGTTTCATACCGGGTGTGCTGGGCCATCAGGCCTCAGCGGAGGAAGACTCCTTCGCCGACGGATTGCTGGACTGCCCGCACTATACCCGCCCAGAGGTGTTGGAAGGGATGGAAGTACCGCCGGTTCTGCTGTCGGGCAACCATGCCGAGATACGTCGCTGGCGCTTAAAGCAGTCGCTGGGCCGAACCTGGCTTAGAAGACCTGAACTTCTAGAAAGCCTAGCTCTGACTGACGAGCAAGCGGTGTTGCTGGCTGATTTCCAACGGGAACATCAGGCCAGGCAACAGGACTATGAAGGAAACGTCTGACATCAGACGGGACCGATATATCAGTTTACCTAGGGTAAGAGACATATTATGAGCAACATTATTAAGCAACTTGAACAAGAGCAGATGAAACAAGACGTACCTGCATTCCGTCCGGGTGATTCCGTGGAAGTGAAGGTATGGGTCGTTGAAGGTAGCAAAAAACGTCTGCAGGCATTCGAGGGCGTGGTTATCGCTATCCGTAACCGCGGTCTGCACTCTGCATTCACTGTTCGTAAGATTTCCAACGGCGAAGGTGTTGAGCGCGTATTCCAGACTCACTCCCCAGTAATCGACAGCATTGCTGTGAAACGTCGTGGTGCCGTTCGTAAAGCTAAACTGTACTACCTGCGTGAGCGTACTGGTAAGGCTGCTCGTATCAAAGAGCGTCTGAACCGCGTTGGCTAACGCTGCATCCAAAAGTTAATAGTTATCAGGGGTTGGCATTATGCCAACCCCTTTTTTTATCAGGAAAATCTATCACCTCGCATTTGCGAGACTTAGCCGCCTGGCAGCGACATTAAAAAGCCTGCATAAGCAGGCTTTTTGCATTACAGCGCGGCGGCGCTTTGTTTATGCTGACTCTCCGGCGGGTGCGGCTGCGCCGGGACAATGTCATCGCCAGGTTTGACGATCACCCGCGCGACGGACTCGTGCGTGGCGAACGTGCAGCTGCAATTGATGTTGCGGCATTGATGGTAACGCTCTTTGGTCGACTCGCTCAGATAGCGGCTGGAGCGAGTGTGGGCCACGTGACCGCATAATGGACAGTGCATCATAGTTGAATCCCTCGTTCTGCTACATCAGGTTATATGACTTATAATAGCCCATTGACTCGCAAAAGCAAGATTAAGATGCAAATGAATTATCACCCCTCCGTGATTGCAAACTCCATGCGTTGAGTCAGTACATCCAATGCGAGGCTGGTGGAGAAACCTCGATCATTAAGCGTGTGAACGACTTGACTTATGATCCACGCTTGTCTGTCGATAACCTCTTTGAATCCACTCAGGTGAATCGGCGTTTCTGGACCGAGCTCAGGGCGGCCAACGGCGAGGTTTATGGATAATTGCACATTCCCTTGTTGAATGTTTGCCCACCTCGCTTTTGCCGCACGCATTGCGCTTTCTTTATTCGCGTAGAGCGTCGGCAGGGTAAAAACGTTATTGCTTTCACCTGCCAGATAGCTTGAAGCCGCATTTTCATCTGTGGTATTCCCTTCCTCACGTTGTACTGTCATCTGCTGTTGCCTGGCATGCTGAGTATCTTGCCATTTGGCAATAACGCCGGTGTAAGCGTTCCGATCGGCCACATTGAAGTAGTGCTGGTCGCCATCGCTGCGTTCCAAAGTCAGTGACGGCAGCGGTTTGCCCGAGATGCTTAGACCAGAACCTGGGACCAGAAACAGCAGGCGTTCATTTTTAATGGCGGCGACTGCACCATTCATGGTCGCCAGCCGGGTAAGAAAGGCGACATCCGTTTCCTGAGACTGATCGATATGCGTGATTTTGATCTCTGCCAGTCCTGCCGCCAGCGTATGCCCCATCCGGTTACGGTTGGCCACTTCGTTGACGATGTCACCAAGGGTGCGATCGTGATAGGAATGATCTCGCGCCACGTTCATCGAGTTTCGAAAGTCGACGCTGCGGGCCCGAATGACGAGTTTATCCGGTGCGCCACGATGTTCGATTTCATCAACGATAAACTTGCCTTTGTCGATCAAGGCGTGTCCTTTCCAGCCGAGCTTCACAGTGAGCGTTTGGCCGCGTTTGGGCATGGCGATTTGCCCATCCGCATCGTCGAGCTCAAGATCCAATCGATCCGCGGTAAAACCGCGATTATCGGTTAACGTCAATGAGAGCAGACGGTGGCGGAAAGCCTCCGTGATGTCTGCTTGCTGCAAAAACAAGGCGTAGTCTGGCGCAATGAGCGCGCCAATAGGGACGGGGGTTTGCGTGATCACGGCAGCATCTCCCTGAGCCGCGCCGCAGCCTGACCTGCTTTATCGGCAAGGTCAGAGGCTTGTTGGCGCAGATCGCCGAACATGGCGATCAGCGATTCATCAACGCGCATCAGATTGATCGTAAATTCTATCTGTCGCGCGCTGCCGTTCGAAAAAAGCTGGGTTTTCGTGTCGACTATGCTTTCAATGACATACATCCCATGAATAGTTCCATTGCCCTCGATCAGTGGCCAGGCTCTGCCTTGGGTAGCCATGAGCTGAAGCGCCATCAATGACAATGTCCCTCCGGTCACTTCCGGTACCAAGACTCCCGTCAGCGTTATTTTCTCATTGTCTACTCCCAGAAACTGCGCGGCAGGGCGCTGGCCGATGCGCGGCAGAGTCGGCCAGCGGTAATTGGCGCTGCGTTGCATGCTTTGATAAGGCACGGTTTTCAACATAAAAACGAACATGCCGAGGGTCAGCATCATCATATTTCTCCTATTCGCATGATTAACTCATCCGGCTGCGAGCATTTGCCGCCTGGCGATGAGCAAGTAATTCAAATTGCCGCGCGACTTCGCGGCCGATGTCTTGTTCATTCTGACCGGCGCCGGCAGTGATGTTGATAGTGACCGACGGAACCTGGATTTGGGTTACCGGCGAATCTGCTACCGGCGAGGCCGGCATTACAGGCGCGCTGAGCGACAGTAAAGCCGCCGACATGGCGGCCGTATGGCGGCGGCCGGTCACCTGAACGGGGCCGCTGACCAACTCAGGACCGTTTTCGCCTACAATGCCGAATTGTCCGGCAGGAATGTCTCCCCCGCGATCGAACTTGCCGGCAAACCAGGCGCTGCCGTTTTCGGCATTGCCAGAGGTGCTGCTCTTATCGCCAAATTGCATCCAGTCGGGAAGATATTCGGTCAATGACGTCAGTTGTTTTATCCAGCCATCAATGGTGTCTGAAATGTAATTCTTCAGCGCCTCACACCCTGCCGATATCTGCTCCCAGAGATGGCTAAAGAAGGGGCCGACCTTGTCCCAGTTTTCAATCAGGGTAAAAGCAGCAAGCGCAACCAGGCCGACAATGGCCAGCAGCGGGTTGGCCATCGCTATCCGCCCTAGCCACATCATGGCTTGCCCTGCCTTTAGGATCGCGCCGCTGATAATAGAGAACCCTAAGAGTACCTGGGTGGCGACCAGGCTGACGCCGCTAAGGCCGCCGAGCAATAACGTGAGCCCACCGGCGACCTGCAGCAAGGTGCCGGCCAACGCCGGATTATTGGTTATCCACATATTCAGTTTCACCAGCCACTCTGTCGCCGTTTGGGTCAGTTCCCGCAGGGCAGCGTTTTGGCCGCTAAACAGGTTGATTCTCAGGCTATCCCATGAGGCAAAAAGCTTTTGGATATCACCATCCATATTGTCGCCTTTGACGGTGACCAAGTGCTGCGCTGAGCCGGCAACCTGGTTGGCCTGGAGCTTCTCTCTGCCCGAAGGCGCAATCTGTTGCGCCGCACTGACGATATCGACACCTGTTGTGGCTTTGCTTTTCATGGCCGCACCAACGGCCCGAATATCCATGCCATATTGATTGCTGGCCAGCGCCAATACATCGGCAATGCGGTCGAATTGATCGGAGCCCATATTGAAGCTGTGCAGCATTTCCGTCATCGTTGCGGTGGCTTCGTTGACGCTGCTGCCCGTCGCGGCGGAGAGTGTCAGTGCGGCGGGCGAAGCCGTTAAAATTTCCTTGGCATTCAACCCTTGTTTTGCCAGCGCTGTTTGCGCTTGTAGGGCTTGATCCGGGGTATAACCGGATTGGCTCATACCGCGAGCCTGCTGCTCGAGAGCCGTGAGCTGCGGATCAGATTTGCCCAGATTCAGCTGCGCCCGCAGTTGAGAAAGCTGTTTTTCAAATTCGATTCCCGGCGCCAGCAGGTTAGCTCCCCCTATGGTGGCACTTTTGGCGACAGAAAAGCCTGCGCTGCTGGTGTTGCGTAATTTTTCCAGCTTGTCGAGGCGCGCTTGATTGCCTGCCTGTGCGGATCGATAGCGCTCCTGCGCTATCAATTGCCGTTGTTCTTTTAGGGTAACGATAGCGGCGCCGGCATTAATTCTGCCGTCACGCAGATTTTTGCGCTCATTGCCGAGCGATTTTAGATTAATCCCTTGCTGGGTAAGATGATGGCGCTGGCTTTTATCGATTGCGGCGAGGAGATCACGTTTCTTTTCCAGGGCATTTATCGTCTCCGCGACCTGCGCAATCTCTTTGTTCATAAATCGGGAACGCTGGCTTGGCTCGCGATCTTTCGTCAGCATTGCCAGCGCGGCGGATTTTTTGCGCGACGCTGCCAGCAACTTATTGGTTTCAGCCAGCGACTGGTTCGTCTTTTGGAAAGCGTCGATGTCATTTTCCTGCTGGCGCAGATGTTTGACTTTTTTCTCTGCTCGTTGGATATCCTGTCCCAGACTGTTGTACAGGTTTTTATCCCCGGTAGGCCTGCGCAACTGCCTCATCAGTTCTTTGCTCTGCTTGGCTATCGCTTGAAGCCCGATGACAATCTCGTTTTGTGACTCCAGCTCCTGTCTGCTGTTACTCATCTGTTTTTACTCCACTACGTTGCAGCGCTCTGTGGCGCCAGCCGATCAGCTCCGCCAGCGTCATGCCGTTCATTTCTGACGGCGGCCAGTGGAAAATCACCGCGATATCCGCCATCAGGTCATCTACTGTCAGAGTAGGCTCGACCGTTACTCGGCCGATGTCGGCGACAAAAAACCGATCACCTGGCCGGCCAGCGCAATCAGGTCAGGCAGTTCCAAACGGGTACACTCTTCCTTGGTCAGGTTCGGGTAGGTGACCCGAGGCAGAATAGTGATCAACGCGTCGACATCGGCGTTGGCCAGCGCGGCCAGACCGATGCCGCGCAGGCTGCCGGCATTCGGCTTGGTCACTTGCACGCGAGTGATTTCACTGTCGCCACGTTTAATCGGAGTATTCAGGACGACGGTGTTCTCCGGGGATGCATTCAGTTCCATGGGGTATCCAGTTTTCAGTCGGAAAAAGAGGGCCAGCGCGGGGCTGGCCGTTTGAGGTGAAAAATTACAGGCCGATGGCGCGGCGGTGCGCAGCCAGCAGATCTACGCCGTCGACTTTTTCGATCATGTTGACGGTATCGATCTCGATCAGCTCTTTGCCGTCGATGCTCAACTTGAAGTAGGTGCAGTCGGTGGAAACTTTGGTTTCGGTATCTTCACCCTGCTTGAAGTCGCCGCTGTCGATCTCTTTATGACGGCCGCGCATCACCACTTCGAGCGCAGAGACGTCGCCGGTATCGTCGCGTTGGAAAGAGCCGGTAAAGCGCAGCGGTACCGCATCGACGCGGCCCCATTGCTTGAGCACCAGTTCGTCAATGCCGCCCATGGTCCATTCCACCACCAGCGCATCGTCATCCAGGCCGAAGTCCACCGAGGCTGCGCCGCTCATGCCGCCGCCGCGGAATTTTTCCAGCTTGCGTGTCAGTTTCGGCAGCGTCATTGAGGAAACCACGCCCATGTAGTTGAAGCCGTCGTTAAACAGGTTCAGGTATTTCAGTTTTTTTGGCAGTGCCATGCTTCAGTCTCCTTAGCTGTTCACGGATGCGGCGAAGTTCGCCAGGTAGCGATCGGTAATGCGCTGACGCAGAGTCAGATCCTCCAGAGGAGGTACCGGGGTGTAGTCGTAATCGATAAACAGCTTGCCGGCCTTCAGGGTCTCTTTGTCGTTGGCGCTTTCGTCATACCAGCAGTCACCGTCGATGATCAGACCTGCGGATTTAAGTTCGCGGAACTTGGCCTTGATGCCGTCGATCATGTCGCGGATCAGCGTCGGGGTGAGCGGACGATCAATCGCCCACAAATGAGCTTCGGCCAAGGTGTCGGCCAATACCTGCGCGGTGCGGGTATAGTTTTCAAACTGGAACAGCGGCTCGTCGGAGCAGGTGCGAGATCCCCAGAACTTGAAGCCATCTTTGCGGATCAGGGTGGTGACGCAACCTTCATTCAGCAGATCGGCGTCGGTGCCTGCGGTTTGCAGATCCCAAAATACGCTGGCCGAGATGCCGCTCACGCCGTTGACGCCGACGTTGGATAAGGTTTTATGCCAGCCGGTCTCTTGGTCGATCTTGGCACGCAGCCCCAGCGCACGAGCGGTGGCGAAGGCGATGTCGCTGCTGTTGGTGGTGGTATTCCAGTTGATGAAGTCCGGCCAAATCAGCATCAGTTCGCGCTGGCTGAAGTTGGCGCGATATTTGATGGCGTCGGACACGGTTTTACAGCCGTAAGCGCTGATATAGCCGAAAGCGCGCAGCTGCTGGCAGATGCCGGCCAACGCGGTCGCCACTTCCTGATTATCATGGCCCGGTACGCCCAGAATGCGCGGTTTCACGCCCAGCTCGGCCTGAGCGGCCAGCAGCGCTTTCATGCCGGTGTACTTACCGTTTTCATCGGCGCCACCGATGATATTGGACGTGGTTTCGGCCTCGTCTTTCCCTTCCGCCACGCGTACCACGACGGTTACCGGCTTAGTCTGCTCGGCGATCGCCAGCAGCGAACGCGCCAGCGTCCCTTTTTTACCTGCTTTGCCGCTGGCGGCCAGGACGTCGGTAATCAGCACCGGGGTGTTGAGAGGAAACAGGGTTGCATCGGCATCTTCTGCGGTACAAACCATGCCGACAATGGCCGTCGAGACGGTGGAAATTACGCGGGTGCCTTCGTTGATTTCGAGGACACGCACGCCGTGGTGATAGTCACCCATAGCATTACTCCGTTTGTGGTTGGTGATGACAGCATGCCTGTTGGCAGGCGGCGCCGCATCTCATTCGGGGTGTGGGATAACTGGTACAACAGCAGGAAAAATAAAGGAAAAAAACGCCCCAAGCGGGGCGTTGAACGACGTTATTGCGGCGGTTGCGGCCAATCGATATCAGGGGCCGCTTCGGGATCGACCCGATTAAGCAATACGCGGTAGGTTTTCCAGCGGGTCAGCAGCAGCAGTTCCTCTTCGCTCGCCATTCCCAGGTCAGAAGCGTCGTTAAGCGTTTCTATCTGCAGCGAACTTTGCTTAATCAACTCTTGTTTTTTATTAGCAGCCTGTTGCCGTAGCTCTTGAGTTGAATACGATCTTGGTATGATTTTTTCTCCATCAAAAATCCAGCGGCCGTTAATATCAGTGCCTTCCGGCAAGTTTCCGACCTCTGCCACGCTCATATTTTCCGGGAAAAATCCGGAAACGTCATAATGGCCTTCGGCATTCGGTTTCGTGGTGATTGAACGAATGATCCCGTCCTTGTCATACATCAGTTTTACCGTTTCAGGACGGAAGCTTTTTTGACATTCATACCAGTCTTCCCCAGCATCGGATTTTAAAAACAAAACACCGTGCGAGGCGGCCAGCTGTTTCTGCTCTACCGTTTCCGGCGCGGCGAGGGTAAAGTTCTTCATGTTATTCATCACTAAACGCTCCAGACGGTAACCCAATTGCCACCAATGTGTTTTTGCAGCGGACGACGGAAAATTACGTCGATGTATTCATCCACGTTGTTATTTGCTGCGCCGGTCAGGACATAACCCGCACTATCCGAATAGCCGGGGCCTCGCCAGGTAGCGATACTTTCCACATTACCCAGGCGAACATCGCGCACAAAGTTTTGATTGAGATAGTTGCTTAAATAGCCACCCCAAATGCTGCCGTTGATATTGCCGTCATTAAAGTAGGTTGCTTCACCTAACATCAGGCGCGGCCATGGGCCATTGCTGCGAATATCGCCTTGATGACCAAATTGGAACCAGCCATCAGAGCCGCCAGATGAAACATGCATTGCGCCAAATGCACGCTTACCTATCTCCTCATAAAAGTAATGATCAACATACTGATTACCTGCACCTTGTATGTGCAGCCCTTGAGTATTGCGATTACCACTGGTTTCGGTTATTACCCCTTTTTTAGTAATAAAATCTTGGCCATTGATATAAAGAGTTCTATCAACGTGGGCGTCTAAGCCAACGGTAAGGTTTTCATTGGCCCGAACGTTTTTTGCACCCAGACTTAATTGACCCTGGCTATCATTAATGATGCGAACATCATAATCCGCGTTCGTATTGCCATAATGGAAATCTATATAGGGCGAGGTTCCGAATAATTCGACGCCGCCTTTGGTGGTTAACGACCCCATCACTGTGGCGTAAGGTGTGGTCAATCCCGATTTCGTTTCAATTGAGCCGTTGACCGTCAAGCTGCCGGTAATGGTATCGCCGCTCTGTTTGACGAATTTGCCGTCGGCTTCCGCCTTGCTGTAAGCACCGACGTCCGCAGCGGTCGGTTTAAAACCGGTGGTGTAAATTCGGTACCAGTTCAGCGGTTTGTCAGGGGTGGTGGATGTGCCGACGTAAGATGATCCATTAGTCTGAACCGCCAGATAGCCACTGGAAGGGCCGCCGTCGATTGGCAGGTTCAGCACGCCGTAGACGCCGCCGCCCGGCGCGTTTTTCGATGCGCTGGTGACACGGTAGATCTCGCCAAGATTGCTGATGGTCTCCTCGCGATGTTTCGGGCCAGAGCCTAGACCAAAGGCGCCCACCTCCATCAATTGGCTGGCTTGCGTACCGACGTTACACGTGGCGGCAGTACCCAATTCCAAGTTGCGGCGCGCGATGGACTTGTTTGGCAGGTCTTTCAGGTTAGCGGCAATTTTCAGCGAGGCGTCGCTGACCGTTTTCACCGCTTTTGGGGTGGCGGCCTGCGTTTCGCTGGCGCTATTGCTGTCGTTGCTCAATTGAGTGAAACCCTTTGCCAGCAAGGTGGCGTCAGGATGATTGCGCGAGCGGGCATGTTCGTCGATAGCGGCATTCAGCATATCGCGCGAGACCAGTAAGGCTGTTTTGTCTGCGACGATCGTCGCATTGGCGTCGCCTTTTACCAGAAGCACCATGCGCACGACCTGGGTGCGGCCGGCACCTTCGGTCAACTGCGGCTTGTAGGTGTCGGGCGTATTGGCGATCGCCACCAGCACGCCGTTTTTGTCATACAGCCCCAGCTCGCGGATCCACCAACCACCAACGTCCTCCGGGATCACTTGTTCGGCGATCACTTGGTTGCTGTTGCCGGTATCTATCTGCAGTGAATTCAATGCTGCGCGGCGTTTTTCGTTCACCAGCTTGGTCTGGCTTTCATCGGGCTGCGTTGGCGAACCGCCGCCGTCGCCGACCGCCATATGCGTAATTTCCAGCTTTTGGCCGGTTGCTGCAGCGTTAGCCAGCAGCGTTTTGCCCTGTTCGGTGAGCAGGGCGCGGTATTTTGCTGTCATGGTGTGGTTCTCTTCTGTTTGCCGGCCGGGTAGGTAAGGCCGTTTTTATACATCACATACAGGCTCAATCCGCGCAGGATCTCGCCTGACCAAAAGCCGAAGAACATGCCGTTATCGGTGCCGAGACGCGGCGCGGGCGACCAGCCGCCGTCCATCACGTCACCGGTGGAGAGGTAATGCCTTTGTAATTCCGTAACGCATTGTTCGATAAAGTGTTCGAGGCCCTCAATTTCACTGCCGGCCATTTTTGCCAGCACCGCGCCAGCCAGCCACAGGCCGCACATGTGGCCGGTAAAATCCTGTGCATCGGGCTGCGGCAGGCTGGCCATCGGGAAATCGGTTGGCGTGACACCGTCGGCGTCATTGGTAAAATCAATCAGCCAGCGCAGCCAGTTTTCGACATATTCCACCAGCTTGAGCGGTGGCGTTTTGCCCGCCTGCTGTAACTCGAGCCAGGCGCGCGCGGCACCGAAGAAGGCGCGTGGCTGATAGCCGGACCAGGCCGTGCCGTCACCCCAGTGATACATGGTCCAGGTATCCGCCGGACCGTAACTCCGATTGTCCCAACGGTTCCAGATATAGGCCGATGCGCCGGGGCCCAGCACGCCGAATTGCTGCTGATACCACTGCTGCGACTGCCACAGAAACTCGACCATGTTGTTGAGCATCACCCCGTCGGGATCGGCGGCGGCGTGCACGAAAATGAACGGGTACTGGTAGCCCGGATAAGGCATGCCGTGCCAACCATCGAACTGTTGGCCGTCCGCCTGATAAATGTTGGAGAACGGCATGACGCCCGGCGTACAGAACAGGCCGTCGTGGCGGTGATTCAGGAGGGTGCAGTCTCCCAACAGCGCGGTGTAGGGGTGTGCCGCCTGGAACGTGATGCGATAGCGGATCGTGTAGCCGTCATCTGCGTTGAGCGTCGGTGGAATGTCGTTCAGTACGTAGTAGCTGAATGTGGCGTCCGGTACATTGCCGTCTTGCAGAATGGTTACTTGCTTGACGCGGCTGAAACGAGGTGCGGCCGGTTTAGGCTCGACATCCTGATGATCCGGCTGATAGCCGCTCAGCGTAGCCGCTTGCGGGGCGAAATTTGCGATTTGCCATTTGCCGCCGGTGGCGGGCAGCATCCAATACCAGCGCCATTTGTCATCATCTTCGAGCCGCAGGTTGAAGTCGGCGTCCGCGCGATAGACCAACTGCGTAACGGGGAAACTTTCCTCCGCGGTCAACCAGGCGCCGATCACCATGCCAGCGTCATCATTGGGGAAACGGGCTTGGATCACCGTCGCGCTGCGGCTGTCGTAAACCTGTTCCTCAAACTGGCTGGCGATCGCGCAACCGCCGTAGTCGGTCACTGCGCGCAGATCGGCCAGCAGATAGTCGCTGCCGTCTTCTTTCGTCAGCGCCGCCAGGCTGCTGAGCGCGATGTCGTATGTTTTTACCTGAGGTTGGAACGACTGCGGCAGAGCGACGCCCCATTCCGTGGTGCTCGCCGCGTTTTTTTCCGGTGCTATAGACAGCTGTATTTTGCAGGAGATCGGCTGATTCTGATCGTCGACGCCACCAAAGCAAGTGCGGATTTTTGACTGGCGATTAATGCGGAACCAGATTGCCTGTTGTTCCAGCGATTGTTGCGATGCTATCTCTTTGCGAATGGTGATCATGCCTTCGGCGCTACGGCCGTAGCTTACCGGCTCACCGGAAGGGTATGACCAATCGTAGGAGATGCCGTCGGTAAACGGCGTATTGGCGCTGCGGCTCTGGCGAAAGAACTTATCCTGCGCATCAATATCGGTATATTCCATCGCGGTGAATTCAACGCTTTTCCAGGCGTTGAAATAGCGCTGATCGCCGGTGATGCTGTGCAGCAGATAGCAGGCGTCGGCAAACCACAGCTCGGCATCGGCCGCGTTGCCCATGGCGTTGTGCGGGACCGGCACATGCAGCGGACGGTTATGCTGTACCTGATTACGCTTGATTAACACGCCGCCGTGTTCGACTGGTTGGCGATTGGCGAAATTCAGCTTGTGATTGCCGCCGAGCGTGACGTCTTTTAACTGCACCGTACCGATTTGTTCAGCGGGCAGTCCTTTGACCAGGATCTCGCCGTCGGCATCGATCTGGTAACCCTGCCAATTGATGATCCAGTCCACGTCATAGCGTTTACCGTCGTTATTCCAGTCGATTTCACCGGCGGCATTGACCGCGCGCACCTGGGCGTTGACGGCATTCCAGGCCAGCGAGCCGTCGAAGGCGAAAGTAGCGATGTCGAGATATTCACCCCAGTAGGGGGCGCCGTGAGGGATCAGAGTACGGCCCTTGTTGAAAGTTAGAGGAATACCTTTGAAGCCGCTATGCGTCGGATCCCTCGTATCGACCGGCCAATTGGCGGGCACCGGCTCTTTGGCGTTGACGATCCAGTTGGCGATCCAGCGTTGAGGGCTGTCAGGGATCGGCGCACCGTCGTAAAAGTAGGTCACATAGGCGTCAAAACAGGCGATGGCCTGTTCCAAATATTTTTGTTCTCCGGTCGCCAGATACGCATGGGCATAGCCAAGGATCTGCAGAGCCTGTCCTTCGGTGGTGGCGTCATTCGGCAGCCCCGCCATGCGCGACAGCTCGCGTTCATGGCGCGAATCGGCCAAGACATGCTCGTCGTTAAGCACGAAGTGTTGTTGAGTCGAGTCCAGCGTGATGCCGGTATTGCGTTGCAAGAATTGGTAATGTCCCTCCAGCATTTGCAGGGCGAGACTGGCATAGTCGGGGTACACGGTAGTAAGCTCTCCATCATATTGACCGCTGGCGACGTTGATTGCGCCAGCGGCTTCGAGGTTCAGCGCCAGGCCTGTCAGATGGCGGCTGACCGGCTTGGCATCGGCGATCATCCGCTCCATTTCCAGATACATCTCTTCGGTGATACCGTTCTCCAACACGCCGATATCCAACGTGAAGGTGCCGGGCTCACCGTTGGTTCCCCACCACTCGCGCAGTTTGATCAGGTAACCCAACGGTTCCACCACGCGGCGAATAGCGCCGATGGTGCCCTTGTGACGGTGGATGAAGAAAGCGGCGGCTACGACGCTGCGTTTGGCATCTTCCGTCCAGGTTTCATCCCAATGATCGACCGAGAAGGCCCAGGCCAGGTACGGCAGCAGATTGACCGGACAGGTGGCTGGATCCCACAGATCGCGCAGCGGCACCGGCATGGCGGCCAGTTCGGCACAGGCGGCCGCAGCCGCGACCTCCAGCGGGGAAGAGCCGACCGGCAGCAGACGGTTACTCATCGGAGCCTCCCACCGTCAGACGATAAGAAGCACAATGCGACGCCTGGGTTTTGTCCAATACGATGTCGGCCTGCGGGGTCTTCAATTCAACGCGTTGCACCCCTTCGGCATGCAGTGCGGCGTAGATTGCCGACAAGCGAATGTCACGGCCTAAACGGTGCTGGGCGCTGATGTAATTTTTCAGTTTGGCTTCGGCAGCGCGACGCACCGGTTCTGCTTCAGGGCCAGGGTAGAGGTACAGTACGGCATCGATGTTGTAGCTGATGATGTTGGCAGAGCGGACGGTGACGCGATCGGCCACCGGGCGCACATCTTCATCGTTCAACGCTTTATCGACGATCGCCACCAGTTCGGCGCTGGCGGTGCCGTCTCCTTCGCGTGACAGTACGGAAATCAGCACGTTGGCCGGACTGGGACTGATCGCGGAAACGTCGGCGACCCGACCATCGGCGGAACGGCCGTGATACTCGTAAGAGCCACTGGATCCTGCCACGCTTAAACCTTCGAATGCCTGCTGGATGCGCACACGGAAATCGCTATCCGATTCCATGACCGCCGGCAACGGCGGGATGACGCTCTCATCCGGCTGTTGCACCACCAGGCGTAGCACCTGGAAGTTTGCTCCCAGTTGGTCGAGGTCGCTGCCGCTGGCATAACCCAGCATCACTGCCTGTGCGGCTTCATTCACACGCTGGCGTAACAGCAGTTCGCGGTAAGCATTTTCTTGCAGCAGTTTGACGATTGGCTCCGATTCCAGCGTCAATGTACGGGCGATGGCTTCACGCTGCTCTTCCGGGTAAAGGGAAATCAGTGTGGCCTTGCGATCCGCCAGCAGCGATTCGTAATCGAGAGGATCCACCACCGTCGGGGCGGGTAATAAACTCAGGTCAATGGTTGCCATGGTGTCAGCTCACTGAAATAGAAAGAGAAAAGGCATCCGGCGTATCTGTGCGGTTGCCGGTAATGTCGACCACCATTTTTCCGTCAAAGGTGGTGTTGCAACTGATGCCCGTCAGCCGAATGCGTGGTTCCCACTGCAGCATTGCGCTGTAGCAGGCCGCCATCATTTGCAATCGCAGTACGTCGTTTTGCGGCTGATCCAGCAACTCGGATAGCAACGAACCGTAGCTGCGGCGCATGACGCGTGAGCCGATAGGCGTAATCAGGATGTCGCTCACCGACTGGCGAATGTGCTCGAGATCGGCGATTGCGCGGCCGTTGCCGCGATTCATGCCAAGAAATTTCGCGTTTTTCATGCTGGTTTGTCCGTTTGGCCTCTGCCGTTTTGCACTCCACCGTGAGTGTGGGTATGCACCACAATGCCGTTAGAGCTGATGCTGCCACCGGTGTGATTGAGATCGCCGGTCATCGAGCCGCCCTGATGGATGGCGATGGTGCCGGTAGTGAGTTGCTGGGTACACTCCACTTCGGGAGCGTCCAGCGTAATTTTTCCGCTGGCGATACAGGTGATATTTGGCGCCGTCAGTGTGATCCGCTCGGCGGCTTCAATGGTGGCGCTTTTTATGCCGACGGCCTTAAGCGCCCCGGTAGCCGGCTCGTATTCGAGCACTGCACCGTCAGGAAAAGCGATATGCGCCGCCTGTGCTGAGGCCGACGGTGCGGGGTGAGCATCGGAAAATACGCCGGGCAACACGAAAGCGGTTTCAAGTTCCCCGCCAAGTGACAGCACCAAGACCTGTTCACCAATGCTGGGCGCCCACCAGCTGCGTGCGTCGCCGGCCCGTCCGGTCAGCCAGTTGAGCCAGTCGGTAAGATTGCCGCCGGTGGCTATGCGACAGCGCCCGCGTTCCAGGTCGAGCTCGCTGACGGTCCCGATCCGTATCAGGTTGCGCACTAGGCGCTGAATATCGAAGTTGTCTGTGTTCATGTCTCAAGAATGCCGCTGGATGAAAAGGGGGACAACGCGACGGCGTTTGGCTGCCGCCGGCACAACCGAAGCTGCCTGTAGGGCGCTACGGCTGACTAAATTCGCTGAGTAACTCTCCGTGCAGATAAATCTGGGTGAAGCGAACGACGTTCTCTGGTTCGGGAGGTTCAGCCAGCGGGTTGATATGCAATGCGCCGTCGCGCGGTTCCACCCGGATTCGTTCGGTAAGTTGCAACTGCAATATCAACTGGTTGGGAGTGTCTATATCTCTTTGAAACGAAAAATCATTTTTACGCTTATCCGGATTGGCAAGAAGGTCTGGTTGGTGGCTGTGCAGCCAGGCCAGTACGGTGACCATGACCCGGTCATCGTCAGCTGACGGCACATCCAGCGCCAGATTGAGCTGATAGCGATATTCGAAGGACAGCGAGGGGGCGAGCGTTGAGACCACGCGGCCGTTAACAATGCCAAGGCGCAACCGTTCGGGGTTTTGCTGCAACAAGGGAATGGCATTGAGCAGTGCTGCACGTAGCTGTTCGGGTTTTAACATGGTGTATCTCCTGAAAAGGAAGTGGTTTGAGTGGGCGTTTATTGAAAACGGTCAGTGTGAGATGCCGTTCAGACATAGCGCACGTTCGGCCGTGCGGCGGCGCTCCAATCCTTTATTTTTGACGCCGTTGACATAAATCCAACGAGACAGTTGATCGCAAGCCGCCTGCCACTGACGGCGTTTGACAAAGGTGGCCAGCGTTGAATTGCAGGTGGCGTTGACGCCGACGTTGAAAGCGAAAGCGCTGACGGCGTCGTAAACCGGCTGCGGCATCTTGACGTCCATACAGCGCGCGATGCCGCGCTCTACGGAGCGCACATCGTCGACCAAATGGGTAGCCGCCTGGCGTTCGTTGATGACTGCACCCGGCTTCACGCCGGCGGTGTGGCCGATGCCGTTGGTCCAGACGCCGGCGCTGCATTGGTAGGGGGACAGCCGACAGCCTTCGAAATCGGCGATCAGGCGCAAACCTTGCTCAGAGGTTTTCAGCGTATTGAACTGAGGCAGCAGGGCGGCGAGCGTTAAAATAGCCGCCACGCTGCAGCGTTTAGCGAGTGAGCTCATCGTAGACTCCGCGTTTCAGGCCGTTTTTTTTTAGCGATTTCAGCAGCTGGTAGCTTTTACGCCGGTAGTACCAATTCACTGCAAAGGTACCGACGCCGACTGCGGCGCCGACCAGGATGGCAATGTCCTGTGCAGAGTGGCTCCCTAACCAGGCCAGGCAAGCCGCGACGAAATAGGCAAGGGTTGAAGTGAGTTTCTCCATCGCTTAATCCCACAATTTGACGATTTCGCGTTGGGCCGCCGCAGGCAGGTCCGGCAATTCAACCGGTTGACCGTGCGGCAGCAGGGGCCCCAGATCGGCCAGGCCACGGTTAGCCAGATAGACTTGTTCCACCTGGCGTTGCGTGCTGCCGTAGTAGCGCCAGCAAATCGCATCAATGGTGTCACCTTGTTGTGCATAAATTTTCATCATTACCATCCTGCGATAGCGTTGGGAGAGAGGGCTGTGGCCCCGGATATCTTCAGTTTCGCGCGCGTGGGAGGGAGGGGCAACGCGAGGGGGTTGTGGATGAGATGGCACAACTGAGGAGCAAAAGTGCCGTCGGCAGAAATAAAAACCCCGCCGGCGGCGGGGGGATGAAAAACGTTTGGCTGGAGGGATTAGCAGGGGGGGTGTTCGTCAGCGGGATAAAATATTTCTTGATAATCATTGTTCGGCAGCACCTGACTGGCCAAATCGGAGATCAGCGACATGGCGATCAGAAACTCGGAGGCACTGCATTGCGCAGCCTGTGAAACATCGGCGATGAATTGGATTCGGGACAGTGTTACTTGTTGTTTATCCATAATTTCCACTGTTTTTGCCCTCTCTTGACTATACTGTGTATTTATACAGTATTAAGCAAAACGCTAAAGGCGTCAATGGTTGGGCTTATCATTTGTGTAGTAAAAATACGGCCAATCATTGATTAGCGGAAATTGTACAAGGAGGCCGTCAAAATGAATTTTGCCGCCGCGTGCGAGAACCTCCAATTGCCAGCATTGCGGTTCTATGCCAATACCTCGAAGTTTGCGGGCAATATTCAGACAATGCTGCCGCTGTGGCGGCGTCAAACGAGCCGACGGCGCGGGTGCCGGCGGCAGGTGAAGAGCGCGCGTTCCACAGTTATTGCCAGAACTCCAAGGCGTCGCGGCGGCGAGTGTTTTAGCGACGATCCGCCATTGCACGGTGCGCGTTCGGTATACCCGTTCAATTCCCAAATGCGGTGCATAAATGCCGACAACTTTTGTGACGGGCTCGTCATAAGCGTTCCGGGTTTCTGAGGCTTCGCGCGCGACCCGCACCCATTGGTGGCTGCGTGGCACATTGGCGCCGCCTTGCGCCTGTATGTAACCGGCAAAGTCGCCGGCGTCGGCAGCGGCGCGCACGGCTTCGGTGCCGGCGTCAAACTGCGGCGTCAGGTTTTGGCCGCGAATACGTCGACATTCGCGGTAGACCCCGAGACCGGGCAGGCCGAAGGGATGAAACTGAGGGATGCGCCAGGTGGCGGCCCAGGCGCTGACCGCGCGGGCGGTATCGCTCAGCGGGGCGCCGGTTTCGCGATCGAGCTCTTCCTCCAATGCATACCCATCGAGGTTTTTTGCGACATATTTGGCCAGATAGGCGGTTGCGCCACCCCGGTTGAGGTGTTTGCTCTGGAAACGATGTTGTTGGGCACCGGGTTCTGCTGCATCCTGTTGCAGCGCATAACGCTGTATGATGTCAAGCACTGCCTGACGTTGCATTTGTGGAGTGAACATCATCAGATGCCAGTGCGGCGTGCCGTCATGATGAGGCTCAACCACTCGCATACCGTAGACCTGCAGACGGCGATCCTTGAAGGCGGTTCGCATTTTCCCCCACTGGGCAACCAGATAACGTTGGCCATCCTTCGGTGTTAGGGCTTGTCCTTGCCAGCGTGTATTGAAGCGCATTTTGCCTCGTGCGCCGACATGCTGGATAGGGTGAAAGCGTGCCGGCGTCGTCAACGTGATAAACAACCCGCAGTGGCCGTTGCGAGTGGCGTAGGTTTCTATACCGGCGAGGGTATTCATCAACTCCATACGACGAATGGCGGGATTGGCGATGCTGCCGAGCACTTTATCCATAAGATCGGCGCGCTCGCCCGTGGCGACGTTTTCCAGCTCGCAACGGTGAAGATAATCGAGGTTCGATTGACGCCGAGCCTTGACATCGTGAAGGGCCTGTCTGCTGGCATAAGGTGACGTGTTGTTGCGGACGTTGCCTATCGCGATTTGCAGCGCCTCGCGCCACTGCATGCGCTGCATTTTGAGACGCCGCAGCCACCAGCGATCGTCGGTCAGGCGCGACAGCGCCGCAATCGCCCGCTCGCTGTCCAACTTGCCTTTACGATAACAGCGCCAGTGCATGGGCTGGATATTGAAGGCGCGGGCCATCGTGGCGATTTGGCGATAGAGGCGGCGCTGTATATCCGCGTGTAGCAGGATCTCGGCATTATTGCCATGCTTCGCCAGCAAGGCGTCACATTCACTCTGGTAGAGCGCAGAAAGTTGGCCCCCGATACGCCGCGCCAACTGCTCCAGCGCTTTATCGCCCAGCGCGGGCAGTGCGCTATAGCTGTCCGCTTCGCTGCCAAAGTGCAGTGATTTGCGTTGATCCAAACCGAAATTATTATTTACCTGCTGAATGCGTGGCCATATCCGCCGATGGAAAACTCGCACCAGATAATGCCAGGCTGCGTGGGCTCCCTTCTGGCTGAGCAGTTGGCGGTGGCGCTCAAGGAACGGCGTGCGCAGATAATAAGGCAGGTCATGAATGCACTGCAGTATCGCTTGCCATTGGCGCAGTTGGTCGCGATTCAGCGCCGCTTCGCGCCCTATCGCACGGCGTGGGGCATTCCATGGATAGGCGTAATCACCGTACGCTGCGTGTTGTATGGCAGAGGCGTTGACCGGCAGATGTTCCGCCGGCCTATTTTTAACGGCGAGCGACATGACGTTGCTTGGCTTCTGATAGCTGCTGGCAGGTCACGCAGCGGCTGACGCCGGGAATCGCGATGCGTCTCGCCACAGGAATCGCCGCGTCACAATCGGCACAGCAGAACGCCGAGGGCGCAGTGGCAACCGGCCTGGCGTACGCAATTTGTTTCTCGAGCATCAATGCCTGGCGCTCTTGCGCCATATCAATAGTATCAGCCATAACATTTTCCAGTATTTAATAGGGAGAATTTGGGCCGAGCGATGCCCGGCGGGTTGCACGCCAGCTTTATTCGAAAGGTTATTTTTTTGGGGTTAACAGACAGTCTGTTTCGCTGATATAGCGCGGCAACGATTGACTGAGCGAGATGAGTTCATTGAGTGCCGCGACGATTTTCCGCCGTTCGGCATAACCCATTTCGTGAAACTTTAACCACACATAGCGTTCAGTCAGCCCGGCGTGGAAGCAAAACGTATGGCGCAGGTGCAGCGGCGCCGTGTCGTAAATCTCTTCGGCATGGTTGGTTTGCCGGGCAAACAGTGTGCGGCGGATTTCAGCAATACGCCGCAGGCCGATAGCCCGTTGCTCCTCGCTGGCTAGAAGCATGACAATCTCCTTATCTGAATCTGATGATGGATGAATACTCGCAAAAGCAAGGTTCGGTTATCCGTCGATCAAGGTCGAAAATTTGAGTAAACACGGTGTAAACAAAGTGCTTACGCAAGATCGTCGTCGCCTTACGGTATTTGCATTTTCATCAACCATGTCGCATCATCTTAACTAAAGCGATCGATATGCCGAGTGACGGCGAATTGATGTTACTTTAAATCGCATAATGCGACTTGTAAATGCAAATTTTATTTTAATCGGTGATGATATGCGTGAAGAAGCAACAAACAACAACACCTCCGTGGGAGCGGTGATTGAAAGAGTTCTTTCATCTTATGGCGTTGGCACGCAGAAGGAATTGAGTGAAATCCTCGGGATAGCGCCGAATAACATCAGTAGTTGGCAACAACGGGGGAGTGTTCCCGGATACGTCATCATCAACTGCGCGTTAACCACGGGGGCAGACTTGGCCTGGCTGATGACCGGCGAACTTGTAAAATCAAAAAGTAATCGCAAGCCTGCGTCATCTGCGCAAGGTAAAGCGCTTTACGATCGCGTTTTGGCTTCCGGCGGGAAAGGGGTATTGCGCCGCATTTTGGATGCTTACGGTTTCAATCTGCAAAAAGAGTTGGGCGACCTGCTGGGTATATCTTCAGGCACGATGAGCACCTGGGTCCGCCGCAACTACTTCCCCGGCGATATCGTGGTGACCTGTGCTCTGGATACAGGCGTCTCGCTGCTGTGGTTGGCGACGGGACAGGGGGAAATGTGGGGTGATGCCGCACCGGCGGTACCGGTTCCCGGAGGGCGCACGATACCGAAATATCGCCTGCTCGCCGGGCAGTTGAAAGAGGTGGGGCAGTGGTCGGCAGACTGTTCTTTGATTCCTGACGGCGTGGCTCAGCCGGCTTATGTTGATGGCGGGCGCGTATCCTGGCTGGTGGATCTGGCCGTTACGCATATCGCCAATGGCCGCTGGCTGGTGGACATAGACGGTAACCTGGACGTTTACGATATAGCGCGTTTACCGGGTAACCAAGTGCGGGTCAGCGGCGGCAACGTCGACTTTCAATGTTCTCCGGATGCGTTGAAAGCGCTTGGTATGGTCTGGTTAACGTTGACGCCGCAGGCATAAAAAAGCCCATCTATGATGGGCTTCGAGAGATTCTGGAAGGGAGATTACAGGCCGTAGACCAGCGTGACCGAGGTGGTGGTGTCGGTGTTTTTCGGTGCCGAGGCCGGCGGTTTGCTGTTGTAGGTCACGGTGTAGGCTACGCGCAGTGAGAAGCGATCGTTGATCGCCACGTTCAACGCGCTTTCCGAGTTCAGCGTGGTTTCCTCGTTCGCCAGCGCGGAAACGCCCTGAATGAACTTGGTGTTGTCGGTCAGCTGATAGGAATAGTTGGCCGCACCGTAGGCCAGCCCTTTGGTCGAGCGGCCGCCGCCGTGGTATTCGTCATGGCGCACGCCGGGACCGAACTCCACCCGCAGGTCGCTGAGCGGCCCGTTGAGGAGTTGACGGCCGTAGCCGCCGGTCAGCGTGGAGCGTGAATCGTAACCGTTGAAACGGTCGCTCAGCCAGCTGGCTTGGCCGAACAGGTAGTTGCGGTCGGTCAGGTTATAGCGCGTACGGCCACCGGCCTGGTATTTTTCGGAGGAGCGCACGTTGGAGGAGGTGGTGTTGTTGGCCGCCCCCCACAGGCTGTACGCCGCGTCGCTGTTGAACCAGGTCATGTTGGTGTTGGCCAGCAGGGTGGAACTCTGCGAGTTGCCTGACTGGGCGTTGTAGCCCGCCTGCACGTTGCCTTCAAACGGTTTCTTGGCGGTGGCCGGATCGTCCATCGCGGTGAAAAGCGTATTGTCGGCGAGAGCTGAAACACTGGTGAAAGTCGTTAAGCAGCAAATATACAGCGGAAAAGCGCGACGAGCGCGAGAAGAGAGCATTTTGGATCCAGTTGTTAAGGGTGGTTATTGTTGATGACGGTCACATTATATCGGTTCATTTCGGCGACAAAAATAGCCGCCATTAGCTTAAGTTTTTAATTTTTATTCCTTATTTATTCGCTTTTCTTCTACTGAAATTCATCGCTTTCAGCAGCGCTTCGTGCTGAGTCTGGCGGATGCCTGTCTCAGCCCATTCGTTGGCGCTGAGGTGGGGGGCGCGTCTTCCTTGTAAAATCAAATGTACATTTATGTTTACGACCCCCATCTATTGCCAGGCAAGCGAGTAGAGAGGCGTCGGCAATCTTTTTGTTTGTATATCTTATTAAATTTATTGCGTTTATTTTATTTATTGAAGTGCCTTTCCCAATGGTTTTTCTTAGGGGTAATTACGGTAATTTTTTATTTACGGAAATTGGATTGAAAACTTTACATTGCGTGATAAGGTAGAGCCCTGAAACGCTCAAGGTTCCACTTCAACGCATAACGCCAAACGACAGGAATAGCATCATGCAAAAAGACGCGCTCAATAACGTACACATCAGTGCAGAACAGGTTCTCATCACGCCGGAGGAGCTGAAGAACCAGTTCCCGCTCAGCGCCGACGACGAAAATGAAATCGCCACCGCGCGCAACACCATCGCCAACATTTTGCAGGGGCGCGATCATCGCCTGTTGGTAGTGTGCGGGCCTTGTTCGATCCACGATCCGGATGCGGCGCTGGACTACGCCCGTCGTTTGAAAACCCTGGCGGCTGACTTGAGCGATCAGCTGTATATCGTTATGCGCGTCTATTTTGAAAAACCCAGAACCACTGTCGGCTGGAAAGGTTTGATCAACGATCCGTACATGGACGGTTCGTTTGACGTTGAAGCAGGCTTGCATATCGCGCGTCGCCTGTTGCTGGATCTGGTGGGCATGGGCTTGCCGTTGGCTACCGAAGCGTTGGATCCGAACAGCCCGCAGTACCTGGGGGACTTGTTCAGCTGGTCGGCGATCGGTGCGCGCACCACCGAGTCGCAGACCCACCGCGAAATGGCTTCCGGCCTGTCGATGCCGGTCGGCTTCAAAAACGGCACCGACGGCAGTCTGGGCACCGCCATCAACGCCATGCGCGCCGCCGCCATGCCGCACCGTTTCGTCGGCATCAACCAGGCGGGCCAGGTTTGCCTGCTGCAGACCCAGGGCAACCCGGACGGGCATGTGATCCTGCGCGGCGGTAAAACCCCGAACTACAGCGCCGAGCACGTTGCGGCCTGTGAAAAACAGATGCTCGAGGCGGGACTCCATCCGTCCTTGATGATAGATTGCAGCCATGGCAACTCGAATAAAGACTATCGCCGTCAGCCGGCGGTGGCCGAGTCCGTGGTGGAGCAGATTAAGGCGGGCAACCGTTCGATCACCGGCATCATGCTGGAGAGCCATCTGCATGAGGGCAACCAGTCTTCCGAGCAGCCGCGTGCAGACATGCGTTACGGTGTGTCCGTCACCGACGCCTGCATCAACTGGGAAAGCACGGAAACGCTGCTGCGTCATATGCATCAGGAACTCGGCGCTGCGCTGACGGCACGCACGGGAGAAAAGTAAGTTATGGTGGCAGAACTGACCGCGTTACGCGATCAAATTGACGAGGTGGACAAAGCGCTGCTGGATCTGCTGGCGAAACGCCTGCATCTGGTAGCGGAAGTCGGCGAGGTGAAAAGCCGCCACGGTTTACCGGTTTATGTGCCGGAGCGCGAAGCGGCGATGCTGGCCTCGCGCCGTCAAGAGGCGGAAAACCTCGGGGTGCCGCCGGATTTGATCGAGGATGTCTTGCGCCGCGTGATGCGCGAATCGTACGTCAGCGAGAACGATAAAGGCTTTAAAACCCTGTGCCCGCAGCTGCGGCCGATCGTCATCATTGGCGGCAACGGCCAGATGGGCCGGCTGTTCAACCGTCTGCTGACGTTGTCGGGTTATCAGGTCAGGGTATTGGATCAGGAAGATTGGCCGCAGGCGGAACAGCTGTTGGCAGACGCCGGCATGGTGATCGTCAGCGTGCCAATCCATGTGACCGAACAGGTGATAAGCCGCCTGCCGCCGTTGCCCGACGACTGTATTTTGGTGGATTTGGCGTCGGTGAAGAACCGTCCGCTGCATGCGATGCTGGCGGTGCACAGTGGCCCGGTGGTGGGGTTGCACCCGATGTTCGGCCCGGACGTGGGCAGCGTGGCGAAGCAGGTCGTGGTTTACTGCGACGGCCGCCGGCCAGAGGCTTACCAGTGGTTGCTTGAACAGCTGCAGGTGTGGGGGGCGCGGCTGCACCGCATCAGTGCGGTCGAACACGATCAGAACATGGCGTTTATTCAGGCGCTGCGGCACTTTGCCACCTTCGCCTACGGGTTGCATCTGGCGGAAGAGAACGTGCAACTGGAGCAGTTGCTGGCGCTCTCTTCGCCGATCTACCGGCTGGAGCTGGCGATGGTTGGCCGCCTGTTTGCGCAGGATCCGCAGCTGTACGCCGACATTATCATGTCGTCGGAGGAAAACGTGGCGTTGATCAAACGCTACTACCAGCGCTTCGGCGAGGCGATCAAGCTGTTGGAGCACGGCGACAAACAGGCGTTTATCGATAGCTTCCGCAAGGTGGAGCACTGGTTTGGCGATTACGCCCAGCGCTTCCTGGTGGAAAGCCGCACGCTGTTACGGCAGGCTAACGACAGCCGGCAGTAAAATACCGGCGGTAAATAAAAATGAAGGGTTCGGCTTGGCCGAACCTTTTTTTATCGCGTCAGGATGGGTTGACCGGCACCACGGTGTCGCTGGGATAACAGCCCAGCACCTTCAGCGAGCGGGTGATGGGCGCCAGATCGCGCAGCGCTTTTTGCATTGCGTCGGCACGCAGGTTGGCCTGCACATCGATGTAAAACATCTCTTCCCACGGATTGCCGTTGATCGGGCGTGACTCCAGTTTGGTCATGATGATGCCGTTGTCGCGCAATACCAGCAGCGCTTCGACCAGTGCGCCGGATTGCTGGCCGGTCGCCATGATCAGCGTGGTTTTGGCCGGCACCTGTTCGGAGACGTCGATCGCTTTACGCGCCAGGACGATAAAGCGGGTGATGTTCTGTTGTTGATTGGCGAGGTTGTGTTCCAGCACTTGCAGCCCGTACAGCGCGCCGCCGGCCTCGCTGCCCAGCGCCGCCACCTTCGGCGAATTCAACTTGGCGACTTTCTCCATTGCGGCGGCCGTGCTTTCAGTGTATTCGATTTTCCAGTGCGGGAATCGATTCAGGAACTGGCTGCACTGCTGGAACGGCTGCGGGTGGCTGTAGACGGTTTCAATCTGGCTCAAATCGCTGTCGCCGGCCACCAGAACACAGTGGTTGATAGGGTTGGTCAGTTCGCCGACGATCGACAGACTGGTGTGTTGCAGCAGGTCGTACACCTCATTAATCGAGCCGGAGCTGGTGTTCTCGATCGGCAGAATGGCGTAGTCCGCCTGGCCGGTTTCCACCTGGGCGAAGATATCCTGAAACTTCTGGCAGCCACATTCGATCAACCGATCGAAATGGCGGGCGGCGTATTGGCGCGCCGCCAGATGTGAATAAGAGCCTTTCGGGCCGAGAAAGGCGATGCGGGCGGAGTGTTGGCTGACGGGATTGAGCTGGTGCTGCAGCAGCGCCTGCTGGGTCAGGACGGAGTCTTCAATGATCAGTTGGAACAGGCGGGTGACGTAGAAACCGTCCAGGTCGTAAGGCTTGGCGGCGGCGATCAGCGCATCCAGCAGATCGCGCTCGCGCTCTTTGTCGCGGATCGGACGGTGAGAGTGCAGTTTGGTTTTGCCGACTTCGATCGCCAGTTCACGGCGTTCCGCCAGCAGGGCCAACAGTTTCAAATCCAGTGCGCTGATGCGCTCGCGCAGCACCAATAACGGGTTGTCAGTCATAATCAGCTTCCGCCTTCAGTTCTTATTCGTTGTATAACAGCCATAAAAAAAGCCTCCTGTTTCCAGGAGGCCTTGTTGTTCGTCTTCGCATTCTTTCTCACACGACGAAACGCCTCCCAGTCAGGGGAAGGTAAAAAAGAATGCGAAGAAAAACGGTGTGCGTGGCATGGTCTACCTAAGGTTAATGCGAACAGGTTTTAAAGTAACCGCTGGCTTTTACCCCGTCAACAAAAATACCCGACAAAAAACGCGCCCTCGGGCGCGTTTGATGCGGCAACCGCAGTCGGACGGTTATTCCTGTTCCTGCGTCACTTCCGGCACGATGTCTTTCACGCTGGCATTGCAGCGGCGCGCTTCACCTTTGTGCTGCACCTTGTTCAGCTGGCGCTCCAGCTTGGCGATCAGCTCATTAACGGCGGTATACATGTCATCATGTTTGGCGCTGGCGACCAGCGGGCCGTTCGGCGTGGTAATGGTAGCGTCGGCGACAAACCCCTGCGGTTCTTTGGATAAGACGATATGCGGGTTTATCAGCTGGGTCTGCCATTTTTCCAGTTTGGTGAGACGGTCTTCGACGTGATTGCGGATTGCGGGAGTGATATCCATTTGTTTGCTGGTAATGTTCAATGTCATATAACTTACCTCTCTGTCTTTCCGTCTTGGTGAACCCAGCATACCCCGCTTTTTGTTTAAATGCGTGATGTAAATCACGATTTTTTGTCACTTTTTGCAAAGTTAGTTCAATCTGTGATTCAGCATTTGAATTGGTTATCTAATGCTTGAGAGTTGCCGCCGGATGGCGCATTATCGATGAGTTGACCGGTGAGGAGCGCTAGCTAACACCGTGTTTTTACTTGTGTATTCTTCCAGTGAAAACCAGGTCCACGCCAATGAAAACGGCAGCCGAGGCTGCCGTTTTGTTTTTTTGCCGTTGCCGACGCGCGTTTATTGCGGGTTGGCGGCGATCACTTTGGCCACTTTGTCAGCCTGGCCGTTCAACTGCAGTTGCTTGTAGGCATTTTCCATCAGCGGCAACACGTCGTGCGTCGCTTTGGTATCCGGGAATTCACGCAACATCTGCTCGGCGCGATTAACGACCGCGACGTAAGCACCGCGTTTAGTGTAGTATTCCGCCACCGAAAGCTCATACTTGGCCAAGCGGTCTTTCAGATACACCAAACGCTTGTTGGCGTCGGTCGCGTATTGGCTGTTCGGGTATTGCTGAATCAACTGGCTGAAGTCGCGGAACGCAGCGCGAGCGTGCTGAGGATCGCGGTCCGAACGGTCAACCCCGAAGAAGCCCTGCAGCGCGCTGTCATCGAGCGCCATGTCGGTCAGACCGCGCATGTACATCACGTAATCGATGTTCGGGTGCGTCGGGTTCAGGCGCATGAAGCGATCGATGGATGCCTGCGCCATCGGCAAGTCGGCGGCCTTATAGTAGGCGTAAATCAAATCCAACTGGACCTGCTGGGAATACGGCCCGAAAGGATAGCGGTTATCTAACGCTTCGAGTTGCGTAATCGCGCCCTTGAAGTTACCGTCCTGCAGCTTTTGCTGCGCGGTGGCATAGATTTCCGAAGGTGGGTTGTCGGGAACCGCATCCTTGGATGTGGAGCAACCTGCCAGCGCCAGGCTCAACGTGGCTGCCGCCACCAGATATTTCATACGCGTCATGACGTTTTGATTATCCTCAGGGTGTTATTCCGGGAGACTGTCCGTTAAGCTCCCGACAAAGACCAGGTACAATAGCACATTATATTAAACGGCATCGCCGTGAAAACCCAACGTTAACGAAGAAGCTGCATATGGCACAACAAGTACAACTCACCGCAACGGTGGCCGAATCTCAACTCGGACAACGTTTAGATCAGGCTTTGGCCGAATTGTTCCCTGATTATTCACGATCTCGCATAAAAGAGTGGATCCTGGGCGATCGGGTGAAGGTCAATGGCAAAACGTCAAACAAACCGAAAGAGAAGGTGCTGGGCGGAGAGACGGTCGCCATCGATGCACAGATAGAAGAAGAGGCGCGTTGGGAGCCGCAGGATATCGCGTTGGATATCGTCTATGAAGACAGCGACATCCTGGTGATCAACAAGCCGCGCGATTTGGTGGTGCACCCTGGCGCCGGTAACCCGGACGGCACCGTGCTCAATGCGCTGCTGCATCACTACCCGGAAATCGCCGACGTGCCGCGCGCAGGCATCGTGCACCGTCTGGATAAAGACACCACTGGCCTGATGGTGGTGGCGAAAACCGTGCCGGCGCAAACCCGGCTGGTGGAAGCGCTGCAGGCACGTGAAATCACCCGTGAATACGAAGCGGTGGCGATCGGAACCATGACCGCCGGCGGCACGGTAGAAGAGCCCATAGCGCGCCATTCCACCAAGCGTACCCACATGGCGGTGCACCCGATGGGTAAACCGGCGGTGACGCACTACCGCATCATGGAACACTTCCGCGCGCACACCCGTCTGCGTCTGCGCCTGGAAACCGGCCGTACTCACCAGATCCGCGTGCACATGGCTTACATCAGCCATCCGCTGGTGGGCGATCCGCTGTACGGCGGCCGTCCACGTCCGCCGAAGGGGGCTTCGGAAGCCTTCATCAACACGCTGCGCGGTTTTGACCGCCAGGCGCTGCACGCCACCATGCTGCGTTTGTACCATCCGATCAGCGGCATCCAGATGGAGTGGCATGCGCCGCTGCCGCAGGACATGGTCGATCTGATTAACGCGCTGAAGGCGGATACCGAAGAATTCAAAGATCAGATGGACTGGTAATGAACTCGCTCATTCTGCCCGACTGGCCATTGCCTCCCGGCGTTAAGGCCTGCAGCACCACGCGCGGCGGCGGCGTCAGCCTGCCGCCTTATGACTCGCTGAACCTCGGCGCCCACGTCGGTGACGAGGAGCAAGCGGTGAAGCGCAATCGGGAACGGTTGGTTACCGTCGCCGGCTTGCCGCAGATGCCGGTGTGGCTCGAGCAGATACATGGCACCCGTGTGGTGACGTTGGCGGGGCAAGCGCCTGCCGATCTGCGGGCGGATGCGGTTTACAGCAACGTGCCGGGGCAGGTGTGTGCCGTGATGACGGCGGATTGTCTGCCGGTGCTGTTCTGTTCGCAGCACGGCGATGAAGTGGCCGCCGCTCACGCCGGCTGGCGTGGGTTATGCCATGGCGTGCTGGAGCAAACCGTGGCGGCGTTCAGCGCCGCGCCGAGCCAGATCAGCGCCTGGCTGGGGCCGGCGATCGGCCCGCAGCAGTTTGAGGTCGGGCCGGAGGTGCGCGCTGCCTTTATCGCGGAAGACGCCGAAGCCGCGGCGGCGTTTACGCCGCACGGCGATAAGTTTTTGGCTAATATCTACTTGCTGGCTCGCCAACGTTTGTTGCGGGCAGGCGTGCAGGCCATCTACGGCGGCGACCGCTGCACGGTTAACGAAAAGAGTCATTTTTTCTCCTATCGACGCGATGGAATAACCGGACGTCTGGCAAGTTTAATCTGGCTGATATAACCTATTGAATTAGGACGATCCAACGACGCATGGCGTTGTACCGAAAATTTAGCGTCGAGATAACCTTGAAAATTTGAGGGATGACCTCATTTAATCTCCAGTAGCAATTTCGACCCATCTTGGAGGTGTTATGCGTCTGGATCGTCTTACCAACAAATTCCAGCTTGCCCTCGCCGATGCCCAGTCACTAGCCCTTGGGCACGACAACCAGTTTATTGAACCGCTACATCTGATGAGCGCCCTGCTCAATCAGGAAGGGGGCACGGTTCGTCCACTTTTAACTTCCGCAGGTATCGATGCCGGGCGCGTGCGCACCGAGATCGAACAGGCGCTGTCCCGTTTGCCGCAGGTAGAAGGTACCGGTGGCGACGTTCAACCGTCCCACGAGTTGGTGCGCGTCCTGAACCTGTGCGACAAGCTGGCACAGAAGCGTGCGGATAAATTCATTTCTTCCGAGCTGTTTGTGCTGGCGGTGCTGGAAGACCGCGGCTCGTTGACCGACTTGTTGAAAGCGGCCGGCGCAACGGCCGACAAAATCAGCAAAGCCATTGAACAAATGAGAGGCGGTGACAGCGTGGAAGACCAAGGCGCCGAAGACCAGCGGCAAGCATTGAAGAAATACACGATCGATCTGACCGAACGCGCCGAGCAGGGCAAACTTGACCCGGTGATCGGCCGTGACGAAGAGATCCGTCGCACCATTCAGGTGCTGCAACGCCGTACCAAAAACAACCCGGTGCTGATCGGCGAACCTGGCGTGGGTAAAACCGCCATCGTCGAAGGCCTGGCGCAGCGCATCATCAACGGCGAAGTGCCGGAAGGGCTGAAGCACAAGCGCGTATTGTCCCTCGATATGGGCGCCTTGATCGCCGGCGCCAAATACCGCGGCGAGTTTGAAGAGCGTCTGAAAGGCGTGCTCAACGATCTGGCCAAGCAGGAAGGCAGCGTTATCCTGTTTATCGACGAACTGCACACCATGGTCGGCGCCGGTAAGGCGGATGGTGCGATGGATGCGGGCAACATGCTCAAGCCGGCGCTGGCGCGCGGCGAACTGCACTGCGTCGGTGCCACAACGCTGGATGAGTACCGCCAATATATAGAGAAAGACGCGGCGCTCGAACGTCGTTTCCAGAAAGTGTATGTGGCGGAGCCGAGCGTGGAAGACACCATCGCTATCCTGCGCGGCCTGAAAGAGCGTTACGAATTGCACCACCACGTGCAGATCACCGACCCGGCCATCGTGGCGGCGGCGACGCTTTCTCACCGTTATATCGCCGATCGTCAATTGCCGGACAAGGCTATCGACCTGATCGACGAAGCGGCATCCAGTATTCGCATGCAGATGGATTCCAAGCCGGAGTCGCTCGACAGGCTTGAACGCCGCATCATTCAGTTGAAGCTGGAACAGCAGGCGCTGAATAAAGAGTCTGACGACGCCAGCAAGAAACGCCTGGACATGCTCAGCGATGAGCTGGGGCAGAAAGAGCGCGAATATTCGGAGCTGGAAGAAGAGTGGAAAGCGGAAAAAGCCTCGCTCTCCGGCACCCAGAACATCAAGGCTGAACTCGAGCAGGCCAAAATCACCCTGGAGCAGGCGCGCCGCGTTGGCGATCTGGGGCGGATGTCGGAACTGCAATACGGCAAAATCCCTGAGCTGGAGAAACAGCTCGCCGCCGCCACGCAGGCCGAAGGCAAAAGCATGAAGCTGCTGCGCAATCGGGTGACCGATGCGGAGATTGCCGAGGTGCTGGCGCGTGCCACAGGCATCCCGGTGGCCAGAATGCTGGAAGGTGAACGCGACAAACTGCTGCGCCTGGAGCAAGAGCTGCATTCGCGGGTGATCGGCCAGGACGAAGCGGTCAGCGCGGTCTCTAATGCTATCCGCCGCAGCCGCGCCGGGTTGTCCGATCCTAACCGGCCGATCGGTTCGTTCCTGTTCCTCGGCCCTACCGGGGTGGGGAAAACCGAGCTCTGCAAGGCGCTTGCTTCGTTCCTGTTCGACAGCGACGACGCCATGGTGCGTATCGACATGTCCGAGTTTATGGAGAAACACTCCGTTTCGCGTCTGGTCGGCGCGCCTCCGGGCTATGTGGGTTATGAAGAGGGCGGCTATCTGACGGAAGCCGTGCGCCGCAGGCCTTACTCGGTGATTCTGCTGGATGAAGTCGAGAAAGCGCACCCGGACGTATTCAACATTCTGCTGCAGGTGTTGGATGACGGCCGACTGACCGATGGCCAGGGCCGTACCGTCGATTTCCGCAATACCGTGGTGATCATGACTTCCAACCTGGGCTCCGATCTGATCCAGGAGCACTTCGGTCAGATGAACTACGCGCAGATGAAAGAGTCGGTGATGGAGATGGTGAGTCACCACTTCCGTCCTGAGTTCATCAACCGTATCGACGAAGTGGTGGTGTTCCATCCGCTGGGCGAGAAACACATTGCTGCAATCGCCAAAATTCAGCTGTCGCGTTTGTACAAACGTTTGGAAGAACGCGGTTACGAAGTGACCATGACCGAACCGGCCCTGGCTTTGTTGAGCAAAACCGGTTACGACCCTGTGTATGGTGCGCGTCCGTTGAAACGCGCGATTCAGCAGGAGATCGAGAACCCGCTGGCGCAGCAAATCCTGTCCGGCAAGCTGATTCCCGGCAAGCTGGTGACGCTGGATGTGGAAAACGACCATATCGTTGCACGCCAATAACGGCAACTAAGCGTCATGAAGATGAAAGGGAGCGGGTGACCGCTCCCTTTTCTTTATCTTCATTTGTCTCTATTTACAGGGTTTGCCGCTATTGCTGCGCTAAAACCGGTGTTTTTTGACTAATAAACATCCTAAAAAGGCATTTTGGGCGATTATTTGAGCGCTTGAAAAGTTTTTTGCATTTAGGGGTTGCGGCCTGCCGAGAACTCCCTATAATGCGCCTCCACTGACCGGGAACAACGACTGACAAGCCGCCGGGTCAGCGAGAAGACAGCGAAATAAACGCTTGACTCTCCGGGCTAAAAGCGTAATATACGCAGCCCGCGCCGATGAGTTTCTCGGCACTGCTCTTTAACAATTTATCAGACAATCTGTGTGGGCACTCCACAAGACGATATCCAGCATC
>NZ_JAVHUX010000004.1:0-142619 GCF_030954545.1 Serratia sp. MF1(2023) | reverse complement strand
ACTTTCTGGCGGTTTGCCGCTGGCTGCCAAGCCCGGCAAGGTAATGCCGGACGGCACTGAGTTTGTCTTGCAGCGAAAACTTCATAGAACTGCACCTCCAAATGTCAGATGTGTCCAACATTTGGGGTGCAGTTCACACGCTGAGCCCTTTACTGTCTGCCGCCCCGCCAACGCCTCAGGCCGTGGCCTCGACCCCGAAAGCGCCGGGGCGGTTCTGCTGCAACCATTGCTGCACGTAACGCACCAGATCGCCGATGCAATCATCCTGCATGCCGTGGTGCTTCAGCTCGTTATCCAGCGCAAACAGGTATTGCACGTTGGTGCCCAGCGGGCCGCTGGCGCTGGCGATCAATGGCGCGATCACCTGGTGGCTGGTGTCTGCTTCAAACAGCGGATGCTGCGGGTTCATCACGAACACCAGCGCCGTGACGGCCTCACCGCCCTCCAGCTGCAGCTCACACCAGGTCGGCACGTAGCAATCGGTGATCATCTCGCGCTTCCACAGCAGCTCCAGCTCTTCGCGCAGCTTGCTCTCCGGCAGACGAAACGCCAATCCGGTGGTCTGGCCGCCCTCTTTCAGCGCCAGCATGCGCCCCGGCTGATGAAGCGTGCCGCGCCCGGCGGTCAAACGCATGCAGAACGCCCGATGCCAGCCCTGCAGTATGGCTGGCCGCACTTCTTCCGATTCGAAAACCGGATTCCACATCAGCGAACCGTAACCGAATACCCATACCGGGCTGTGATCCGGCCGGCGCGATAATGTGCATGCCAACGAGGCTGCGCGCTGTTCAGGCGTCAGCAACAGCGACTCCTCAATAGCGCCAAAGGCGGTTTTGCAATCCGCTTTTTGCAGAAAATCTCGCGTTAACACTGTTACAATCTCCCGGGAATACGATTTCTCGTCCTCCCTCGCCACTACTGAACCTTTGCAATTTTATTTTTTGGTGCGGAATTTTATTAATTCAATAACCGCGCCTATTAATAATGACCATATTCTTTTCCCGCCGCGCAATCAAGTTGCAAAGCGGCGTTAACGTGGAAAAGTATTTGTACTGAGCAGCAATAATATTAATTGCCGAGGTCAGCATAACGTCTGCGCGATTTTTACCGGGCATGAAAGGCGTTACTTTTTGTGCCAGCGCTCATCGTCGCCCTTGCGATAGCTTTGTTTGACCGCTGCCCAGGCCACCTTGTGCGCCGTCTCTTCCCGGCCGGCGTCACCGCGTCGATCTTCAGGATCCCGATATTGTTGCCAGGCGCTGTTGAACGCTTCTTTATAAATCGCCTGCGCATGGGCCGGCAGCACATGCTTCACATTGTCCGGCAAGTCGTTCGTGTCTTGGTATGGCATCACGTCCTCCCGTGCGTATTGCGTGAGCCTTAAGCCTAGCTCACAGGCGATTGCGCCTCAATGAGCAAACAATTCTCATTATCAAACGGCATGGTATACTCACCGCCAAACGAACTATAAGGAGATCCCCGTGACTACCGAAGCCCCTCGCTCACGCGCCCCCTACCTGATCGCCGTCAGCGCCGTACAGGACATTACGCCGCACCTGCGCCGCATCACCTTTACCGCGCCCGATCTGCGCTACTACCCGGCCAACGCCGCCGCTGCGCACATCAAAGTCTTTTTGCCGCTCGCCGACCAAACTCAGCCGGATCTGCCGACGCTGACCGAAAACGGCCCGCGCTGGGCCGCGGACGCCGTGCGCCCGATCGTGCGCACCTATTCCATTCGCGCCGTGCGCCCGGAACAGGCGGAAGTGGACATCGAATTTGCGATTCACGATCACCGAGGCCCAGCGGTCGACTTTGCGCGCCAAGCGAAAATCGGCGATAAAATCGGCATCAGCAACCCGGGCGGCCCCAAACCGATGCTGCCGGCGGCCGATTTCTACTGCCTGGCGGGCGATCCTTCCTCGCTGCCTGCACTGGCCGCGCTGCTGGAAAACCTGCCGCAGCACAGCGCCGGGCGCGCTTTCGTCCGCGTCGACAGCACCGCTGACATAATTGACCTGAAAAAACCCGCTGATGTTGAAGTCAATTGGATCGTCGGCGGCACGGAGAAAACCGACGAACTGATCGCTCAGTTCCGCGCGCAGTCCCTGCCGCAGGGCGAAGCGCACTTCTGGCTCGCCGGTGAAGATCGCCTGGTGGTGGGGCTGCGCCGCTACCTGCGCCGTGAACGCCAATGCGATCGCAATCGTCTTTATGCCGTACCTTACTGGCGTGAGGGGCTAAATGAAGAGGGTTACCACAATAAACGGCATGAAATCATGGATAATATTGATGACTAACGGTCTCGTTTTCCTTGATTAACCAAGCGGTAAATGAGTAAACACGACTTTTCTCAAATCTAACGTTAAAAATTGTCGTTACTGCGTAAAAGTAAGTAAATAAAACCGCACCCCGTGCGGTTTTTTTGCTACCCTGATCACATAAAGCAAGCAATTGCTTTCTCAGATAAAAACAACATCACACCGGCGCCGCGGGTGTATCCTAATATAAAATACCTACTGGAAACGCAGAGTTGCCGTGCCACGGCGACCGGCGCCGACGGGCTACGCTGTTTGAGAAGGAGTGCCACCCTCATGAAGTCGCAACACGATCCTGGCCGATCCACCAAATCTCGCCACACCGAATACTCGCTGATCTTTCCCATCGCCGCGCTGGTGGTGTTGAACCTGTGGAGCAGCACCGCTAACTTTCCGCTGATCGTCGGCATCAATATTCTCGCGCTGGTGGGGATCCTCAGCAGCGCCTTCAGCGTGGTGCGCCACGCCGACGTGCTGGCTCACCGGTTGGGCGAACCCTACGGCTCGCTGATCCTCAGCCTGTCGGTGGTGATCCTCGAGGTCAGCCTGATCTCGGCACTGATGGCCACCGGCGACGCCGCGCCGGCGCTGATGCGCGACACGCTGTACTCCATCATCATGATCGTTTCCGCTGGCCTGGTCGGCTTCGCGCTGCTGCTCGGCGGGCGCAAATTCGCCACCCAGTACGTCAATCTGGGCGGCATCAAACAGTACCTGATGGCGATTTTCCCGCTGGCGGTGATCGTGCTGGTATTCCCGAGCGCGCTGCCGGGCGGCAACTTCAGCACCGGGCAAGCGCTGTTGGTAGCGCTGATCTCCGCCGCCATGTATGGCGTGTTCCTGGTGATCCAGACCAAAACCCACCAGAGCCTGTTCGTGTACGAGCATGAAGACGACGACGGCGACCCGCATCACGGCAAGCCTTCTTCCCACAGCAGCGCCTGGCATGCCGCCTGGCTCATCGTGCACCTGATCGCGGTTATCGCCGTCACCAAGTTCAATGCCAATCCGCTGGAAGGTCTGTTGACCAAAATGAACGCGCCGGCGCAGTTCACCGGTTTCCTGGTGGCGCTGCTGATCCTGTCGCCTGAAGGGCTGGGCGCGCTGCGCGCCGTGTTGAACAATCAGGTGCAACGCGCCATGAACCTGTTCTTCGGCTCGGTGCTGGCGACCATCTCCCTGACCGTGCCGGCGGTCACCATCATCGCCACCCTGACCGGGCAGACGCTGATCTTCGGCCTGCAAACGCCGCATATCGTGGTGATGCTGACGGTGTTGCTGCTGTGCCAGCTGTCGTTCTCGACCGGCCGCACCAACGTGCTGAACGGCACCGCCCACCTGGCGCTGTTCGCCGCCTACATGATGACTATCTTCGCCTGATCAAAAAGGGGCGCACACCGTGCGCCCCCGCCTTCGTTTATACCGAGAAGAATATCGCCGCGGCGATCCCCCCGAACAAAATCCACTTGATGATGTAGTAACCGGTGCGATTCCAGGCCTTCAGGCGTTTCCCCACCCGGCGTATCGCATAGATGTATTTGAACATCTTGTTGACGCCGCCGGTGCGATCGCCCTCTTCATTCGGCGCAGTGGCGGCGCTCATCAGATTGCGCCCCAGCCAGTGGTTCACCGCCTGCGCCCAGCGGTAGCGCATCGGCCGTTCGATGTCGCAGAACAGGATCAGACGGTTCTGCCCGCTCTGGTTTTCCGCGTAGTGCAGATAGGTTTCATCGAACATCACGCCTTCCCCGTCGCGCCAGCTGTAGCGCTCGCCGTCCACCTCAATGAAGCAGCGGTCATCATTGGGGGTAATCAGCCCCAGGTGATAACGCAGCGAACCGGCGTAAGGGTCGCGGTGGCGCGGCAAACGGCTGCCGTCCGGCAGTTCGGCGAACATCGCCGCCTTGACCGAAGGCAGGCTGCGCAGCAGTTCCGTGGTCTGCGGGCACAGGGTCATAGCGGAGGGATGGCTGTCTTCATACCATTTCAGATAAAAGCGCTTCCAACCGGTCTTGAAAAACGAGTTAAAACCGGCGTCGTTGAATTGATCGGACGCCTTGATCTGCTGGATCTCCATCAGCTTCTGTCCTTCGTCGCGGATGGTTTCCCAGTTATCTCTCAACACCGCCAGCTCAGGAAACTGCTCCGGCTTCAGGTACGGCGTGGTCGGCACACGGGAAAACAGATACATGAAGACGTTCAATGGTGCGGTAAAGGTGGAATGGTCAGACAGCTGCCGCCACACGTTGTAGCGCACCCGTCCGCGGTAATGCACATAGACGACGCATAAAATAAGCAAAATCAGAACGATGTATTTCATGTTTGAATCGCATCAAGGAACCTACACGCTATGCGCCGCGCGGCGCACACCCCAGATAATGTCCTTTTGGCGGCACAGGCAAATTGCGCGCCAATCTGGCACTCACTAATCATTGACGCTAACTCAACGAAAATCTATACAAAAAACCACAATAATTTACACAAAGGTTAAACGAAATGATAAATGAGGGGCGATAAAAAAGGCCGCCGAAGCGGCCTTTCCATTAGCGGATAGGTTAACTGTAAGCGTTGAGCGTGCGCTGGCACAAAGCGGAACGCACGCAGTCCTGTTTTTCAAAGCGGATAACGCCGATCATCTCGTCCTCTTCGAAGCGCTCCAGGGCATCGCTGAGGCCGGATTTCACCCCGCGCGGCAAGTCGCACTGGGTCACGTCGCCGTTAACGATAACCGTCACGTTTTCTCCCAGGCGGGTCAGGAACATTTTCATTTGGCTGGCGGTCACGTTCTGGGCTTCATCCAGGATAACGACCGCATTTTCGAAGGTGCGCCCGCGCATATAAGCGAACGGCGCAATCTCTACCTTGCCGATTTCCGGGCGCAGGCAGTACTGCATAAAGGAAGATCCTAAACGACGTACCAGAATGTCATACACCGGGCGGAAATAAGGCGCGAACTTCTCGGAGATATCCCCCGGCAAGAAACCGAGGTCTTCATCCGCCTGCAAAACAGGACGGGTAACGATAATCCGATCCACCTCTTTATGAATCAGCGCCTCCGCCGCCTTGGCGGCGCTGATGAATGTTTTGCCACAGCCGGCTTCGCCGGTGGCGAAGATCAGCTGCTTATTCTCTATGGCTGATAAGTAATGACCCTGAGCTTCGGTTCTAGCCTCGATGGGTGAGCTATCGCGCTTGTCTCGCGCCATGCCGATAGACTCGACTCCCCCCATTTGCACCAGCGAGGTCACAGACTCTTCTTCCAGCTGGCGATGACTACGAGCGTCACGACGAATAACGCGTTTCGCTTCACGACGTGCTTTGATCACTGCTTTCTGTCTACCCATAGTGGCACCTTACAGTTTGTTTCACCTACCGCAACGGCTTGGCCGCGCGATTATGTTTCACACACGTATTAGGTTTTGGCCTCCTCCGAGCCAATAAGAGCCAAGGGACAAGGTGAATTGACGGCAACGCTTAAGCGCCGTGTCTTCACGGGACAACGCGGACTGCATCTGTAAACGTGGAGTAAAAAGTGATGAAATTCGGTAGCGATAAGAGTGCGGAGTTGCCGGTAAAAGAGAGTCGGAGAGATAACCCTCGTTACAACGAGAAATCAGGTGAGATGTGTTATTTTTTCTTTCCAGCCCAACCAAGGACTTTACCATTAGCGATCCCCGCAGTGATATTTACAGCTTCAAGCTGTGCACCGTGTGAAAACTACCGCCAGATGATTACAGTATAATGACATTCAATCTCGTCGCGTTACTAAAATGTAAAAAAATTTAATATCTTTTGTTTTCAGTTAGCGCTAAAACACTATATCACGCTCGACACGTCATTCCAGAAAAATTTTCACCCCAAAAATATCAATGAATTGCAATTAAAAACCGCAAATGACACTTTGGTTTCTCGATTAAATTTTGCGCAATTCAAAGCCGGTGAGCCGTGCAGATTTTTTTAACCCGCAGGCAAAGCATCGAATTGAACTTCGTCGTGCAATGTCCCGCGCAATAGGCAAGCCAAAGTAAAACGAGGCGGAAGATCGCGCCTCGTCATTGCGCACTCAGGCCTTGAGCAAGCCGCTGGCCAGATAGTCGCCGCCCTCTTTCACACCCGGCAATACGAAGAAATACCCGCCGCCGATCGGCTTGATGTATTCCTCCAGCGCTTCACCGTTGAGCCTTTTTTGCACCGTCAGGAATCCTTTTTCCAGATCGGCCTGATAGCAGACGAACAGCAGCCCCATTTCCAGCTGCCCGGCATTGGAGACGCCAAGGGAATAGCTGTAGCCGCGCCGCAGCATCAGGTTGCTTTGGCTTTCCGGCGTGCGGGGGTTCGCCAACCGGATGTGCGCGTCCATCGGTATCACCTTGCCGTCGGGATCGTTCGCGTAGTTCGGCTCGTCATGTTCATGCTTCATACCGAGCGGCGCGCCGCTGTGCTTTTCGCGGCCAAAGATGGTTTCCTGCTCCTGCAGCGGCGTGCGATCCCAAAACTCCACGCGGAAGCGAATAATGCGCGCCGCCTGGTAGCTGCCGCCCGCCGTCCACGCCGGCTCGCCGGCGCTGTCGCCAACCCACACCACTTTATCCATCAGCGGTGTGTCGTCGGTTTTCGGGTTGGCGGTGCCGTCTTTGAAGCCCAGCAGGTTAATCGGCGTTTCTTTGCCTTTGCTGCGCGCCGCATGCGCCGAGATGAACCCTTCCCGCTTCCAGCGCACGCTGAGCAGATCCGGCGAATGCTTGATGATATCGCGCAGCGCGTGGAGAGCGGTTTCATTGGTGTTGGCGCAAATCTGCAGCAGCAGGTCGCCGTGGCACAGCGCGGCGTCCAGCGCATCGTTGGGGAAGCGCGTCATCTTCTGCAACCGCAGCGGTTTTTGCGCCTGCAGGCCAAAGCGTTCGTCGAACAGCGATGCGCCGACCGAAACGGTGATGGTCAGGTTGTCCGGGTAAATCTCCGGCCCCATGATGCCCGAATCGAGCGGCGGCAGCTTGGCATCCACTTCCGGCGCCTTGCCGCCGTGGGTCAGGAACGCGATGCGATCGGTCAGCAGCCGGAACAGACGCTCCAGATCCGCTTTGCTGGTCGCCAGCACGTCGAACGCCACCAGCATCATCGCCGCCTGTTGCGGCGTCAGCACCCCGGCCTGATGGCGACCATAAAACGGCTGTTTCTGCCAACGCTCATCCTGCGGCGTCGCCAACGGCTCCGCCGCGTTGCCCGCCGCCTGCGCCAGGCGGCTGCCGCCCAGCGCCAGTGCGCCCAGCCCCAGCCCTTGCAGCAAACGGCGCCGCGAAGGCGAGGCCGCCCCCTGCGATTGCGGATGCGGCCCGCTGTTCGGGCCTGCCTTGTTGCTCATAATCCTATGCCTCAGTCCAGGCCCAACACGCCGCGCAGTTGGGAAAGGTCTTCCGCCAGCGTGGTGATCGGCCCTTTCAACGCGTTGCGATCGGCTTCGCTCAGCTTCTCGTAGGACTCATAGCCCTCTTTGGTTTTGTACTTCGCCAAAATGGTGTCCACGGTTTTGAAGTTGGCGTCAATCTTGTCCAGCAGCGGCTTGTTGGCCTTGACCAGCAGCGGGCGTAGCAGGTTGACGATCTTCTGCGCGCCGTCGACGTTGGCCTGGAAATCCCACAGGTCGGTGCGGCTATAGCGGTCTTCTTCACCGCTGATCTTGCTCGCCGCCACTTCTTCGATCAGCCCGGCTGCGCCGCCCACCACCTTGCTCGGCGGGAAGGTCAGTTCACCCACGCGTTTTTGCAGCTCAACGGTGTCCTGATACAGCCGATCGGCGTATTTATCCATGTCTTTGGTCGAGTTGTCGGCAAACAGCGCCTTCTCCAGACGGTGGAAACCGGTGAAGTTAGGGTCCGCCGATTTCTTCTCGTAGTCGTCTTCACGGGCGTCGATGCTGCCGTCCAGATCGGAGAACAGCTCGGCGATCGGCTCGATGCGCTCATAGTGCTGACGGGTCGGCGCATACAGCTTGCGCGCTTGCTCCACGTTGCCGGCCTTCACCGCGTCGGTGAACAGCTTGGTCTGTTTCACCAGCCCATCGACTTCTTTGGTGACGTAGACTTTGTATTCGGCGATCGGGCCAACCAGATCCAGCGCGCTCGGCTTGCCGTCGGTGGCGCCGTTGGCCGCCGCAGTGACGGTCAGTTTGCCTTTTGGATTGCTCAGCAGCCCGCAGGTCATGTCATATTCGCCCGCTTCCAGCGTGGCTGTCATTTTCTGGGTGAAGCCCGGCGCGATGTTCTCGCGCTCTTCCACCACCATCACCCCTTTCAGGATTTCCCATTCGACGTTTTTCTGGCTGGTGTTATGCACCACAAACTGCGTCTTGCCGGCCGACACGGTCAGTTGCATCGGTTCGCACTGCTTGTCGTTGACCGTGACCTTGACCTGCGGCACGTCCGCCGCCAGCGCATCGATGCTCAGCGCAAACGCCGGGATAGCCAGTAATGCTGCGTGCAACGCCTTGCGGCGAAATAACGGAGTAGACATACGAGATTCCCTATTAAACATTAATGATTGATTTTACGTTGCGCCGGAGCCGCTGCGGCAGGAAAAAGAAAATCAGCGCCGGGATCAGATACAGGAAGTAGACCGCCACTTCGCTGACCGTCGGCGCTTCCTGATAACCGAGAATGCCTTCCAGCAGGGTGCCGAACAGCGAATGGGTCGACAGGGTGCTGCTGAAATCGAAGGCGATGTCCTGGAAGTGGTTCCACAGACCGGCCTCATGGAAGGCGCGGATCGCCCCCGCGGCCAGCCCGGCGGCGACGAACAGAATGAACAGGCTGGTCCATTTGAAGAATTTGGCCAGGTGCAGCTTCACCCCGCCCCAGTAAATCATCATGCCCAGCACGATGGCGGCCGCCAGGCCGAGCACCGCGCCGATCGGCGCCGCGGCACCCACGTCTTGCTGGAAAGCCGCCAGCAGGAAGAACACCGACTCCAGCCCTTCGCGCGCCACGGCGAAGAACACCATCGCCACCAGCGCCCAACCCTGCCCTTTGCCGGCGCTGAGCGCCTGATCGATCGCCCCTTCCAGATGCACCTTGACCGACTTGGACACTTTGCGCATCCAGAACAGCATATAGGTGAGGATCAGTACCGCCACCACCGCGACGATGCCTTCGAACAGCTCCTGCTGCTTCTGCGGGAACTCGCCGGTGGTTTCATTGATGAAGATGCCGAGCGCCAGACACAGCGCCGCGGCGACAATCACGCCGATCCACACCGCGCCCAGCCATTGGCTGCGCTGCGTGCGTTTCAGGTAGCTGGCGATCAGGCTGACGATCAGCGCGGCCTCCAGCCCTTCACGGAACATGATAAGAAAGGGAACGAACATAAATAATCACCCCTGAAAAGACCGCGGCGGCAGAGAAAGCTGGCTCGACATGCGCTGCGCAACTCTGTAAAGAAACGTAAAATGCAACGAGAGTGATTATCATTCTGCCAAGAAGAAATACAAGAGGCGCCAGCGTGATTTTTTCTAATCAAATGTCACCAGGTGTTGGATGACGGCGATCGGCAGGCGAAAAAAAGGGCGCGTTACGCGCCCCTTGCTGACTGACATCGAACGGCGTTACACCGTTTTATACTCGGCTTCCGCCTGATCGAAACGCTCGGTCATGGTGGCGGATGGCCGGCGGCCCATCAGGCTCACTACCACGATAGCGAGGCAGCCCAGAATAAAGCCCGGGATGATTTCATACAGGCCCAGCCATTCGTACTGTTTCCAGACGATAACCGTCACCGCGCCGACCAGCATGCCGGCCAGCGCGCCGTTGCGGGTCATGCGCGACCACAGCACCGAGATCAGCACGACCGGGCCGAAGGCGGCGCCGAAACCTGCCCAGGCGTAGCTCACCAGGCCCAGCACGCGGTTCTCCGGGTTGGCCGCCAGCGCGATGGCGATCAACGCCACCACCAGCACCATCACGCGGCCGACCCACACCAGCTCACGCTGGCTGGCGCCTTTGCGCAGGAACGCCTTATACAGGTCTTCGGTGATCGCGCTGGAGCACACCAGCAGCTGGCAGCTCAGCGTACTCATGACCGCCGCCAGAATCGCCGACAGCAGCACGCCCGCCACCCATGGGTTGAACAGCAGCATCGCCAGCTCGATGAACACGCGTTCGCCGTTCTGCGACACGTTGCCGGCTTGATCCGGGTTATTGGCGAAGTAAGCGATGCCGAAGAAACCGACGGCGATGGTGCCGGCGAGGCACAGGATCATCCAGGTCATGCTGATGCGGCGCGCGCTGCGGATGGTGCGGTGAGAATCCGCCGCCATGAAACGCGCCAGGATGTGCGGCTGGCCGAAGTAGCCCAGGCCCCAACCCAGCAGCGACAGGATGGCGACGAAGTTCAGCCCCTTCAGCATGTCGAGGTTCGCCGGGTTCTGCGCCTGGATCACCAGCATCGAGGTATCGATGCCGCCGACGGCGAAGATCACGATCACCGGCGTCAGGATCAGCGCGAAAATCATCAGGCTGGCCTGCACGGTGTCAGTCCAGCTCACCGCCAGGAAACCGCCGATAAAGGTATACAGGATGGTCGCCGCGGCGCCGGCCCACAGGGCGGTTTCGTAGCTCATGCCGAAGGTGCTTTCGAACAGACGCGCGCCGGCCACGATGCCGGAGGCGCAGTAAATGGTGAAGAACACCAGGATGACGATGGCCGAGATCACCCGCAGCAGCTTGCTGTTGTCTTCAAAGCGGCTGGTGAAATAGTCCGGCAGCGTCAGGGCGTTGTTGTTGGCTTCGGTATGCACGCGCAGCCTTCCTGCCACCAGCTTCCAGTTCAGGTAAGCGCCGATGGTCAGGCCGATGGCGATCCAGCTTTCGGAGATGCCGGAGAGGAAGATGGCGCCCGGCAGGCCCATCAGCAGCCAGCCGCTCATGTCGGAAGCGCCGGCGGACAGCGCGGTCACCACGCTGCCCAAACTGCGGCCGCCGAGAATATAGTCATCAAAGTTGTTGGTTGCCCGGTAGGCAAGCAGGCCGATCAGCACCATCCCGAAAATGTACACCAGGAAGGTCACCAGCATAGGTGTGCTCATTGTCATTTAATTCTCCACTTTCATTATTATTCGCGTTTCGCTCCGGCCACGCCGGCGCCGGTAAACCCACGCGCAATGCATTTCACTGGCCGCCGCGCCGGAACGTGGCGCAGCCTGCGAGCGAGTGCAGGTAAAATAGTTTCTGCCCGTAATTGTTGACCGTCGGTTATCCTAGATGAGCCTTTCATCAACCAACAAGATATTTAACAACAAAGTTACACAAAGTTTACCCTGCGTCACATTTACCGGGCCCAAAGGTTGCACTCACGACAAGTAAAATGAGTTGCACCTGGCCATTACCCTTATATACCGCAAGGTAAAACGCCTGCGGCCGCATAAACCCCGCCGCATTCGCTCAATAACGCAACATTCATGCCAACTGCCGATGTTAAAAAATCGATGAAACTCACACTTCGCTCATCAGCCTGATTTAACAAGGTTGCACAAAGTTGCAACATGCAGGATATTGTCTGCATTCTTAACCCCACACATCTCACGAACCTATCCCAACAGGCTTTCCGGCCTGCCGTTTGTCTAGCCTGATGGGATAGGTTCTAAACACAGGAGTTGGATAGGCATGGGCACTACCACAATGGGCGTGAAACTCGACGAGGCAACACGCGACCGGATCAAGAGCGCCGCGCAGCGCATCGATCGCACGCCGCACTGGCTCATCAAGCAGGCCATCTTTAATTACCTCGAGCGTCTCGAGAGCGGTTCCGATATTCCTGAAATTCCCGCGCTGGCCGCTGCGGGCCAGCCTGAAGCGGACGACATTATGCCGCAAGCGCAGGAAGAGTCACACCAGCCATTCCTCGATTTCGCCGAACAAATTCTGCCGCAGTCGGTCACCCGCGCCGCCATCACCGCCGCCTATCGTCGCCCGGAGACCGAAGCGGTGCCGATGTTGCTCGAACAGGCGCGATTACCCGCCGATCTTGCTCAGGCTACTCACAAAATGGCCTATGGCATCGCCGAGAAGTTGCGTAACCAAAAAAGTGCAAACGGCCGCGCCGGCATGGTGCAAGGCCTGCTGCAAGAGTTCTCCCTCTCCTCGCAGGAAGGCGTGGCGCTGATGTGCCTGGCGGAAGCGCTGCTGCGCATTCCGGACAAACCGACCCGCGATGCCCTGATCCGCGACAAGATCAGCAACGGTAACTGGCACTCACACCTGGGGCGCAGCCCGTCGCTGTTCGTCAACGCCGCCACCTGGGGCCTGCTGTTCACCGGCAAACTGGTCTCCACGCATAACGAAGCCAATCTGTCGCGTTCGCTGAACCGCATTATCGGCAAGAGCGGCGAGCCGCTGATCCGCAAAGGCGTGGACATGGCGATGCGCCTGATGGGCGAACAGTTCGTGACCGGTGAAACCATCGCCGAAGCGCTGGCCAACGCGCGCAAGCTCGAAGAAAAAGGCTTCCGCTACTCCTACGACATGCTGGGCGAAGCCGCCCTGACCGAAGCCGACGCCCAGGCCTACCTGGTTTCCTACCAGCAGGCGATCCACGCCATCGGCAAAGCCTCCAACGGCCGCGGCATCTATGAAGGCCCAGGCATCTCCATCAAACTGTCCGCCCTGCACCCGCGCTACAGCCGCGCGCAGTACGAACGCGTCATGGAAGAACTCTATCCGCGTCTGCTGTCGCTGACCCTGCAGGCACGTCAGTACGATATCGGCATCAACATCGATGCCGAAGAGGCCGACCGTCTGGAGATCTCGCTCGATCTGCTGGAGAAGCTGTGCTTCGAACCGCAGCTGGCCGGCTGGAACGGCATCGGCTTCGTGATTCAGGCCTACCAGAAACGCTGTCCGTTCGCCATCGACGCGGTGATCGACATGGCGCAACGCAGCCGCCGTCGCCTGATGATCCGTCTGGTGAAGGGCGCCTACTGGGACAGCGAAATCAAACGCGCCCAGATGGACGGCCTGGAAGGCTACCCGGTCTACACCCGCAAGGTCTATACCGACGTTTCCTACCTGGCCTGCGCCCGCAAGCTGCTGTCGGTGCCGAACCTGATCTATCCGCAGTTCGCCACCCACAACGCCCATACCCTGAGCGCCATCTATCACCTGGCCGGCAACAACTACTACCCTGGCCAGTATGAGTTCCAGTGCCTGCACGGCATGGGTGAACCGCTGTACGAACAGGTGGTGGGTAAGGTGGCCGACGGCAAACTGAACCGCCCTTGCCGCATCTATGCGCCGGTCGGCACCCATGAAACGCTGCTGGCTTACCTGGTGCGCCGCCTGTTGGAAAACGGCGCCAACACCTCGTTCGTCAACCGCATCGCCGACGCCACCCTGCCGCTCGACGAACTGGTGGCCGATCCGGTCAGCGCCGTGGAAGCGCTGGCGGCCAGCGAAGGCCAGATTGGCCTGCCGCACCCGCGCATTCCGCTGCCGCGCGAGCTGTACGGCGAGAAGCGCACCAACTCCAGCGGTCTGGATCTGTCCAACGAACAGCGTCTGGCTTCGCTCTCCAGCGCCCTGCTCACCAGCGCCAGCCATCCGTGGCGCGCGGAGCCTATCATCGACGCCGAATTGGATCAGGGCGTGGAACAGCCGGTGATCAACCCGGCCGAGCCGGGCGATGTGGTCGGCTACGTGCGTGAAGCCACCGAAAGCGAAGTCAGCCGTGCGCTCGACGCCGCCGCGGCCGCCGGCCCAATCTGGTTCGCTACGCCGCCGACGGAGCGCGCCGCGATCCTCGAACGCGCTGCCGAGCTGATGGAAAGCCAGCTGCAAAGCCTGCTGGGCATTCTGGTGCGCGAAGCCGGTAAAACCTTCAACAACGCCATCGCCGAAGTGCGCGAAGCGGTCGACTTCCTGCACTACTACGCCGGCCAGGTGCGCGACGATTTCGCCAACGACAGCCACCGCCCGCTGGGCCCGGTGGTCTGCATCAGCCCGTGGAACTTCCCGCTGGCGATCTTCACCGGCCAAATCGCCGCCGCGCTGGCGGCCGGCAACAGCGTGCTGGCCAAACCGGCCGAGCAAACGCCGCTGGTGGCCGCGCAGGCGGTGCGTATTCTGCTGGAAGCCGGCATTCCGCAAGGCGTGCTGCAGCTGCTGCCGGGTCAGGGTGAAACCGTCGGCTCAACGCTGGTCAACGACGCCCGCGTACGCGGCGTGATGTTTACCGGTTCCACCGACGTCGCCGGTATTCTGCAGCGCAGCATCGCCGGTCGTCTGGATCCGCAGGGCCGCCCGACGCCGCTGATCGCCGAAACCGGTGGCCTGAACGCCATGATCGTCGACTCTTCCGCCCTGACCGAACAGGTGGTGACCGACGTGGTGGCCTCCGCCTTCGACAGCGCCGGCCAGCGCTGCTCCGCGCTGCGTATCCTGTGCATTCAGGAAGACGTGGCCGAGCACACGCTGCAAATGCTGCGCGGCGCGATGGCCGAATGCCGCATGGGCAATCCGGAGCGCCTGTCCACCGACGTGGGCCCAGTGATCGACGCCGACGCCAAAACCGGCATCGAACGCCACATCCAGGCGATGCGCGCCAAAGGCCGCAAGGTATACCAGGCCGCCAAAGGCAGCGCGCAGGATGAGAAAGAGTGGGCGCGTGGCACCTTCATCAAGCCGACGCTGATCGAACTCGACAGCTTCGACGAACTGCAAAAAGAGATCTTCGGCCCGGTGCTGCACGTGGTGCGCTTCCAGCGCAACAATCTGGACGCGCTGGTCGATCAGATCAACGCCGCCGGTTATGGCCTGACGCTGGGCATTCACACCCGTATCGATGAAACCATCGCCCGGGTGACCGAACGCGCCAAGGTCGGCAACCTGTACGTCAACCGTAACATGGTTGGCGCGGTGGTCGGGGTGCAGCCGTTCGGCGGCGAAGGTCTGTCGGGCACCGGCCCGAAAGCCGGCGGCCCGCTGTACCTGTACCGTCTGCTGGCCAACCGCCCGGACGACGCGCTGCAACGTACGCTGCACCGTCAGGACGAAGAGCGCCCGATGGAAGCCACCGCGCGGCCGCAGCTGCTGGGCGCGCTGCAATCGCTGGAGAAATGGGCGGTCACCAGCCAACAAGGCGAACTGGCGGCACTGGCGCAGCGCTATGCGGAACTGGGCCAGGGCGGCACCGTACGCCCGCTGCCGGGCCCGACCGGCGAGCGCAATACCTATGCCCTGCTGCCGCGTGAACGCGTGCTGTGCCTGGCGGATAACGAAGCCGACGCGCTGATCCAGTTGGCCGCCGTGCTGGCGGTCGGCAGCAGCGCGCTGTGGCCGGAAGCGGAACTGCAGCGCAATCTGTTCCGCCGCCTGCCGAACGATGTGCAGGCGCGCATCGCCTTCAGCAAAGACTGGCAGCAGGACAAGGTCGAGTTCGACGCCGCCATCTACCACGGCGATGCCGACCAGCTGCGCACCCTGTGCGAGCAGATCGCGCAGCGCGGCGGCGCCATCGTCTCGGTGCAAGGCTTCGCCCACGGTGAAACCAACATCCTGTTGGAGCGCCTGCTGATCGAACGTTCGTTGAGCGTCAACACCGCCGCCGCCGGCGGTAACGCCAGCCTGATGACCATCGGTTAACGCATCTCAAGGCGGCCATACATTGCCGCCTGATTGGCTCACCACTACGCAAACCCTGCACTCGTGCAGGGTTTTTTTATTGCCCGCAGCCCGGTCAGCCGTTAGCGTCTTGTTATCCTTGCATGAGGATGTGTCGCCTCATGGGCGATAACAATAGGGTGAGCTTAGAACGGATTAGTTTGCTTGAAAGCCGCAGCAGACCGCTACGATTCGCATTGACTCTCGGGTTCGGCAACATCCGGGATACGGCAGCCGCAGTGGGTTTCTCGCCGCCGCAGCGCGAAACGAATTGTTGAAAGCGGAGTAAATGCGGGCGGGGGAAGCTCCCCCGCCGCCTTATTGATTCCGGAACTTGTCGAGGAATTGCTGAGTGCGCTGGTGCTGCGGGTTGGCGAACAGCGCTTTGGCCGGGCCTTGTTCGACGATGCGGCCGTGATCCATAAAGATAACCCGGTCGGCCACGTCGCGGGCGAAACTCATCTCATGGGTGACGATCACCATGGTGCGTTTCTCTTCCGCCAGTGAGCGCATGGTATTGAGCACTTCCCCTACCAGCTCGGGATCGAGCGCCGACGTCGGCTCATCGAACAAAATCACCTCCGGCTGCATCGCCAGCGCGCGCGCAATAGCCACTCGCTGCTGTTGGCCGCCGGACAGCCGCCGCGGATAAGCCTGCTCCTTGCCGCTCAGCCCCACCTTGGCCAGCAACGCGCGGGCGCGCTGTTCCGCGCTGGCTTTCGCCTCGCCCTTGACGACCACCGGCCCTTCGATGATGTTTTCCAGCACCGAACGATGCGGGAACAGGTTGAAGCTCTGGAACACGAAACCGACCTGCTGACGCAGCGCGCGCACCTGATTTTTCTGTTTGCTCAACGGCTTGCTGCCGTCGATCAGGATGTCGCCGACGCGAATGGTGCCGGAATCCGGCTCCTCCAGCAGGTTGATGCAGCGCAACAAGGTGGTTTTCCCTGAGCCGCTCGGGCCGATGATCGCCACCACTTCGCCGGCGTCCACCGCCAGATCGATCCCATGCAGCACCGTCTGACCCTTGAACTGCTTGGTCAATTGCTTAACTTCAATGGCACTCATGCGCTACTCCTGATCCTGGCGATTAACGTGGGCTTCCAGACGGTTTTGCAGTGCGGAAAGCAGGGTCGCCATCACCCAGTAAATCAGCGATGCCGCCAGGTACATGGTGAACACTTCCAGCGTGCGCGAGGTGATCAGCTGCGCCTGGCGGAACAGCTCCGGCACCTGAATGGTGGCGGCCAGCGAGGTGTCTTTCACCAGGCCGATGAAGCTGTTGCCCAGCGGCGGCAAGGCGGTGCGCGCCGCCTGCGGCAGGATCACCCGGCGCAGGGTTTGCCAACGGGTCATGCCGATGCTGGCGGCGGCTTCCCACTGCCCTTTGTCGATCGACGAAATCGCCGCGCGCAGCGTTTCCGAGGTGTAGGCGGCGGTATTGAGCGACAGGCCAATCAGCGCCGCCGGGAAAGGATCGAACTCGATGCCGAACTGCGGCAGACCGTAATAGATCATAAACAGCTGGGCGATCAACGGCGTGCCGCGGAACAGCGACACGTAAATGCGCGACAGCCACGCCAGCGGCCAAAGCGGCGAAAGGCGCATCAGCGCCAGCAGAAAACCAAGCAACAGGCCGAGCGCCATACCGCCCAGGCTAAGCTGAAGCGTCAGTATTGCGCCCTTCAATAAAAATGGCGCTGAATCCAGCGCCAGTTGAATACTTTCGTGCATTATTTAGTTACGTCCGCGCCAAACCATTTCTCGGAGATCTTCGCCATCGTGCCGTCTTTTTGCATCTCGGCGATCGCCTGGTCAATCGCGGCCAGCAGCTCTGGGTTGTTCTTGCGCAGCGCCACGCCGGACTCCTGACGAGAGAATGCCGGGCCGGCTACCGCCAGCGTATCGCCGGTTTTCTTCACCAGATCCAGCGCCGCCAAGCGATCCACCAGAATGGCGTTGATACGGCCAACGCGCAGATCCTGATACTTGGTCGGGTCGTCGTCGTAGGTACGCACGTCCACGCCCTGCACATTCTCACGCAGCCATTGCTCATAGTTGGTGCCCAGGCCAACGCCGACCTTCTTGCCCTTCAGATCTTCCGGCTTGGTGATGGTGCCTTCGTTGCCTTTTTTCACCAGCGCCTGAATACCGGAAACGGTGTAAGAGGTGGAGAAATCATATTTCTTCTTGCGCTCATCAGAGATGGTCACCTGGTTGATCACCACATCGATGCGTTTTGATTCCAGCGAAGCCAGCATGCCGTCCCACTTGGTCGGGTTCAGCTTGGCCTTCACGCCCAAATGTTCCGCCAGCGCGTTGGCGAAATCCACTTCGAAACCGGTCAATTTGCCGTCTTCACCCTGGAAGCTGAACGGCGGATAGGTGCCTTCCAGACCGACGATCAGCGTGCCGCGCTGTTTCACCTGCTGCAGCAGATTGTCGGCGGCGTAGGCTTGAGTTGCCAAACCGGTGGCCAACGCGACGCCCACCACGCCCAACAGCCATTGACGACGAACTTTCGCAAACATCATAAACACCCCTGTGTGTTATTTATCTTTTTTGATATCAGCACTTTAACAGTGCGACCGCCCGCATAAAGGAATATAACCTTATAAATATAGTTCAAAATGGAATAACAAGCGGTATTTACACCTGCGGATGGTAGGCGAACAGCGCCGGCGCACCGCCGGTGTGAACGAACAGGATAGGCCCTTCGTCGCGGAAACGCCGCTGGGCGATGCCGTCGATCAAACCGGCCATCGCTTTGCCGGTGTATACCGGATCCAGCAACACGCCTTCTTGTTGCGCCAGCAGCTGCACCGCCGCCATGCCCTCTTCGTTCGGCATGCCGTACTGCGGCGCGAAGTAATCGTCCCACAGCGCGATCGGCGCCAGTTCGTCGATATTCAGCGAACAGGCCAGGGCTTTCTGGATCTGCTCCACCTTCGGCAGCTGATCGATCACGGTGCGCGAGACCGTCACGCCGATCAACTCGGTTTCGGGCAGCAGCTGTTGCAGCCCAACCGCCAGCCCGGCATGGGTGCCGGCGCTGCCGGACGCCACCACCACCGAACTGAACGCCACGTTGCTGCGTTGGCTCTGTTCGGCGATTTCTAATGCGCACTGCACATATCCCAACGCGCCCAGGGCATTGGAGCCGCCCACCGGCACCACGTAAGGCCGGAAGCCCTGCGCCTCGAGGCGCGTCGCCAGTTCCGCCAACTGCTGCTGCGGATCGTGCAGCGCTTCGCACATCACCACCTCGGCGTTGAACAGGCCGAGCAACAGGCGGTTGCCGTTGGTCAGGTAGTTTTCCGCACGGGTATCGATGGGATTTTCCAGCAGCGCGACGCAGTGCAGGCCCAGTTTCGCCGCCACCGCCGCCGTCTGGCGCACGTGGTTGGATTGAATGGCGCCGGCGGTGACCAGCGTATCAGCGCCTTGACGCAGCGCATCTGCGGCCAAAAACTCCAGCTTTCTCAGCTTGTTGCCGCCCATCGCCATAGGGGTGACATCGTCACGTTTAAGGTAAATTTCACGGCCGAGGTAATCGGAGAGACGGGACAGTTTTTCGAGCGGTGTGGCGGTGCCAACCAGATCCAGACGCGGAAATTGCGCCAGTTGTTGTTGCAGGTTCACTACTTCCCCCCAGGGAATCGAATATCGACATCTGATAACCGATAGATTTAGCAGATGTGAACTGAATAATCATCCTTTATCACGGGGGGAGCCGCAGATCCCGGCCAGCGGCCGGGGAAAGTCTCAGTAGCTGCGCTGCCAGGCGAGATACTGATCGTATTTGCGCAGCGCAATGCGGTAGTTGTTGTGCGCCGCGCTAGGCAGATCGTCAATGATGCGCTGATGGCTGGCGCAGTTGGCGAATTTGTCCGCCGGGTAATTGCGCGCCACCAGCATTTCATCCAGCCGGCGCAGCCGCACCACGTACTCGCGAATGGTGCTGTGGCTCATCTCGGTCTGTTCGAACAGATATTGCTTGAACGCCATGATGTCGAAATAACTCGGGTGGCTGTTGCAGGAAATCTCGCTGCAAAAGCGGCACAGTGCGGTCAGCTCATGCTGCACGTTTTGCCAGACCGCATCGTCGATCGGCTGATCCATGCGCGCGATGGCTTCTTTATTGATGATTTTGCCGCGAAACACCAGCGCCATGCGGTCCAACAGCTTACCGCACTGGGAGCAATGCGTCTGGCTGTGCTTGTAATCTTTCAGGTAACGGCTAAGCGGCCGTTTCTTCAACAGTATTCCTGGCATAAGGGGCAGTCCGATTGTCGCATGAGTCATCGAGTTGAGGGGCGGCGGGCCGCCGTCAGGTATCGTTCGCCAGCCGCGCGCGCAGGCGCTTGATCGCCTGACTGTGCAGTTGGCTGACGCGGGATTCCCCGACGTCCAGCACGGCGCCGATCTCCTTGAGATTCAACTCTTCCTGGTAATACAGCGTCAGCACCATTTTTTCGCGCTCCGGCAACGCCTCGATGGCGTCGATCACTCGCTGGCGCAGGCTGCCTTCCAACAGGTGATGCAGCGGGTTGGCCTCTTCATGCCCTTCCAGCATCGGTTCCGCGTTCTCGCCATGCTCCTCGCGCCATTCGTCGTAGGAGAAAAGCTGGCTGTTATTGGTGTCCAACAGAATTTGACGGTACTCATCCAGCGAGATATTCAGCGTCTGCGCCACTTCCGTCTCGCTCGCCGGGCGGCCGTAACGCTGTTCCAGCTGCCGCATCACCTGCGCGACCTCGCGCGCATGGCGCCGCACGCTGCGCGGCACCCAGTCGCGGCTGCGCAGCTCGTCGAGCATCGCGCCGCGAATGCGCTGCACCGCATAGGTGGTAAAGGCGGTTCCCTGTAGGGCGTCATAACGCTCAACGGCGTTCAGTAGCCCGATTCCCCCGGCCTGCAGCAGGTCGTCAAGCTCCACGCTGGCGGGCAACCTGACCTGCAGGCGCAACGCCTCGTGGCGCACTAACGGCACGTAGCGCAGCCAGAGAGAATTTTTGTCCATCACGCCTTCGGCGGTATACAGATCGCTCACTATGTCTTAAACCTGCGGATAAGAGAGTCAGCGCTATTATGCGTAGGGGGCAGAATGCCAATCGGCTGAACAGTCGCACAAAACGGGCTTTATTTGCGCCATGTAATAACCGCGCGGTGCGCGAGCATAAAAAAACCCCGCCGAGGCGGGGTTTCTTTGCGACAGTTAATCGGGAGAGACGATTAACGCAGCAGGGACAGAACGTTCTGAGTAGACTGGTTAGCCTGTGCCAGAACAGAGGTGCCAGCCTGTTGCAGGATGTTGGCGCGGCTCATGTTGGACACTTCGGTCGCGTAGTCGGCATCCTGGATACGGGACTGAGAAGCGGACAGGTTGTTAACGGTGCTGTTCAGGTTGTTGATAACAGAATCGAAACGGTTCTGTACCGCACCCAGGGAAGAACGCAGGGAGTCAACCTGAGACAGCGCTTTGTCCAGGGTCGCCAGCGGGTCGGCAGTTTTTGGCTCGGTGGACTGCTCTGCGCCCTTGGTCACTTTACCGGTAGCGTCTACGCTCGCCTTGAAATATTTGGCATTGGCACCGGTACCTTCCTGGATCACGTAAGATTTACCGTTGTCGTAAGAGTGCAGGTTAGCCGCATCTGGGCCGCTTGCAGCAACTTCTTCCTTCACAGTTGTTGTCGCGCTGGTATCGGTCAGACCAGTGGTTTCAGCAGCAGCAATTGCAGTGATGTCACCAGAGGTTTTGTCGATGGTTGCTTTATAGTTCTTACCATCGGTACCAACAGCATAGATATCACCGGTAGCATTGTCCTTCAGGAAGCTGGCTGGCGCAGCACCATTTGCTTGTTTGTTCGTGGTGTTAGTGATGGTGAGATCTTTGCCTGTTTGTACGTTAGTCGCTTTTGCACCAACTTTAGTCGTATCAATGCCATCAGCCACGCTGAACTTTTCCAGACCCAGCGTTTTAGCGTTGATGTCTTTCAGTTCGATATCGATGGTTTCGCCGTCGTTCGCGCCAACCTGGATGGTCAGTTTCTGATCTGAGCTCAGCACTTTCACGCCGTTGAAATCGGTCTGCTCGGAGATGCGGTTGATTTCAGACAGACGCTGAGAGATCTCGTCCTGGATGGACTGCAGGTCGCTGGCAGAGTTGGAACCGTTCTGAGACTGTACGGTCAGACGACGGATGTTCTGCAAGTTGTCGTTAACTTCGTTCAGTGCGCCTTCAGTGGTCTGCGCCAGGGAGATACCGTCGTTGGCGTTGCGAGAAGCCTGAGTCAGGCCTTTGATGTTTGCAGTGAAACGGTTGGAGATAGCCTGACCCGCAGCATCGTCTTTCGCGCTGTTGATACGCAGACCGGAAGACAGACGCTCAATCGCAGTGCCCAGAGAAGACTGAGATTTGTTCAGGTTGTTCTGCGCCATCAGCGACAGGCTGTTAGTGTTGATTACTTGTGCCATTGTTTGCTTTCCTTACGAGTCAGTTGCGTTCTTCGCAACACAGTTAAAAGGTTCGGGCTTGTTTGCCCACGGCGTCAACCACCGTCCCCTCAGGTATCGGCCCTCCCCTAACAACCTTTAGCAATTTTTTAAAATTTTTTGCGCCGCCGGCAATGGCAGAAATAACGCGGTTTTTCCCTCTTCTATTGCGCCATCGTTTTTTTGTTTTTTTCAGTAAACTTTTTCACCGCTGGGCCGATAACGCGTAAAGCGAATAAAGTCATTATCAAGGAGAAGCACGAATGGCATCGATCAGTTCATTAGGCATCGGCTCAGGACTCGACCTTAACGGTTTGCTGGACAAGCTGACCAAAGCGGAACAACAGCGTCTGACGCCGTACACCACCCAGCAGACCAGCTATAACGCCCAGTTGACCGCTTACGGTACGCTGAAAAGCTCGCTGGAGAAGTTTGACAATCTGAGCAAAGACCTGGCCAAGCCAGAGTTCTTCAACAACACTACCGCCACCAAGCACGATCAGTTTACCGTGACCACCACCGACAAATCGGTGCCGGGCAACTACTCGATCGAGGTGTTGAAACTGGCGCAGCCGCAAACGCTGACCACTCAGACGCCGATTGCCGACCAGCAGGCCAAACTGGGCACGCCGGGCAGCAGCGATCGTTCCATCTCTATTACGGCAGGCAACCCGCCGAAAGAGACCAAGATCCCGCTCGGCGACGATCAGACCTCACTGGTCGAGATGCGCGACGCCATCAATAAATCGAAATCCGGCGTCACCGCCAGTATCATGCGCGTCGGCGACAATGACTATCAACTGGCATTAAGCTCCACCACGCCAGGCGAAAAAAACACCATTTCGGTGCAGGTCAATAACGACGACAAGCTCGGCGCCATCCTCAACTACGATCCTAAAAATCCGCCTAAAGATGGCAGCACCGCGATGAAGCAAACCGTGCCCGGCCAGGATGCGGAAATCGTCGTCAACGGCACGAAAATCAAGCGCAGCACCAACTCGATCGCCGATGCTCTGCAGGGCGTAACGCTCGATCTGAAAACCACCACCAAGCCCGGCGAACCGCAAAACCTGGTGATCGGCATCGACAAGAGCGGCAGCGCCGACAAGATTAAAGAGTGGGTAGATAACTACAACTCGCTGCTGGACACCTTCAATTCGCTGACCAAATACACGCCGGTCAAAAGCGGTGAAGCGCAGAATGCCAAAAACGGCGCGCTGCTGGGCGACAACACCCTGCGCGGCATCCAGTCTTCGATCAAGAGCGCCCTCAGTTCGGCACAGGACAACCCGGAGTTGAAAGGCCTGGGCAACCTCGGCATCACCACCAACGTCAAAACCGGTAAGCTGGAAATCGACAGCACCAAGCTGAACAAAGCCATCGACGAAAAACCGGATCAGGTTGCCAACTTCTTCGCCGGCAACGGTAAAGACACCGGCATGGCCACCGAAATCCACAACGAGATCCAGAACTACGTCAAATCCGGCGGCATCATCGAGAACTCGACCAAGAGCATCAACACCAACCTCGATCGCCTGAACATTCAGATCACCACGGTCACAGCCAGCATTCAGAACACCATCGACCGCTATAAGCAGCAGTTCGTTCAGTTGGATACCATGATGTCCAAATTGAGCAGCACGGGTAACTATTTACAACAGCAATTCTCGACAAAGTGATCCCTTAACCAGGTAACAGGTAAAAGAAACAACATGTATAACAGAAGCGGCACTCAGGCCTATGCACAGGTCAGTCTGGAAAGCGGCGCCATGAGCGCCAGCCCGCACCAGTTAATCGTGATGTTGTTCGACGGGGCGCTCAGCGCCCTGCTTCGCGCACGCATCCTGATGAACCAGGGCGATATCGCCGGCAAAGGCATGGCGCTGTCCAAAGCCATCAACATCATCGACAACGGCCTGAAAGGCGGCCTGGACCCTCAACAGGGCGGCGAAATCGCCGAAAACCTGGCGGCGTTGTACGACTATATGAAGCGGCGCCTGATGCAGGCCAACCTGAACAACGACGAAGCGGCGATCGCCGAAGTGGTCAAACTGCTGGAAAACATCGCCGATGCCTGGCGCCAGATCGGCCCCAACTACCAACCTTCGCAGGACGCCGTGTAATGGAACGTCAACAGCAGCTGTTAGCCGCTTATCAACAAATTTACAGCCTGAGCAGCCAGATGATCGCGCTGGCGCAAACCGGGCACTGGGAGGAGCTCGTCGAGCTCGAATTCGCTTACGTGACGGCGGTGGAAAAAACCGCCGCCTTTACCGGGCAAGCCGGCCCTTCCATGGCGTTGCAGGAGATGCTGCGCAATAAGCTGCAACAGATCCTCGACAACGAAACCGAGCTCAAACGTCTGTTACAGCAGCGCATGGATGAGCTGAAAATGCTGATCGAACAGTCCACGCGCCAGAACGTGGTCAACAATACCTACGGCCAGTTTCATGACCGTGCGCTGTTGCTGGGGGAGCCACAGGTCCGATAAGATCGACAATACTGACGAAAATGGATTAAATAGCACTATGCGCTATTACTCTCGGGTTACGTTAGGATATTAATCTATGGCATTTGAATTATTCAGTTTATGGGTAATTGGTAAAATGCGCGCTTCGAGCCTGGCTCTCACTTTAATGGATAAACATTATCCCGACACGGACGTTTTCTGTTCAGCAGGAAATTGATTTTTGATAGATAAAACACGCCGCTGTGTTTCACGGCCCATGGAAAAATGTTGCTCCAACGCGGATCAAAGCGTAAAGATATTCTCAGATAATGGCTGCGAAATGAATATCGATGGAACGTACAATTAATCTCTGTCCAGGAATTGGCGCCTCAGCGCACATCATTCAGCATACTGAATTACTATTCCCTTCAGTCTATTTTGAGCAACCACATCTGTATCTGATACAACAGGGCCATAAGCGCGTACGCTGGCAACAACGCGAGGTGGTGGCTCATGCCGGCGAGCTGTTGATAATCGACGGGGGGCAAACGGTGGATATTATTAACGGCCCATCCGAAGAAGGCGTTTTCAGTTGCCAGTTGCTGACCTGCGACCCACTGCTGCTCACCGTTCAGCCTCCGGCCGAGGACGCGCCGGCGCCGATGCCGTTTGATGCCGTCCTGGCGCTGCGCAGCCTGCCCTCCGCCCTGAAGTACAGTTTCGAGACCACCAGCCTGGCGCTGGCGCTCCGGCAGCGCTTTCCCACCATCATCGTGCGGCACAAGATGCTGGAAATTCTGCTGTGGCTGGCCCAATTCGGCATTCGCTTCATCCACAACGAAGCCAAAGACCTGACGCAGCGCGTGCGCCGCTGCCTGGCGACCGACCCGCACAGCATTTGGACGGCGGCGAAAGTGGCGGAAAGCCTGTCGATGAGCGAAGTGATGTTGCGCCGCAAACTGTCGATGGAAAATACCGCGTTGCGCAACCTGATGATCGACGTGCGCATGAGTAGCGCACTGGCCCTGCTGCAGTCGACCGACTGGCCGATTTCCGCCATCGCGCAACATGTCGGCTATGAAAGCGCATCACGTTTCGCCGAACGTTTTCGCAAACGCTTCGGTTTCGCCCCGACCGCCATTCGCGGTCACCAAAGGATTATGGAGCCAACCTCCCAAGGAGTCGAAACGATGGCCACAGGAGAAACCTAAATAGACGCGTAACAAAATGGTTTTATTTGGCACAGGTCCCTAACGATTGTCACAATGCTGCGACATGCAACGCAACGTCGATCCGCCGAAGAGCGAATTAAATGATGCGTAATGAAAAGCGATTATTTTTTCTCTGCCAATCACGTTTGTTGGTGCTGTGGCTGTTGGTATTACCGTATGAAGAAGAGAGGGTGCGTTTGCTTACCGCACAATAAAACGGCCAGGCTTTTTATCGCCTGGCCAGACTTCAGTCCAGTTTAACCAGAACGCCAATTAACACGACGAGTACCGTCAGCATTAAAATACTGATCAGACGCCATCTGGATTCGCTTTTAGTGCTCATTGACCTGCCTCGAATAATAACCCTACTAATCGGGCCATAATAAACGGCTGGCTGCGCACCCAATAAGCCTGACAGCGCCGTTTTCGTCCCTCTATTCGGTACATTAACGCCCATTTCCTGTCGGCTGTCGCGCCGGCCATTACCGGAGCGGCGCAGCAAGCGCCAATTTTCCCGGCAGCTCCGCCACCAGTTTGTCCACCGCCAGCCGCACTTTGAGCGGTTGGTAAGGCATATAGGGCCACACTGCATTCACCGGAAAACTGAGGCTGGACTCACCGCGCATGATCTCCACCAGCGTCCCGGCCATCAGCCGTTCGCGTACCAGCCACTCCGGCAGCCAGGCAATACCGGCGCCGGCGGAAACGGCATCGACGATCCCCTGCATGTCATCCATCATCATCTTGGCCGGTGGCCTGAACGGCCGCAGCTCGCCGTTTTCACCGCGAAGCTGCCAGGGCAACACGGCGCCGGCGTGCAGATACCCCACCGCCTGATGCCGGCTTAGCGCCTCCACCGAATTCGGTGCGCCGCAGCGCTGCACGTAGTCGGGCGAAGCGCACAGCAGCATGCCGTGTTCGCCCAGGCGTCGGGCAACCAGACTGCCGCTGTCCGCCAGTTCGCCGATGCGAACCGCCAGATCGAACCCCTCGTCGATCAGATCGATCCTGCGGTCGCTGAACGAAATTTCCAACGACAGTAACGGATGCTCATTCGCCAGCGCCGTCATCAAGGGCGCAATGCACAGATGGCCGAACAACACCGGCATCGAGATCCTGAGCCGGCCGCTGACCTGCATCTTGCCGCTGTCCAGCTGGTTTTCCGCCGCCTGAACGTTCGCCAACGCCTGCCGACAGTGCTCATAGTACAGCGCCCCTTCATCCGTCAGGCTCAGGCTGCGGGTGGTGCGCATAAACAACATCACGCCAAGCCGCGCCTCAAGCCGCGACACGATTTTGCTGACCGCAGAACGTGTCAGATGCAGTTTTTCTGCGGCGGCGGCAAAACTGCCGCCTTCCGCCACGGCGACAAAGGCCGGCAGTGCGCTGAGATCGCTTTTCATCTTAATGCTTCCAAATTGGAATCAATGAAGTGAAAACCTATCACCACTGGTGAAGATCGAGCAATGATAACCTGCAGTCATTCCGGAACGCCCGGTGAAACCGCCAATTACCGTCTGAGGATAACAGCATGAAAAAAATACTGGTGCTCAAATCCAGCATTATGGGAAACGACTCGCAGACCAACAGCCTGATTGACCGCTATCTGGCGGAACGTCGGGCCAAAGGATATGAAGATCAGATCGTCGAACACGATCTGACGGCGTTGGATCTGCCGGTATTGGATGGCGAGCTGTTCAGTGCGCTGCGCGGCGCAGATAACATCAGCCCACGCGCCAAAGCGGCGGTGGCGCTTTCCGATCGGTTGATCGCCGAACTGAAAGGGAGCGATCTGCTGCTGATCGGCGCGCCGATGTACAACCTCAACGTCCCCACCCAGCTGAAAAACTGGTTCGATCTGGTGGCCCGCGCCCGGCTGACGTTCAACTATACCGCCACCTACCCGGTCGGGCTGGTGGAAGGCGTCAATGCAGTGGTGTTCAGTTCTCGCGGCGGCGTACACGCCGGCCAGCCGACCGACGCCGTGACGCCCTACCTGCGCTCGGTACTGGGGCTGATGGGGATCGGCGAGGTGCAGTTTATCTATGCCGAAGGGCTGGATATGAAACCGCACGGCCTCACTCAGGGGCTAGCGAATGCCCACCAGCGGATCGTGGCGTTGGTGGGCTGAAGCAAACGCACGGTAGCATTGATTTGTTATAACATAACAAATATGATGACCGCGTCGATGCCACCTCGATGAGGTGTCGACGCTCCTACATCACATAAAGTTTTATCGCACTTTGAGCCAGCTATTCCGATAGCTGGTTTTTTTTGCCTGCGATAATGAAATGCTAACGGAGCCGCGGGTTCAATCGTGGCGGGCAGCGCGTTTCATTTCTCGCTCGCCGGGCGACTGCGTTTTGACGGACAGCGGCGCGACAAACGCTTTCCATTCTTTGCATTAACCATCGGCTTGTTGTTCAACTCATAGCTATCGTTTAAGCCAGTTTTGACCACGTCTGGTATGCGCCTTGCCCGACAAACCATAGTTTGCCCTACCTGAATTGTTGATACGGTCAGTTGTTCGGGGTATGCCGCAGTTGATACTCATCGAATAACCCAAACTGTATCAAAACATTACTGAGGGACGCCCTGTTGTATTACCACGTATTTCTGATATTCAATCTGACCACAAATGGCAGCTTTGGCATCAACCCCATTTGTACACCTCACATTACAACTTGCATCAATCCCATTAAAAAACTAAGGTTAATTTACTCAAGTAAGCCCGTTACTAAGAACGCTATGTAGTCTTTCTAGCCCGGCGTCTGCATAACCTAGCTTTTTCCTACCATGCTGTGTCTCATATACAGCCCTGCCAAAATTCAATCTGGCTGAACGTTGCAGGGCCAGCGAGTGGCAGGAGATTTTAGTTAAAACTGATTAAGCAGTAGCCATTCTTCTATCCTTACAAGGAGTAGTAAAAATGGATAACATCACGTTTGCCAACAAACAGATACTCATCCTGAACAAAAATCAGCAGTTACCAAATCCTATCCATAACGACCTGCCATCATTTGCAATACGCAAGGACACAGCGAAGCAGTACTGGCTGTATGCGTATCACAAACAACACTGGATACTTGTATCAGGAGAACCGTTCACCACTCAACGACTGGCCTCAGAAGCGGCTAACACCTTTGATTTCACCGAACTCTATAACCTCTATAATTAGCAAAGGCACAGTAAAACCGCTCGTCGATTGGCGCGGCTATTTTCATGGCTCAACGGACTATACTTCCACCGAGTTCACCGGCTATGGTGTCGGATATGGCCTCTGATTGATGCAAGCAGGTGTTGCTCTAGCTGGCATTAGAAAAAGACTAAAACATTCAAATATCTCTGAAGGAGTGAAAGAACTTGGTCGTATATTCATGATCGCAGGACTCATTCATCTCGCTTTTATGTCACTTTCAGGGATATTCCTTTAGCTGCTAAGATTACGTTTCAGCTTAACGCATAGACAGCCATGATGAGCCAGACATTGAGCGAGCTTGTCCCGCCAATGCCCACACCGTTGTGAATGAGTAATATTTTCCTTATCAATCAGAGAGATTAACTCATCACACCGGCATATTCATGATGTCCTGGTAGGCCGCGACCAGCTTGTTGCGCACCTGCACGCCCAGCTGCAGCGAGACCGATGATTTCTGCAGATCGACCATCACATCGTTCAGGCTGATGCCCGGCACGCCCAGTTCGAAATCCTGCGCCTGCTTGCGCGCCGTTTGCTGGGTCTCGCTGATCTTGCCGAGCGCCGCGGTCAGTTCGCTGGCGAAGCTGACGCCCTGCGGCGCCGTATTCTGCCCCATCTTGCCGGCCTGAACCGCCATGGTCTGCATCTGCTGCAGCACCCCTTCAATGCCCTGAATCGCCATCTGGTCCTCAATCATCTCGTCTCGCCGGGTGACGTTTCACCCTGCACTTCTCCAATGATGCACACCCTAGCACAGCGTTTTCAGACCTAAAGCTGCTAATTAACTGCAAAAAACCCGGCTTATCGGGCAATCGGAATCGTCTGATAAGGCGAATAATGGCCTGCCCAGAAATGGGAGCGCCGCTATTTAGAAGATATGTGTATCAGGGAGTCTGTTTTGTCACACAACGCTAACCATACCGTTCATCAGCCTGGCAGGGAGCTGCTCAGCGGCCCATACGGGATCGTGAGCGCCATTGAAGGACGAGACCTAAAATGAGTGCTTCGATAACCGCCGGCGAAAGCCGCGACAACGGCCTGCAGGCCATCTGGAATCGTCTGCGCGCCAACCCGAAAATTCCGTTGCTGGTCGCCGCCTCTGCCGCGATCGCCATCGTTGTCGCGCTGCTGTTGTGGGTGAAAAGCCCTGACTACCGCGTGCTGTACAGCAATCTGAACGACCGCGACGGTGGCGCCATCGTCACCCAACTGACGCAGATGAATATCCCTTACCGCTTCGCCGAGAATGGCGCGGCGCTGCTGATCCCGGCGGAAAAGGTGCATGAAACCCGCCTGCGCCTCGCGCAGCAAGGGCTGCCGAAGGGCGGCGCCGTCGGCTTCGAACTGCTGGATCAGGAAAAATTCGGCATCAGCCAATTCAGCGAACAGATCAACTATCAGCGCGCCCTTGAGGGCGAGCTGTCGCGCACTATCGAATCGCTGGGGCCGGTGCAAAACGCCCGCGTTCACCTGGCGCTGCCTAAACCTTCGCTGTTCGTGCGCGAACAGAAATCCCCTTCCGCCTCGGTGACGCTGACCCTGCAACCCGGCCGTGCGTTGGACGACGGCCAGATCAACGCCATCGTTTATATGGTGTCGAGCAGCGTCGCCGGCCTGCCGCCGGGCAACGTGACCGTGGTCGATCAGGCCGGGCGCCTGCTGACGCAGTCCGACGGCACCGGGCGCGATCTCAACGCCTCGCAGCTGAAATACGCCAACGAAGTGGAAAACGGCTTCCAGCGCCGCATCGAAGCGATCCTCGCCCCGGTGGTCGGCAGCGCCAACGTGCGTGCGCAGGTCACGGCACAGATCGACTTCGCCACTCGCGAACAAACCGATGAACAGTACCAGCCGAACCAGCAGCCGGACAAAGCCGCTATCCGCTCTCAGCAAACCAGCCTGAGCGAGCAGATCGGCGGGCCACAGGTGGGCGGCGTGCCGGGCGCGCTGTCCAATCAGCCGAGCGCGCCGGCCACCGCGCCGATTGAGACCGCCAAGCCGGCCACCGCCGCAGGCAACAATGCCAACGCCAACGCCACAGCGCAAAACGCCGCGACCACCCGCAGCACGGCGGTCAACGGCGTGCCGCAAAATACCCGTCGCGACGCGACCACCAACTACGAGCTCGACCGCACCATTCGTCACACCCAGCAAAAAGCCGGCACCGTGCAGCGTCTGTCGGTCGCCGTGGTGGTCAACTATCTGGGCACCGATAAAGACGGCAAACCGCAGCCGATGAGCAAAGAGCAGCTGGCGCAGATCGAAGCGCTGGTGCGTGAAGCGATGGGCTACTCCAGCAGCCGTGGCGACACCCTGAACGTGGTCAACACGCCGTTTACCGACACTCAGGTGACCGGTGGCGAACTGCCGTTCTGGCAAAGCCAGTCGTTTATCGATCGCCTGATCGATGCGGGCCGCTATCTGCTGGTGCTGCTGGTGGCCTGGCTGCTGTGGCGCAAACTGGTGCGGCCGCAGCTGCAACAGCGCCAGGCGGCGCAACAGGCCGCCGTCGCCGCCGCCAACGCCCCTGCCGCCAAAGCGGTCGACAGCAGCAAACCGAGCAACGAGGAGCTGGCGCAGCGTCGTAAATCGCAGCAGCGCGTCAGCGCAGAAGTCCAGAGCCAGCGGATCCGCGATCTGGCTGACAAAGACCCACGCGTGGTCGCTCTGGTAATCCGCCAATGGATGAGTAACGAGATATGAGCCTGACCGGAACCGACAAAAGCGCCATCCTGCTGATGACGCTGGGTGAAGATCGCGCGGCGGAGGTGTTCAAACACCTCTCCTCGCGCGAAGTACAGCTGCTGAGCGGCACCATGGCCGGCATGAGCCAGGTTTCACACAAACAGCTCGGCGAAATACTGACCGAGTTCGAAGACGACGCCGAGCAATACGCGGCGCTGAGCGTCAACGCCAGCGACTACCTGCGTTCGGTGCTGGTCAAGGCGCTGGGCGAAGAGCGCGCCGCCAGCCTGCTGGAAGACATTCTCGAATCGCGCGAGACCACCACCGGCATGGAAACGCTCAACTTTATGGAGCCGCAGAGCGCCGCCGATCTGATCCGCGACGAACACCCGCAGATCATCGCCACTATCCTGGTGCACCTCAAACGCGGCCAGGCGGCGGATATCCTGGCCCTGTTCGACGAACGCCTGCGCAACGACGTCATGCTGCGTATCGCCACCTTCGGCGGCGTGCAGCCGGCGGCGCTGGCGGAGCTGACCGAAGTGCTGAACAACCTGCTCGACGGCCAGAACCTCAAACGCAGCAAAATGGGCGGGGTGCGCACCGCCGCCGAGATCATCAACCTGATGAAAACCCAGCAGGAAGAAGCGGTCATCGACGCGATGCGCGAATACGACGGCGAGCTGGCGCAGAAGATCATCGACGAGATGTTCCTGTTCGAAAACCTGGTGGAAGTCGACGATCGCAGTATCCAACGCCTGCTGCAGGAAGTGGAAGGCGAGTCGCTGCTGATCGCCTTGAAAGGCGCCGAGCAGCCGCTGCGCGAGAAGTTCCTCAAGAACATGTCGCAACGCGCCGCCGACATCCTGCGCGACGATCTGGCCAACCGTGGGCCGGTGCGCATGTCGCAGGTGGAGAACGAGCAGAAAGCCATCCTGCTGGTGGTGAGACGCCTGGCGGAAAGCGGCGAAATGATCATCGGCGGCGGCGAGGACACCTATGTCTGATCGCATTAACACCCTGCCCTGGCAGCCCTGGTCGCTCAACGATCTGGGCGAACAGAAACCGGCGATCGAACTGCCGCAGTTGCCGGATCTCGAACTTGACGATCCGTCGCCGGACGCACAGGCCGAATTGCAGCAGCAGTTGGCGACGCTGCGCCTGCAGGCGGAGCAACAGGGCCAGCAGTTGGGCTATACCGACGGCCAGCAAAAAGGCTATGAGGCCGGTTTTCAGTCCGGACTGGAGGAAGGCCGCCAGCAAGGGCTGCTGGAAGCGCAACAGCAGCAACAGCCGCTGACCGCCCACTGGCAGCAGCTGGTCACCGAATTCCAGCACACGCTGGACGCGCTCGACAGCGTGATCGCTTCGCGGCTGATGCAGCTGGCGCTGACCGCCGCCAAGCAAGTGCTGGGCCAGCCGCCGGTGTGCGACGGCACCGCCCTGCTGGCGCAGATCCAACAGCTGATCCAGCAGGAACCGATGTTCAACGGCAAGCCGCAGCTGCGGGTACACCCAGACGACTACTCGCGCGTCGAGCAGCAGCTGGGGGTCACCCTCAGCCTGCACGGCTGGCGCCTGCTGGCGGACGGCGAACTGCATCCGGGCGGCTGCAAGGTCAGCGCCGAGGAAGGCGATCTCGACGCCAGCCTGGCGACGCGCTGGCATGAACTGTGCCGCCTGGCGGCACCGGGAGAAGTCTGATGACCGCGCGTCTCGGCCGCTGGCTGAGCTCTCTGGATACGCTGGAAAAACGCATCGCGCGCGCGCCGATGGTGCGCCGCTACGGTCGCCTGACCCGCGCCACCGGATTGGTGTTGGAAGCCACCGGCCTGCAGCTGCCGCTCGGCGCGACCTGCCTCATCGAACGGCACGACGCCGGTGAGGTGCAGGAAGTGGAAAGCGAAGTGGTCGGCTTCAACGGCCAGCGGCTGTTCCTGATGCCGCTGGAAGAGGTGGAAGGCATCGTGCCGGGCGCGCGGGTTTACGCCCGCATCGCGCCGGAAGGCCAAAGCGCCGGCAAACAGCTGCCGCTCGGCCCGGCCCTGTTGGGGCGGGTGCTGGACGGCAGCGCCAAACCGCTCGACGGCCTGCCTTCACCGGAAACTGGTTACCGCGCGCCGCTGATCACCGCGCCGTTCAACCCCTTGCAGCGCACGCCGATCGAGCAGGTGCTGGACGTGGGGGTGCGCACCATCAACGGCCTGCTGACCGTCGGCCGCGGCCAGCGTATGGGCCTGTTCGCCGGCTCCGGCGTCGGCAAGAGCGTGCTGCTTGGCATGATGGCCCGTTATACCCAGGCGGATGTGATCGTCGTTGGCCTGATCGGCGAGCGTGGCCGCGAGGTCAAAGACTTTATCGAGAACATTCTCGGCGCCGAAGGCCGGGCGCGATCGGTGGTGATCGCCGCGCCGGCGGACGTCTCGCCGCTGCTGCGCATGCAGGGGGCGGCCTACGCCACCCGCATCGCCGAAGATTTCCGCGATCGCGGGCAGCATGTGTTGCTGATCATGGACTCCCTCACCCGCTACGCCATGGCGCAGCGTGAGATCGCCCTGGCCATCGGCGAGCCGCCGGCGACCAAAGGCTATCCGCCGTCGGTCTTCGCCAAGCTGCCTGCGCTGGTGGAACGCGCGGGCAACGGCATCAGCGGCGGCGGTTCCATCACCGCCTTCTACACCGTGTTGACCGAAGGGGACGATCAGCAAGACCCGATCGCCGACTCGGCGCGCGCCATCCTCGATGGTCACGTGGTGCTGTCCCGGCGCCTGGCGGAAGCCGGCCACTACCCGGCGATCGACATCGAAGCGTCAATCAGCCGCGCCATGACGTCGCTGATCGACGAAGAGCATTACCGCCGGGTGCGCACCTTCAAACAGATGCTGGCCAGCTATCAGCGCAACCGCGATCTGATCAGCGTCGGCGCCTACGCGGCGGGCAGCGATCCGTTGCTGGACAAAGCGATGACGCTGTATCCGCAGATGGAAGCCTACCTGCAACAGGGCATCTTTGAACGCAGCGGCTACGATGAAGCCTGTCAACAGCTGCAGCAGTTGATTGTTTAACGTCACCAGAGGCGCACAGCGATGAAATCACAGTCACCCCTGATTACCCTGCGCGATCTGGCGCAGGATGCGGTGGAACAGGCCGCGCAACAGCTGGGCCAGGTACGGCAGGCGCAGCAGGCGGCGGAGCAACAGCTGTCGATGCTGCTCAACTATCAGGACGAATACCGCCAGAAGCTGAATCATACGCTCTGCGACGGCATGGACAGCTCACGCTGGCAAAACTACCAGCAGTTTATCGGCACGCTGGAACAGGCCATCGACCAGCACCGCCAGCAGCTGCTGCAGTGGGGGCAGAAAGTGGATCATGCGGTGAAGCAATGGCAAGACAAACAACAGCGGTTGAACGCTTTCGAGACCCTGCATACCCGCGCCATAACGGCGGAGCAGCAGCAGGAGAACAAACGGGATCAAAAACTGATGGATGAGTTCGCTCAACGCAGTGCACAAAGGAATATCAACCCATGAATCTGAACGCCCTGCCCGGCCTGGCCTTACCCGGCGACGCCGGCGGCCTGGCCGAACTGACGTCGGCGCTGGATGAAAGCCAGCTGTCGTCCGCTTTCGCCCAGCTGCTCGGCGCCCGTTTCGCGCCCGCCGCCGACGGCAAACAGCCGCCGGTCGCGCTGAGCACGGACGATGAACGCGCCCCGGCCCTGAGCCGCAACCAGCTCAATCAGCTGCTGGCCACCTTCGGCGAGCGCGGAGGCCTGCTGCCGGGCCAGACCGTCTCAGCCGACGCGCTTTCACCTGAGGGTGCCGAGGGCGGAGCGCCCGCCGCCGGCGACAAACCGGCGCAGCCGCCGATCGCCGCCGCCAAAGAGCTGGATGCCGCAACGCTGCAGGCGCTGTACGCCATGCTGCCGGCCGCGATCGTCGCCCAGACTCAGCCAGCCGAAGGCCAACGCTCGCTGCCGGTGGAAAGCGCTGACGAGGCGACTGCGCTGCAGCCCGGCAACGGCCTGCTGAACATCGCGGCGGCCGGTGATAAAACCGCCACACATTCATCGGCATCCCCTGCTCCGTCGCCGACGGGCGCGAAAACGCCTGCCGCCGACGGCGATAACGCCACGGCGGTGCTCCCGCAACCGACCAACGGCGAACGCGCAAGCACCGCACAACCGCTACAGGCGGGCGATACGCCACAGCAGCCGCCGCTCAATCACGCCGTCGCCCTGGCCGCCGCCAGCCCGACGCAAACCGCCGCCCCGGCCAGCGCACTGGTGACCGCGCCGCCTGCGCCGCAACTCAACGCGCAGCTGGGCAGCCCGGAATGGCAGCAGGCGTTGAGCCAACAGGTGCTGATGTTCCACCGCAACGGCCAGCAGAGCGCCGAGCTGCGCCTGCACCCGCAGGAACTGGGCGCCCTGCAGATCACGCTGAAGCTGGACGATCAGCAGGCGCAGCTGCACATCGCCTCCGCTCACGGCCAGGTGCGTGCGGCGGTGGAAGCGGCGATGCCGCAGCTGCGTCACGCGCTGGCGGAGAGCGGCATCAACCTGGGGCAAAGCAGCGTGGGCGGCGAGTCCACGCCGCAATGGCAGCAACAGGCGCAGCAGCAGGCTTCCAACGGCCAGGGGCGTGCCAGCTATGCGGAACATCATGGCGGTGACGCTGCGGCCGCCGAGGGCATCAGCGCACCGGTGGCGCTGCAGCGCATGGCCAGTGCGGTCAACGGCGTCGATATTTTCGCCTGAGCCGCCGCAAACGCCCAAGCTGGCACCCATTTCCGCGTCTATTCAGGCTATTGCACGCCGCAATAGACGCGATAATACCTTTACATGTCATGCGTGCGGCTTTGCCGCGCGCTATGCCCGCCGCCTCGCCGGCCGCGGGTGGAACAACAGGAATTAGATTTGGCTATGTCTCAGAACACCCTTCCCGCAGCACCGAAACGCCCCCTTCTGGTCATCCTGCTGGTGTTGATCAGCGTCGTCGCCTGTGGCGCCGCGGGCTACAGCTGGTGGCTGCTGCAACAGCATAAAAACGGCGCCGAACCGGCCGCCGCCAAACAGCAACCGCCGGCCGCGCCGGTGTTCATGCCGCTCGACACCTTTACCGTCAACCTGGTGACGCCGGACAACAACCCGGATCGCGTGCTGTACATCGGCCTCACGCTGCGTCTGCCGGACGAAAGTACCCGCCGTCAGCTGAACGATTTTCTGCCGGAAGTGCGCAGCCGTCTGCTGATGCTGCTCTCCCGCCAGGAAGCGAGCCAGCTGGCCAATGAACAAGGGAAGCAACGGTTGGTGGCGCAGATTAAGGACGTGCTCAGCCCGCCGCTGGTTAAGGGACAACCGAAGCAGGTGGTCAGCGATGTGCTGTTCACCGCCTTCATACTGCGGTAATCACTATGGGCGACAGCATTCTTTCACAGGCAGAGATCGACGCCTTGCTCAACGGCGACAGCGCGGGTGATGAACCCGAAGCGATAGTCGGCAAAGAGAGCGAGGTCAAGCCTTACGATCCGACCACCCAGCGCCGCGTGGTGCGCGAGCGTCTGCACGCGCTGGAAATCATCAACGAACGTTTTGCCCGGCAGTTCCGCATGGGGTTGTTCAACCTGCTGCGCCGCAGCCCGGACATTACCGTCGGCCCGATCAAAATCCAGCCGTATCACGAGTTCGCCCGCAACCTGCCGGTGCCGACCAACCTGAACCTGGTGCATCTGAACCCGCTGCGCGGCACCGCCCTGTTCGTGTTCGCGCCGAGCCTGGTGTTCATCGCCGTCGATAACCTGTTCGGCGGCGACGGCCGCTTCCCGACCAAGGTCGAAGGCCGCGAGTTCACCCCGACCGAACAGCGGGTGATCAAGCGCATGCTGCGCCTGGCGCTGGACGCCTACGGCGATGCCTGGAGCGCCATCTACAAGATCGACGTGGAGTACGTGCGCGCCGAAATGCAGGTGAAGTTCACCAACATCACCACTTCGCCGAACGATATCGTGGTCACCACGCCGTTCCAGGTGGAGATCGGCGCGCTGACCGGCGAGTTCAACATCTGCATTCCGTTCGCCATGATTGAGCCGCTGCGCGAGCTGTTGACCAACCCGCCGCTGGAAAACTCGCGGCAGGAAGACAGCCATTGGCGCGAAACCCTGGTGAAGCAGGTGCAACACTCCGAACTGGAGCTTATCGCCAACTTCGTCGATATCCCGATGCGGCTGTCGAAAGTCCTGAAGCTGCAGCCGGGCGATGTATTACCGATAGACAAGCCGGAACGCCTGATTGCCCATGTGGACGGCGTGCCGGTACTGACCAGCCAATACGGCACGTTGAACGGGCAATATGCCCTGCGTGTTGAACATTTGATTAACCCTATTTTGAATGCTCTGAGTGAGGAACAGCCCAATGAGTGATCCTAAGCAACCGTCTGGCGAAGGAAAGGAATCCGTAGACGATCTGTGGGCTGATGCGTTTAACGAGCAGCAGTCCTCAGAGAAGTCCGGCGCGAGCACCGAAGGGGTGTTCAAGTCGCTGGAAGCTCAGGATGCGCTCGGCAGCCTGCAGGATATCGACCTGATCCTGGATATTCCGGTCAAGCTGACCGTGGAACTGGGGCGCACCAAGATGACCATCAAAGAGCTGCTGCGCCTGTCGCAAGGCTCGGTGGTAGCGCTGGACGGCCTGGCCGGCGAGCCGCTGGACATCCTGATCAACGGTTACCTGATCGCACAAGGTGAAGTGGTGGTGGTGGCCGACAAGTTCGGCGTGCGCATCACCGACATCATCACCCCGTCCGAACGCATGCGTCGACTGAGCCGCTGATGACCGTCGCGGCGCCCGTTACCGTCCAAAGCAGCCAACCACCCGCCGCGCCGGCCTTGCCGGCCGGTTCGGTGTTGATGCAGGTCAGCAGCGCGCTCGGCGGCATTCTGCTGCTGATCCTGCTGGCCGGTTGGCTGTTCCGCCGGCTGGGCTTCGCCCCGCAGGCGCGCAACAACAAGCTGCTCAACCTGCGCGCCAGTTGCCAGGTCGGGCAGCGCGAGCGCGTGGTGGTGGTGGAAGTCGACGATACCTTGCTGGTATTGGGCGTCACCGCCCAGCAGATCACCCCGCTGCACACCCTGCCCGCCCCGCCGAAAGACGAGGGCGCGGCCGACGCGGCGACGCCGGCGGACTTCCGCCAACTGATGCAAAAAGTTCTGAAACGCCCGGAAAAATCGGCATGACCTCGACTCTTCATACCCTCGTCCGCCGTCCGGCGGTTTGGCTCCCTGCCGCCCTGCTGTTCATCAGCCCGGCGGCTTTGGCGCAACTGCCGGGGCTGATCAGCCAGCCGCTGGCCAACGGCGGCCAAAGCTGGTCGCTGCCGGTGCAGACGCTGGTGCTGTTGACCTCGCTGACTTTCCTGCCCGCCATGCTGCTGATGATGACCAGCTTTACCCGCATCATCATCGTGCTCGGGCTGCTGCGCAACGCGCTGGGCACCCCGTCGGCGCCGCCGAACCAGGTGATGCTGGGGCTGGCGCTGTTCCTGACCTTCTTCATCATGTCGCCGGTGTTCGATAAGGTCTATCAGGACGCCTACCTGCCGTTCAGCCAGGACAAGATCGGGCTGGAGGTCGCGCTGGATAAAGGCGCGCAGCCGCTGCGCGAATTCATGCTGCGCCAAACGCGCGAAACCGATCTGGCGCTGTACGCCAGGCTGGCCAATCAGCCGCCGCTGGCCGGCCCGGAAGCAGTGCCGATGCGCATCCTGCTGCCCGCCTACGTCACCAGCGAACTGAAAACCGCCTTCCAGATCGGCTTTACGGTGTTCATTCCGTTCCTGATTATCGACCTGGTGGTCGCCAGCGTGCTGATGGCGCTGGGGATGATGATGGTGCCGCCGGCCACCATCTCGCTGCCGTTCAAGCTGATGCTGTTCGTGCTGGTCGATGGCTGGCAGCTGCTGCTCGGCTCGCTGGCGCAGAGTTTCTATTCGTAACCCCCGACCGGAGAACGCGAGATGACACCTGAATCGGTTATGGCGCTCGGCACCGAAGCGATGAAAGTGGCGCTGGCGCTGGCCGCCCCGCTGCTGCTGGCGGCGCTGATCAGCGGCCTGGTGGTCAGCCTGCTGCAGGCCGCCACCCAGATCAACGAAATGACGCTGTCGTTCATCCCCAAAATTCTGGCGGTGGTGGCCACCATCATCATCGCCGGCCCCTGGATGTTGAACCTGCTGCTGGACTACATGCGCACCCTGTTCAGCAACCTGCCCACCCTGATCGGCTAACCGTGCTCACCTTCGACAGCGCCCAGCTCACCGTCTGGCTCAGCCACTATTTTTGGCCGCTGCTGCGCATTCTGGCGCTGATAAGCACCGCGCCGGTATTCAGCGAAAAGCAAATCAGCAAAAAGGTCAAAATCGGCCTTGGCGGGCTGATCGTCATCCTGATCGCGCCGACGCTGCCCGCCAGCAATATCCCGATCTTCTCCGCCGCCGGCCTGTGGCTGGCGATTCAACAGATTCTGATCGGCGTGGCGCTGGGATTGACCATGCAGTTTGCCTTCGCGGCGGTGCGCCTGGCGGGCGAAGTGATCGGCATGCAGATGGGCCTGTCGTTCGCCACCTTCTTCGATCCCAGCGGCGGCCCGAACATGCCGGTGCTGGCGCGCCTGCTCAACCTGCTGGCGATGCTGCTGTTCCTCAGCTTCGACGGCCATCTGTGGCTGATTTCGCTGCTGGCGGACAGCTTCCACACCCTGCCTGTCCAAACGCAGCCGCTGAACGGCAACGGCTTCCTGGTGCTGACCCAGGTCGGCTCGCTGATCTTCATCAACGGCATGATGCTGGCGCTGCCGCTGATCTGCCTGCTGTTGACGCTCAACATGGCGCTCGGTTTGCTCAACCGCATGACGCCGCAGCTGTCGGTCTTCGTGATCGGTTTCCCGGTCACCATGACCTTCGGCATCATGACGCTGGGCATGATGATGCCGATGCTGGCGCCGTTCTGCGAACATCTGTTCGGTGAAATCTTCGATCGGCTGGCGGCGGTGATCGGCGGCATGACTTTCTGAGCCCCTAAGCCGCCCCTTCTTTCCCTCCCGCTTCCCTCTGAGACAAAATGGCAATAAAAACGCTTTCCTGGAACAAAAGCCTGAGAAACGTCTTTTATCCGGATTAAGGTTCAAATGTCTCCGGCGGCTTGAATAAATAAAACCCCGACCTAGAATAGACCCGGTAACAAAAAAATATCGCCTTGCACCTCCTTAATTTTCCGCGGCGATAAAATACGTTTATCTCGAGTAAAAAAATAAAAACAACCCCGTCACGCATTGTTAAATGCGCGGCAGATAACTGACACCCTGAATAAATGCGTCCGGCGCCTGCCGGCTGCAGGGCGCAGCATCGACCTTTGCTAACCACAGGAGCGAGATCATGATTAAAGCGAAAAGCAACCGCAAGGCACGCCGGTTATTCGGTTTGACCCACTGGAAAAGCAACAAGTTTAGAGTTTCTTTTACCGAGACGGCCGACGGCGGGAAATGGAAAGTGGTGAAGAAAAAGAAATAATACCGTACGGTTTTTAGCAAAACACTCCGGGTTGCGCCCGTATCCGGCCTCTGCTGCGCCATTCGACGCTGCACCGGGACGGCAACCCGGCTCCTGCCGTAACCGGCATTGATCACCCGTCGGCAAGCCATGTCGACATCCTGTGCATTTCATTGTCAGGAATGAAATAATGCAGCACGTCGCCCTCGCTGCCACGCTAAATTTAGAGATAATGCATTAATAATTTGATTTACTCACACCTCTTATTTATCCGCTGACAAGAAAAATCGATTTCGCCCCTTATTCCCCCAGCGTTATATTGAGAACGACCTTGCAGACAGCACGCTGCAAACCTCACCAAAATATAATCGGTGTAAATATGAAGATACAATTTCAGCTGAGTGATTTATTTATCTCCGGCATTGCCCTCTTGATCATGAGCACCATTTTAAACACGTTGGGCTTTTCATGGGGTTTGTTTGTTCTGCCGCCTGGCGTCGATAGGTTTGTCATCATCCTGTTTACTTTGTTCGGGTCATTAAAACTGGCCGAGTATATCTGCAAACCCATACGGTGGCTGCTCAATGCAAGCCTCAAATCAAAAACAACAACCCTAAAAATAACGCGAAGTCGCGTTAACAGGAGATCGACCTATGTTGAGAGAACTGACCAGCCGTAACGGCAGTGCGATTGGCACTGCGGCGGCCTCAGCCTTTGTCAATATAGGCAGTCAATGCACTAGTCCGGCAACGATCGCGGCGTGCCTTTCCGCTGACGCTTAAGGTGAATGGGAACACGCAGACAAAAAAAGGCGCGTCGCTCAGTCAGTAGTGGGAGAACAAGCGACGCGCCAAACGAGTGCGCCCGGTTTCAAGAAGCCTCCCTCCCCGCGGGGCGGAGAGGGTATTTTCTAAGCGCACTAAAGGGAAACCCGTCGCGGTCAGGCAACGGGGTATTGCTCTTAACGATTCATCTGGAACAGCGACATGCCCTGCATATCGCTGAAGGTTTTATACGACGCCTGCAGCGCCGCCTGCTGCATAAAGTAAGACGAAATAGACTCGGCCAGATCGGCATCCGTCAACGCGCTCATCTGGACCTGGTTGGTCATGTCGCGCTCTTTGCCGATGCTGTCCAGCTGATCCATTTCCTGCAGCTGGCTGCCCAGCTCGGCGCGCACGCTCAGCACGTTGTTGTAAGAGTTGTCCAGGCCGCGGTTGGCTTTCGCCAGCGCATCGTTCACCTGCTGCCTGGTGGCCTCATCGGCGCCCTGCAGCGGGGTTTTCAGCGCGTTCAGCGCGATATCGATACTCTCGAACACGTTGCTGACCGGCGCGCTGCCGTCCGGCTCAGGCTTGGGATTGCTGGTCAATGACATGAACACCGCGTTGCCGGTATGGCCGATGGTCATGGTGCGGTTGGCGTCCACTTTCTGCTGAACCGTCTTGTCGCCGCCCTGATAGCTGACGGTGCCGCCGTTATCGACGAACGGCGCCTTGTCGTTCACGTATCCGCCGAACATATAGCGGCCGTTGCCGTCGGTGCTGTTGGCCTGGTTCAGCAGCTGATCTTTCAGCCCCTGCAGTTGGGTGGCCAGCGACTGACGGTCGTTATCGCTTTCGGTGCCGCCGGCGCTGACGATCAGCGCCTTCATGTCCGCGATGGTGGACGTTGCGCCGGCCAAGACCGTTTCTTCCATCGACACGCTTTGGCGAGCGAAAGTGCGCGCCAGCGTGTATTGGCTGTTTTCCGCCTGCGACTGCGACAACATCACCGCGCGCGACGCCGCCAGCGGATCGTCGGACGGGTTGATCACCCGCTTGCCCGAGGAAAGCTGCTCGGCGGCCTTCATGAACAGCGACTGGTTGCCCGTGATGCCGTTCATGTTCTGTTGGTACATCATGCTGGTGCTCATGCGCATGCTGTGGGTTCCTTACTCTGAGCGGCCGGCGCCGTTATCGGCGCCGGTTAACAATAAAATCAACGAATATTCAGCAGCGCATCGAACAGCGAGCTGGCGGTCTGGATCACCTGCGCGTTGGCCATGTAGTACTGCTGGAAACGCAGCAGCTCACCGTACTCTTCGTCGAGGTTGACGCCGGACATCGACTGCTGTTGCGCGCCCAGCTGCGTCACGATCTTGGCCTGCGACGTGGCGATGGCCTTGGCGGCAGCGGTCTGGTTGCCGACGCCGCTGACGATGCCGGCGTAAGCGCCGCTCAGGGTCGCCTTGCCGTCCACCAGGTTTTTGGTTTGCAGATCCAGCAGCTTCTTGGCGTTTTCGTTATCGCCGCGGCCGCTGTCGTCTTTACCGGCGGCGGCGATCTTGGACGAGTCGGTGATGGCCACTTTCAGATTGCCCGCCACGTCGCTGACCGGCTTCACGGTGAAGCTGTCTTTGGCCTGCGCATTGCCGTCGATGCTCACTTCCAGCCCGTCGAAGTTCAGCGTCGGTTTGCCGTCGGCGCTGGTGCCCGGCGTGGCGTTGACTTTCACGTTGTCCGGCAGGCGGCTGACCTGCCAGTTGCTGCCGTCGAACTCGACGCGATAATCGTTGGCCTTCACCTTGCCGGTGTCGGTGTAAGCGACCGACAGCGACGCATCGCCGGTGTTGCGGGTGTTATCCACCACCCGGCCGCCGCTGAAGCTGAAGAAGTCGCCGCCCGCGTCGCCGTTCAGGTCGAAACCGGCGCGATGCTGCTGGTTGAAGCTGTCCGCCATCGCCAACGCCAACTGGCCCAGCTGATTGCGCACGCCGTCCAGCGTCTCGCTGCGGAATTTCAGCACGCCGCTCAGCGTGCCGCTGGTGATCTGGCCTTCCGGCACTTCGCTGGCGCCGTTGCCGCGGTTATAACCGATGGTCAGACGGGAAGGATCGCTGCTGGAAGGCACGGCTTCCACCTGATAGGTGTTGCTGCCCTGTACCAGGGTCAAACCGTTGGCGAAGGAGACGGTATAGGCGTCGCCGTCCTGCTGCGTGACCTGTACGCCCACCAGCTGGTTCAGCTCGGTAACCAGCTGATCGCGCTGATCCAGCAACGCATTCGGCTCGCCGCCGGCGCTGCCGCGCAAGCGGGTGATCTCGTCGTTCAGCTTGGCGATCTGTTGGCTGTAGCTGTTGATCTGCTGCGCCGTATCGCTGATCTGCTGATTGATGCCGCTGTCCATGTCGCGCAGGAATTTGTCGGTGTTGTTGAACTGGTTCACCAGGCCGTTGGCCTTGCCCAGCACCGTCTGGCGCGCGGCGTCGTCACCGGCGTTGCTCACCAGGTTCTGCAGGTTGGTGAAGAAATCCTGCATGTTGGTCGACAGCGGGTTGGTTTTGCTCGCCAGCAGGTTGTCGATCTGCGAAATCTTCTCGTAATAGGCGTTTTGCGCCCCGAACGAACTCTGTGCGCCACGCAGCTGGTTGGTGATGAACTGGTTGTACTCGCGGTTGACGCTGGTGACGGTGACGCCGTTGCCGATAAAGCCGCTCATGGTGGCCATGCCGCCGTTCTGCGCCAGGATCGCGGTCTGGCGGTTGTACCCCGCCACGTTGTAGTTGGAGATGTTGTTGCTGACGGTACTGAGCGCCACCTGAGCCGCATTCAGCCCGCTCATCGCGGTATTGATTAAGCTATTGGACATCGGAATTCCTTATGCTGCGGCGCCGGTGGCCCACAGGGTTCAAATTGAGCTGCTGAGCCTGTTCGCTCAGCCTGTCTCGGTTATCGGCAAAAATGAGAAGAACTTGAGGAAAAAAAGCGGCAATGCGGTCAGCCTCCAGCCAGCCTTCATTACCGCCTATCCCCTAAATAATTGGCGCCGCAGCAAGGCAACAAGCATGACGGGGATTTAGAACAACTCTTTCAAATCGTGGGTATAGGCTTTGACCGCCTGTTCCCCCGCGCTCTTCATCTGCTGGATCACGCTGACCAGTTTGCTGGCGTACTGCGGGTCGGTGGCGTATCCGGCGCGCTGCAACGCATGCGCCGCCTGCTCCGGGCTGCGCGCGGCGGCCACGTCGGCGTAGCGCGGGTTGTTGGTCAGCAGTTTGACGTAATCGGCGATCGCTTCGACATACGAACCGTAAACGCGGAACTTCGCCTTCACCTTCTTCGCCGCGCCCTGTTCGAACTCGGTGGTGGTGATCTCCGTCACCGGCCCGTTCCAGCTGCCGCCGGCCTTGATGCCGAACAGGTTGTAGCTCGGCGTGCCGTCTGAGGTCGGGATCTCGCGCTGCCCCCAGCCGGACTCCAGCGCCGCCTGCGCGACGATCAGCTGATGCGGAATGCCGCTCTGCTGGCTGGCGACCTTCGCCGGGATCGACAGGCGGGCGACGAAGTTGCCGTTGTTGAGCGACAGCGGCGCGGCGGCCGGCGGGGCTTTCGGCATCGCGCGGCGCACCATCTGCTCCAGCGCCTGGTTCGGCAGCGTTTGCAGCACCTCGTTGTCCAACGCCATCGGCGACAGGCCCGCCGTTTCACTCGGCACCGCGTTGGCGTTGCTCATCTGCTTGACCATCATGTCCGCCAGCCCCAGCCCTTTTTGCGACATCTGCTGGGCGATTTGCTGGTCGTACATCGAGGTATAGAGCCGCGTTTGATCGCTGCTCAATACCCCGTCCTGCGGCAAAGCGGAACGCATGCTTTTCAGCATCATCTGCACGAACATGCCTTCCACCTGCTGGGCCACCTGCTTGAGGTTGCCCTGCGGGTCGGCCGCCGCGTCGCGCTTGAGGCCGTTCAGCGCCTGGGCGTCATAGGCCGCGCCCGACATCGCCATCAGATCGCCGGCCATCAGATGATTTCCAGCTTGGCGCGCAGGCAGCCGGCGCTCTGCATCGCCTGCAGGATCGACATCAGGTCGATCGGCGTGGCACCCAGCGCGTTCAGCGCGCGGATCACGTTGTTCAGGTTGGCGCTGGCGTTCACTTTCTGCAGCGATCCGCCCTGTTGTTGCACCGAGATCTGGGTGTTTGGCGTCACCACCGTCTGGCCGCCGCCGAACGGCGTCGTCGGCTGGCTGACGGTGTTCTGCCGATCGACCACCACCGACAGATTACCCTGAGCGACGGCGCAAGAGTCGAGGATCACATCGCGGTTCATCACCACCGAACCGGTGCGCGAGTTGATGATCACTTTGGCGTCCATCGCGCCGACGTTGACGGTAATGTTTTGAATCTCAGCCAGGAAGCGCACCTGAGAGCTGTTGCCCTGCGGCACCAGCACCTGGATCGTGCGGGCGTCGAGCGGCGTCGCGGTGCCGCCGCCGCGTTGGCGGTTGATGGCGTCGCTGATCTGCTGCGCCAACGTGAAATCCTCGTCGTTCAGCTGCAGGTTGAGAACGCCGCCGCTGCCGAAGGTGGTCGGCAGCTCACGCTCGATGGTGGCGCCGTTGCTGATGCGCCCGCCCGCCAGCTGGTTGACCTGCACGCTGCTGCCGCCGGCCGCCGCGCCCGCGCCACCGACCAGCACGTTGCCCTGCGCCAGCGCATAAACCTGGTTATCCACGCCTTTGAGCGGCGTCATCAGCAGGGTGCCGCCACGCAGGCTCTTGGCGTTGCCCATCGAAGAAACCACTACGTCGATGTTCTGCCCGGCGCGCGAGAACGGCGGCAGTTTGGCGGTCACCATCACCGCCGCCACGTTTTTCAGCTGCATGTTGGTGCCCGGCGGCACGGTGATGCCCAGCTGCGACAGCATGTTGCTCAGGCTTTGGGTGGTGAACGGCGTCTGCATGGTCTGGTCGCCGGAGCCGTCCAGCCCCACCACCAGGCCGTAGCCGATCAGGGCGTTGTCTCGCACGCCCTGCACCGTCACCAGATCGCGGATGCGCTCCGCCGCCGCCGGCAAGCACACCAGCCCGACGCACAGCGCGATAAACCATTTTTTCAGCATCAGTCAATCCTTAGAACGGTGAAACATTTAAGAAGAAGCGCTGCAGCCAGCCCATGGTCTGCGCTTCGTTGATATAGCCATTGCCGACGTATTCGATACGCGCGTCCGCCACCTGCGTCGAGGTCACCGAGTTGTTGCCGCTGATGGTGCGCGGATTGACGACGCCGGAGAAGCGGATGAATTCCGTGCCCTGGTTGATGGCGATCTGCTTTTCCCCCACCACGTGCAGGTTGCCGTTGGCCAGCACCTGGTTGACCGTCACCGTAATGGTGCCGTTGAAGGTGTTGTTGGCGTTGGCGCCGCCCTTGCCGCCGAAGGTGCTGTCGCCGGAAATGTCCATATCGGCGCGCGCATTGCCCAACAGGCCGTCGAGGTAACGCGGCGAGGTGGCGACGCCGAACTTGCTGGCGCCGTTGCGGCTGGCGTTGGCGGAGGAGCTTTTGCTGGCGCTGACGTTTTCCTGCAGCACGATGGTCAGGGTGTCGCCGACGTTGCGCGGACGGCGGTCTTCGAACAGCGGCTGGTAGCCGTAGTTCATCGGCTGCACCGTCTGGAAGATCGAGCCGTTCGGCATCGGCGCGCTGGCCGGCGCCGGTTGCGCCGTGGTCGCGCCGTCCACCAGCGGTTTGTGCGGGATATAGGCGCAGCCGCTCAGCGTCAGCATCACCATGCCCGCCAGCCAGCGTTGTCCCTGCCGCGGCAGGATTGCCATCGAATATGTGGTTACCACGGGTATCGCCTTTGTTTCACGAAAGAGAATGACGGGCGCGGCAAGCCGGGCCCGTCAATGACAGATTACAGTTGCGTCAGCTTTTGCAGCATCTGATCGGAGGTCGATACCGCTTTGCTGTTGATCTCGTACGCGCGCTGAGTCTGGATCATGTTGACCAGCTCTTCCGCCACGTTGACGTTGGAGGTTTCCACGTAACCCTGATACAGCAAACCGGCGCCGTTCAGCCCCGGGGTGCTCTCGTTCGGCGCACCCGAGCTTTCGGTTTCCTGGTACAGATTCTCGCCCACGCTCTCCAGACCGCTGTCGTTGACGAACGTGGTCAGCGTCAGTTGGCCCACCTGCTGGGCGGCGGTTTGCCCCTGCTGGGTGACGCTGACGATGCCGTCGCGGCCGACGGTGATGGACAGCGCGTTAGCCGGAATGGTGATCGCCGGCTGCACCTGGAAACCGCTGGAGGTCACCAATTGGCCGTTCTGATCGATCTGGAACGACCCGTCGCGGGTATAGGCCTGGGTGCCGTCCGGCAGCATCACCTGGAAGAAACCCTGCCCCTTGATGGCGACGTCTTTACTGTTGTTGGTCTGCGACAGATTGCCCTGGCTGTGCAGACGCTCGGTCGCCACCGGGCGCACGCCGGTGCCGATCTGCAGGCCGGAAGGCAGCGTGGTCTGCTCGGAGGACTGCGCCCCCGGCTGACGCATGGTCTGGTACAGCAGATCTTCAAATACCGCACGCTGGCGTTTGAAGCCGTTGGTGCTGACGTTCGCCAGGTTGTTGGCGATCACGTCCATGTTGGTCTGCTGCGCGTCCAGACCGGTTTTGGCAATCCATAAGGATGGAATCATCGGTTATTTCCTTGCTGCTTAACTCAATGAGAGCAGTGAGTTGGCACGCTGTTCGTTTTCATCCACGCTGTGGATGACCTTCATTTGCATTTCAAAACGGCGGGCGTTGGCGATCATGTCGACCATGGTCTCCATCGGCTTGACGTTGCTGCCCTCCAGCACGCCCGGCATCACCCGCACCTGCGGATCGTTTTGCAACTGATTGCCGCGCTGCTGTTGGGTTTCCGGCGTCAGGCGGAACAGCCCGTCGTCACCGCGCATCACTTCGCGCGCATCAGCCTTCACCAGCTTCAGGCGGCCGATCTGCGCGATGGTGTTCGGCGGATCGCCGGCGTTCAGCGCCGAAATGGTGCCGTCGGCCGCGATGGTGATCTCCGCCGACGGCGGCACCTCGATCGGGCCGCCGTCGCCCATCACCGGCAGCCCCTGCACCGTCAACTGCCCGGTGGAGGAGATCTGAATGTTGCCGTTGCGAGTATAGGCTTCACCGCCGCCCGGCAGGCTCACCGCCAGGAAACCGTCCTGCTGCAGCGCCACGTCCAGCGGGCGCGCGGTGTAGTTCAGCGCCCCCTGGCTCATGTCGGCGCCCGGCGTCGACGCGGTCACCAAGGTGCGCGTCGCCAGGCTCGGCCCGTCGACCGGCACCGCGCGCAATGCGGCGAGCTGGGCGCGAAAGCCCGGCGTCGACGCGTTGGCCAGGTTGTTGGCGGTGATGGACTGCTGCTCCAGCGTTTGGCGCGCCGCGCCCATCGCGGTATAAATCGCGTGATCCATGACTCGGCCCTATTAGCGCAGGCTAACCAGCGTCTGCAGGATGGAGTCCTGCGTCTTGATGGTCTGGGCGTTGGACTGGTAGTTACGCTGCGCGACGATCATGTTCACCAGCTCCTGGCTCAGATCGACGTTGGAAGATTCCAGCGCGCCGCTGGTCAGCTTACCGAAGCCGCCACCGCCCGACAGACCGACGCGCGGCTGACCGGACGCGCCGGTTTCCTGCCAAACGTTATCGCCCTGCGACGCCAGCCCTTCCGGGTTGGAGAAGTTGGCCATGACGATCTGGCCCAGCACCTGGGTCTGCTGGTTGGAGTAGATGCCCACGACGGTGCCGTCGTTGTTGATTTGGAAGTTGGTGTATTCACCGGCGGCATAGCCGTCCTGCGCCACTTTGCTCACCGAGTCGCTGCCCACGTTCTGCTGCATGCTGCCGGCGAAGCTCAGGGTGAAGTTTTGCGCCGGTGCGCCGTCTTTGGCAGTCATCGGGATCACCATGCTGAACTCGCCCGGCGCGCCGTTGGTGCTGGTGGTTTTCACCAGGTTGCCGCTGGTGCTGAACTCCATGGTGCCGGCGTTCACTGGCGCGGCGCTGCCATCCTGGGTATAGACCTGCCACTTGTTGTCGTCGGTCTTGACGAAGTAGGCGTTGATGTTGTGCGCGTTGCCCAGCGAGTCGTAAGCGGTGATGGTGTTAACGTAGTTGTAGCTGTCCTGTTTGGTCGGATCGAAGGTCTTGTTCTCCGGCACCTTATGGGTGGACTTCAGGTTGGTCACCATCTCGCCGGAAGTGGACGCCTTGGCATTCATCATGCCTTCAGGAATGCTCAGCGGCACCGGGTTGGCGCCCTGCTGGATGGTCGGCGGGGAACCGGCCGCCGGATAACCGGTCAGCTGCAGGCCCTGCATGTTGGTCAGGTTACGGTTCTCGTCCAGCTTGAACTGGCCGTTGCGGGTATAGAAGATGCCGCCGTCTTTATCCTGCATGCGGAAGAAGCCGTTGCCGTTGATGGCGATATCCAGCGCACGGCTGGTGCCGGTGGTGGTGCCGCCCTTGAAGTTCTGGGTGATGCCGGACACCTTGACGCCCAGCCCAACCTGCGAACCGGCGAACATGTCGGCGAAGGAGACGCTGCCGGATTTGAAGCCCGCGGTCGCGGAGTTGGCGATGTTGTTACCGATCACGTCCAGATTGGTTGCTGCCGCGTTCAAGCCGCTGACTGCCTGAGAAAAGGCCATGTTATTCTCCGAATAGTGGTCAGGCTATCGTCCGATTGAGCCTGATGCTTAGGGTTATAAGATCTGTCGCACGTCTTCCAGGGTGGCGTTGCCCGCCAGGCCGAGATCCAATTTGGCGCCGTTGCCGTCGCGGATCACGCCGTTGACCAGCCCGAAGTGCAGGCTGCGCGCCACCAGCTGCTCGCCGTTGCCTTTGGCGTTAACCGCCACTTTGTAGGCACCGTCAGGCGCGGTGGTGCCGTCATCCAGCGAACCGTCCCAGGTGAAGGCGTGTACGCCGGCGGTCAGGCCGCCGATTTCGATGGTGCGCACCACCTGCCCGCTGGCGTTGGTGATGGTGGCGGTCACCTGATCGGCGGCGCGCTCCAGTTCCACGCCGAACGGCGTGGTGCTGACCTTGCCGTCCTTGCTGCCGACCAGAATGTTGTTGCCCGGCACCATTACGCCGTGACCGATCAGCGCAGTCGCCTGCAGTGACTGATTGCTGTTGATCTGGCCGGAGATCGACCCCAGCGTGGTGTTGAGCTTTTCGATGCCCTGAACGGTGTTGATCTGCGCCAGCTGCGAAGTCAGTTCGTTGTTCTGCATCGGATTGGTCGGATCCTGGTTTTTCAACTGCGCCACCAGCAGCGTCAGGAAGCTGTTGTGCAGATCCTGGCTGTTGGTATTTTTGCTGTTGTTACCGATGACGGTGTTGTCCAACGACTCGTTGGTGGTTGCGGCGATAGCCATGGGAACCTCCGGTTACTGACCCAGCGTCAGGGTTTTCATCATCATCGACTTGGTGGTGTTGAGCACCTCGACGTTGGCCTGGTAGCTGCGGGAAGCGGAGATGGTGTTGACCATTTCCCCCACCACGTCGACGTTCGGCATGCGCACGTAGCCCTTGGCGTCCGCCAGCGGGTTGCCCGGCTGATACACCAGACGTTCGGGCGCCGGATCGTCCACCACCTGGGCGACGCGCACGCCGCCGGTCGGCTGCCCGGGCGCCGCCGCGACCTGGAACACCACCTGCTTGGCGCGGTAAGGCTCGCCGTCCGGGCCAGTCACGCTGTCGGCGTTGGCCATGTTGCTGGCGCTGACGTTCATGCGCTGGGATTGCGCCGATAGCGCCGAGCCGGAGATATCAAAAATGTTCAGTAAAGACATGCGCCTTATCCTTGTTGCAGCACGGACATCATCCCTTTGATCTGCCCGTTGAGCAGCGTCAGGTCGGTCTGATATTTCAGGCTGTTATCGGCAAAGTTGGTGCGTTCGCGATCCATGTCCACCGTGTTGCCGTCCATCGATGGCTGGTCCGGCACCCGGTACAACAGATCGAGCTGCGGCGGCTGCAGGGTCTGCGCCGGGATGTGGCGCGCCGCCGTCAGGTTCAGCGACATGCCGTTGCCGTTGACGCGCCCTTGTTCCAGCACTTTGTTCAATTGGCTGGCGAAATCGATATCCCGCGCCTGATAACCCGGCGTATCTGCGTTGGCGATATTGGCGGCCAGAATTTCCTGCCGCTGGGCGCGCAAGTTCAGCGCCTCTTGGCCAAAGCGCAGAGCCGCGTCCAGTTTGTCGAGCATGCTCCCTCCGCGAGGTTAGAATTTGGAGTCGACAGCATAAACGCCCCCTGCGCCACCCTATCGCGGGAATAAACGCAAAATGGGGCGCTATTTATCTGCTTAGCCTGCGCGCGCTGCGGGTACACTTACGCGTATCCCGATGAGGCTTGAGAAGATGACGATGAAAGGTAAAATGCTGCTGCTTATCGGCCTGCTGTGCAGTCTGAACGCGCGCGCCGACGATCTGGCGACGCAAATCGAAAGCTTCATCCAAGGCAAGTTCAGCGGCGAACCGGTGCAGGTGAAAGTGCGGGTGCGCACGCCGCCGGCCCAATGGCCCGCCTGCGAACTGCCGCAGCTGTCGCTGCCGCCCAACGCGCGGATCGGCGGCAACGTCAGTATTTCGGCGCGCTGTGGCCAGGAGCGGCGTTTTATCCAGACGCAGGTGCAAGTGTTCGGCCGCTATCTGGTTTCGGCGCGCGGCATCAGCGCCGGCAGCCGGTTGACCGCGGCGGATCTGACGTTGAAAGAAGGCCGGCTCGATACCCTGCCGCCGCGCGCGCTGACCGAAGCGGGCAAGGCGTTGGGCGCCGTCAGCCTGCGCAACATCAGCCCCGGCCAACCGCTGACCCTCGCCATGCTGCGCCGAGCCTGGATTATCAAGGCCGGGCAATCGGTACAGGTCAACGCGCAGGGCGAAGGATTCAACATCAGCGGTTCGGGTAAGGCGATGAACAACGCCGCCGCCGAAGACAGCGTGCGGGTGCGCATGGCGTCCGGGCAGATCGTCAGCGGCGTGGTCGGGGACGACGGCGCGATCCGCATTACGTTATAAAAAAGTAAAGGTTCCGCAAACCTTGCCGATAAGACAAATCAAGCAGCATTTTATCGGCCACCAGGGCCGCAACACTTTCATTGCAGCGTCGTCGCCCGAGAGCGGTCACGGCGTAAACGGAGATGGACCATGAGTATCGATCGCACCCAGCGGTTACAGCCGGTTTCCACTGTGCAACCGCGTGAAACCCCGGCCGACAACCCGCTCCAACCGCGTAAGGCCGCCGTGGCCGAAACGGCCGTCAGCGGCACGCAGGTCAAGCTGAGCGAGGCGCAGGCGCGCCTGATGCAGCCGGGCACCCAGGATATCGATATGGGCCGGGTCGAGGCCATCAAGCAGGCGATCCGCAGCGGCGAACTGAAGATGGACGCCGGCAAAATCGCCGACGCGCTGCTGCAAGACGCGCAGAGCGACATTCAATGGATCGCCGGGCGCGACTGACGGCGCGGCGGCGAGTAGCGGTAAAGGATAAGTCATCACTATGGAAAACCTGGCACAACTGCTGGATAAACTGTTGGAAACGCTGCAGGCGCTCAATGGCGTGCTGGAGGAAGAGCACGACTTGCTGTGTTCCGGCCAGTTGCCCGGCGTGGCGCTGCAGCGCGTCACCGATGCCAAAAGCCAGCTGCTGGCGACGGTCGCCTACCTCGAGCAACAGCGCCTGGGGCAGGAAAAAGCCTGCGGGCAACGCGCGCCCTACGCCAGCCATGCGCCCCTGGCCGATCGCTGGCAACGCGTTCAACTGCTGAGCCAAACGCTGCGCGAAAAGAATCAGCACAATGGCCTGCTGCTCAATCAGCAGATCGACCATAACGCTCAGGCGCTGGCGATCCTGAGCAAGAACAATAAATCGCTGTATGGCCCGGACGGCCAGTCGCACGCCGGCAGCCTGCTCGGCAGAAAAATCGGCGTCTGACCTGACTCATTTCGCCCGGTGAACGCACCGCCGGGCGCGGGTTTCCCCGGTTATGCGCAGCCTCTCGCATTTTCTTCTTACCGCTTTCTGAATTCCCTTAACGCTATGCGCCAGGCTGCGCATGCCGTGAATTTGGCTGTTTCTTTCCCTTTGGCCGCTTGTCACCCTGTGGTTATTTTTAAACCACTTGAAATATACCCTTAACGGGTATAGATTCGCAGGGAGAGCGAATGGCCGATATTTATCTCACCAAAACCTTTCTGGGTTTTGCCGCGCGCGAGCGCATCAGCGACGCCACGATAGTGAAAGCGGCGCGAGAGATGCAACGTCAGCTGTACGACGCCAATCTTGGCGGTTGCGTATACAAAAAGCGCATCGCTCGGACGGGTGCGGGCAAACGGGGCGGCTATCGGGTACTGATCGTTTTTCGCGATGAAGAACGCCTGTTTTTTATGCGCGGCTTTGCCAAAAGCGAGAGAGAAAACATCAGTACGGACGAGTTACAAGGATTGAAACATCTGGCTGCGCTGTATCTGGATTATTCGCCATTCAGACTTTACCAGCTGGTCAACAACAAGGAATTGCGGAGGCTAAGCGATGAGTAAAATTCTTGCCGAGATCCACCAGGAAGTTCAGGGCCTGCACCGCGCCGGTTTCGTCGACGACGTGACCATGCGCACCTTCGACATGCTGTGCCTGCGGCCGGTGAAACAGTTCGGGCCGGCCGAGATCCGCGCATTGCGCGAACGCGAAAACGTCAGCCAGCCGGTGTTTGCGCTGTATCTCAACGTCAGCAAAAAGGCGGTACAGAAATGGGAGCGCGGCGAAGCGCAACCGAACTCCGCCGCGATGAAGCTGTTGACGCTGGTGGAACGCAACGGCCTGGCGATCCTGGCCTGAAGCGCCCCTCCCACCACTTCGCTCACCGGATGAGGTCGGCAGCCGTCGGCCAGACAATCAAAGTTGAAATCAGAACACATTAAACAGCCCTCGATACAACAAGGAACTATCCGATGTATATTATCGATTCTATTAATTACTTCATATCGAGAGCCAGCGAATCGGCCTATTGAATAAAACGCTTCAGGGTATTTATATTCATACCATAAATGCCCGCAGCTTACATTTACCTTACCTGTTTTTGTTACTTAAACGGCGTCAATTTAGACGCTCGCAGCTTATAAAGCTCATTGTTTTTCGCTTTAAACTGGCCATCGATAATACCGCCATACCAATCGCCATACATCGGATTCGGGAAGATAATAAAACGCTTGCCAAATTCTTGCTGCACATCCTCCATCATTTTATTCCTTTCAGCCTGGCTTTTACCTTTTGAATCAATAAAGTCAGCCAGATTGTCGCCAAAATACAGCACGACGTCATACTGGCTTTCCAACGCGTCGCGACGACTCTGTTTACCCTGCATCTCCGGTGTTTTTAACAACAGATTTTCTTTTTTCGCCTGAGGCAAATTAATGCGGCGTAAATTTTTTAGCGTCACGTCAATCTGCGACTGCTTTCTGTCACTCAGGTAGAAAATGGTAACGCCGTTTTCATCGGCAAACCTCAGGAAATCGATAGCGCCGGGCACGGCTTCCGCCGCTGCCATGTCGACCCATTCATCCCAACCGTCAAGCAAAAACGACTGGTTCTTTATCAACCAGGCCTGGTGCGGGCTGTCATCCAGCACGGTCTCATCAAGATCCAGCACGACGGCACGCGGCTTCTCCGATTTATTCTTTAATTCCTGCTCAAGTCGGAGCTTGCCCAACTGATACCCTTGATAAAAAGCCGCCCGTGCCTCTGCCGCATTCTGATACCACAATACCGACATGGCGAATTGTTCCGTGAGGCAACTGGCGGGCAGTTCAGTCCGGGAAGGATCGCAGTGATTATTTGACGAAGCGGTGAAAGCCACGCATAAAAGTAATAATGGCATGTATGATTTTAAAATTTTCATAGATACTCCATATAAGTTTAATTTTATGAGAGTACGGCGAGGATTATTTATATAGTTAATACATTGCGCATAATTTACTAAGGGACGGGTAAATTAACGCCCTTCACGCACGTTTAATCTTCATAAATTTGAAGATTAAGCGGAAATTACAATAAAACAAAGAGAGAAACAACGTATAAAAATAGGATTATGACTGTTGTCACACAAACAGGCTCCAGATTGTGCCGCGCGACAAAGGCGGCCGTGAGTCTTGAATTTCCAGGCTCATTTTATCGCTTAAGCATAACGCCGGCCGGCGCCAAACTACCCCACCGAACCGGGCGGCGACCTATTCGTAATTGACGATCACCTGATTGCCAATCACCCGCAGCGGCGGATTCAACCCGCCTTGCGACTGCACGTAATAGACAAAGCGCAATTCCGCATTGGCCGGTTCGCCCTGCAGACCGTTGCTGCTGCCACTGCCGCCGCCGAGCGGAATGCAGCGGTTTACCGTGCAGAGCTGGGCCTGCAGCCCGGCCGGCTCCGGCCCCAGCAAACGGTAGCGCCAGCTGACGCGGGTGATGCGCGCATTGGCGTCCGGCAGCGCGTTCGGCGGCCGCAAACCGGCGGACTCATCGCGCATGCCGCCCTGTTCCAACGTCACGCCCGCCCCTTCGGCCACCCAAGAGCCGGACACCGCGCCGGCAGTCAACGGGGCCAGCAAACACAGCACGAACAGACAGCGTTTCATCAGGCGGCTCCGATGGTCGAGGTCATGCGAATCTGGCGATCGTCGTTGATCTCGAGGTTGGACAGCACCACGAGCTGCGGCAGGCTGCGACGCAGGAAGCGCGCCAGTAAAGGCCGCAGCGCATGGTTAACCAACAGCACCGGCGGCGCGCTGAGCATCTCTTGCCGCTGCAGCGCCTGGCGCGCCTGTTCCAGCAGGCGATCGGCCAGCCCCGGCTCCAGCCCGCCGCCGCCCTGCAACGCCTGCAGCAACAGACGCTCCAGTTGGGTATCCAGACCGATGACCTGAATCTCGCCGTTGCCCGGGAACCACTGCTGCGTGATCGCCCGGCCCAGCGCCACCCGCACCACGGTGGTCAGTTCATAAGGATCGCTCTGCGCCGGAGCGTGCTCCGCCAACGTTTCGACGATGGTGCGCATATCGCGGATGGAGACGCGCTCGGCCAGCAGGTTTTGCAGCACCTTGTGCAGCGTGGTCAGTGATACCACGCCCGGCACGAAGTCTTCGGTCAGCTTCGGCATCTCCTGCGACACGCGATCCAGTAACTGTTGGGTTTCCTGGCGGCCAAACAGTTCGCTGGCGAACTGGCCGATCAGGTGATTGAGGTGCGTCGCCACCACGGTGCTGGCTTCCACCACGGTAAAGCCCTGGATCTGCGCCTGCTCGCGCAAGGCACTGTCGATCCACACCGCCTCGAGCCCAAAGGCCGGATCGACGGTTTTGTCTCCCGCCAGGTCGCCCACGGCATTGCCGGGGTTGATCGCCAGCCAGCGGCCCGGCTGCGCTTCACCGCTGCCGATTTCGACGCCTTTCATCAGGATGCGGTAGCTGGCAGGCGGCAGTTCCAGGTTGTCGCGAATGTGTACCACCGGCGGCAGATAGCCCATGTCCTGCGCGAATTTCTTGCGGATACCGCGAATACGCCCCAGCAGCTCGCCGTTCTGTTGAAAATCGACCATCGGAATCAGCCGGTAGCCCACCTCCATCCCCAGCGGATCTTCCAACTGCACGTCGGCCCAGCTGGCTTCGGCGGCCTGCGGGTTGTCCGGCATCACTGGCTCTTCAACCGCTCTCGGCGCCTGTTGTTCACGGCCGCGCAGCCACCAGGCAAGACCCAACAGAGCCGCGGTAAACAGCAGGAACACCAGGTTCGGCATGCCCGGCACCAGGCCCAACAGCCCGAGCACCCCGGCGCTCAACAGCATCACGCGCGGATTGTTGAACAGCTGGCCCACCATCTGCTCGCCGACGTCCTGATCGGTCGCGACGCGGGTGACGATAACGCCGGCGGCGGTGGAGATCACCAGCGCCGGGATCTGCGCCACCAGGCCGTCGCCGATGGTCAGCAGCGTATAGCTTTCCGCCGCCGCCCCCAGCTCCATGCCGTGTTGCACCACGCCGACCAACAGGCCGCCGACCACGTTCAGCACCATGATCATCAGGCCGGCGATGGCGTCGCCGCGCACGAATTTACTGGCGCCGTCCATCGAGCCGTAGAAATCGGCCTCCTGGGTGACTTCGGCGCGGCGTTTCTTCGCTTCGTCCTCGCCGATCAACCCGGCGTTCAGGTCTGCGTCGATCGCCATCTGCTTACCCGGCATGCCGTCCAGCACGAAGCGCGCGCCCACTTCGGCGATACGCCCCGCCCCCTTGGTGATCACCATAAAGTTGATCAACACCAGGATGATGAACACCACGATACCGATGGCGAAGTTGCCGCCCACCAGGAAGTGGCCGAAGGCCTCCACCACGCGGCCGGCGGCGGCGGAACCGGTGTGCCCTTCCAGCAGGATGATGCGCGTCGACGCGACGTTGAGCGACAAACGCAGCAGCGTGGAGAACAGCAGAATGGTCGGGAAGGCGGCGAATTCGAGCGTGCGCTGGGTGAACATCGCCACCAGCAGCACCATGATCGACAGCGCGATGTTGAAGGTAAACAGCAGGTCGAGGATAAACGCCGGCAACGGCAGCACCATCATCGACAGGATCAGCAGGATCAACACCGGGCCGGCCAACACCTGCCACTGCGTATCTTTAAAATTGCCCGGCAAACGAAGCAGGGAGGCCAAATTAGCCATCAGAGTCACTCTCTTTTGCAAAATCCAGTGCTTCCGGCACCGGTAAACGTTCAGGTTTTTTCGGGATCAGGCCGCCCTCGCGCCGCCAGCGGCGCAGCTGGTACACCCAGGCCAGCACTTCGGCGACCGCGGCATACAGGGTGGCCGGAATATGTTGCCCAATTTCGCTGTGTCGATACAGCGCACGCGCCAGCGGCGGCGCCTCCAGCATCGGGATGCGGTGTTCCGCGCCGAGCTCGCGGATGCGCAAGGCGATTTCACCGGCGCCCTTGGCCAGCACTTTCGGCGCACTCATTTTTTTATCGTTGTACTGCAACGCGACGGCGTAGTGCGTCGGGTTGGTGACGATCACGTCCGCCTTGGGCACATCGGCCATCATGCGGCGCCGGGCGATCGCCCGCTGCTGCTGACGAATGCGCCCCTTGACGTGCGGGTCCCCCTCCTGGTCTTTGAATTCGTCGCGAATATCCTGCTTGGTCATCTTCAGCTTTTTGAAGTGGCTCCACAGCTGGTAGAACACGTCGAACGCCACCATCGGCGTCAATCCCAGCACCACCAGAAAACCGCAGAACAGAATCATCTGCAGCGCATTGCCCAACGCGTCGAGCGGCTGCTGGGTCATCAGATGCAGCATCGCCGCCCAGTTGTGCCACAGATAGAGGCCGGTCACCCAGCCGACCAGCGTCGCTTTCAGGATCCCTTTCAGCAGCTCGGCCAGCACCTGGCTGGAAAAGATGCGCTTCAACCCGGACAACGGGTTCAGCCGTTTCAAGTCGAACTTGATCGACTTGCCGCTGAACAGGATGCCCCCCAACAGCATCGGCGCGGCGAGCGCCACCAGCACCAGCCCCGCCATGATCGGCAACAGCGCCAGCACCGCCTGGCGCAGCAACATGCCCAGCTGGCGCAGCATCTGTTTATCGTTGCTGACCATGCCGTGGTCGAAGTTCAAGCCCTGCGTGAGCATCGCCGCCAACTGTTGCGCCATGTTGCTGCCGGACATCAGGATGATCGCCAGGCCCGAGAGCAGCATCAGTACCGAGGTCAGTTCGCGGGAACGCGGGATCTGGCCGTCTTCACGCGCCTTCTCCAGCCTGTGGGGCGTGGGGGCCTCGCTTTTTTCCAGATCGCTGTCTTCAGCCACGAAACGCCGTTCCTGTGTCGGGAGGGTAAAGAATGGCGGTCAGCATGCCAAAAAATTGGCGATGTCATTGACGGAACAACGGGGGAAAAGGCGGGTTATTTAGGGGATGAGACGAAAACTGCGCGGAATGTTGTCGGGGCGCGCCGCTGCGCGCCCCGATAAGCCTCAGAAACCGAGGCTGTCGAGCAGATCGTCGACCTGCGCCTGGTTGGCGATCACGCCGACGCCGTTCTGATCGAGCTGTGGGCCGTTCAGCAGGCTGTCGTTCGGCCGTTTTTCCTTCACCGGCTGCTCCGGCATGTTTTCCATCAGCACCATCAGCAGCTGCTTTTCGATCTCCTGCACCACGTCCATCATGCGCTTGATCACCTGACCGGTCAGATCCTGGAAGTCCTGCGCCATCATGATCTCCAGCAGTTGGGCGTTGGTGAAGGCCGTATGGCCCGGCACCTGATCCAGATACTGGCGCGTGTCGTTGACCAGAGAACGCGCGTCGTCCAGTTCGATAGGATTGGCGAACCACTCGTCCCAGCGCCCCTTCAACGCGTTCGCGCCGGATTCCAGCTCCGCCTGGCGCGGTTGCGCCGCCTCCACGCAGTTCAACGCCCGTTCCGCCGCCTGCGCCGTCATGGTTACGACATAGTCAAGACGGTCGCGCGCATCCGGGATCGCCTCTGCCGCCTGGGCGATCGCCTGATCGAGCCCCAGTTCGCGCATGCTGTCGCGCAGCATTCGGGTCAGTTGGCCGATGCGGGAGATGATCTCTCCCGCGGTCGCTGCATCGCTGGCAGGCATTGGAATGTCTCTCATCGCCCTCTCCTTACATGCCCAATTTTTCAAAAATCTTGTTGAGCTTTTCTTCCAGCGTCGCCGCCGTAAATGGTTTCACTACATAACCGCTGGCGCCGGCCTGCGCCGCCGCGATGATATTTTCTTTCTTGGCTTCCGCCGTCACCATCAATACCGGCATCGCGGCCAGCGCGCTATCGGCGCGGATGGTTTGCAGCAGCTCCAGCCCGTCCATGTTCGGCATGTTCCAGTCGGACACCACGAAGTCGAAACCGCCGGCGCGCAGCTTGTTCAGCGCATCCGCGCCGTCTTCAGCTTCTTCGACGTTGTTGAAGCCCAGCTCTTTGAGCAGATTTCTGACGATGCGACGCATGGTGGAAAAATCGTCCACAACCAGAAATCTGAGGTTCTTGTCTGCCATTGTTACTCCTGAAATAGTTAACCGTTTAATGATGCAAAACCGCAGGCCGCCGCGCGGCGAACCTGGGTCATATCGCCGCCGAGTAGACCCTGCGGACTAAAATCAAATGCGCAATGCCTGGCCGCCGGCGATCTGCGCCAACATGCGCTGGCTCATCCTGTCCAGCTCGACCACTTCGCTGACGCCGCCGCCGGCGATCGCCTCGCGCGGCATGCCGAACACCACACAGCTCGCCTCGTTTTGCGCCAGGGTATAGGCCCCGGCGCGGTGCATCTCCAGCATCCCCGCCGCCCCGTCGTTGCCCATGCCGGTGAGGATCACGCCCACCGCATTGCGGCCGGCATATTGCGCCACCGAGCGGAACAGCACGTCGACAGACGGACGATGGCGGTTAACCGCCGGGCCGTCATGCAGCTTCACCTGATAGTTGGCGCCGCTGCGCGCCAGTTCCAGGTGGCGGTCTCCCGGCGCGATGTAGGCATGGCCCGGCAGCACGCGCTCGCCGTCCTCCGCTTCTTTCACCGTGATCTGACACAGCTTGTTCAGCCGCTCGGCGAACGAACGGGTGAAACCGGGCGGCATGTGCTGGGTGATCAGCAGCGCCGGACTGGTGGCAGGCAGCGGCTGCAGCACCTGGCGGATCGCTTCGGTGCCGCCGGTGGAAGCGCCGATGGCGATCAGTTTTTCACTGCTCAGCAGCGGCGCGTGGCTGAGGATCGCCGGCGCCGGGCTGTTGGAACGCTGTGGCAGGCGCGCCCTGGCGGCGGTGCGGATCTTCTCGGCAATCAGCTCGCTGTAAGCCAACATGCCTTCGCGAATGCCGAGCTGCGGTTTGGTCACGAAGTCCACCGCGCCCAGCTCCAGCGCGCGCAGCGTGATTTCCGAGCCTTTGCCGGTCAGCGAAGAGACCATCACCACCGGCATCGGCCGCAGGCGCATCAGCTTCTCGAGGAAATCCAGCCCGTCCATGCGCGGCATCTCGACGTCCAGCGTCAGCACCTGGGGATTAAATTTTTTGATCAGATCGCGCGCCACCAGCGGATCCGGCGCGGTCGCCACCATTTCCATGTCGGCGTGGCCGTTCACGATTTCCGTCATCAGCTGACGCATCAGTGCCGAATCGTCTACGCATAACACTCTGATTTTACTCATTACCTCTCCTTGGTCAGCCCATACACAGTCTGCCCACGCAAGTAGAAATCCCGGCTGATTTGGCTGAAATTCTCGGAGTGGCCGGCGAACATCAGCCCCCCCGGCTTAAGCAAGGGAACGAAGCGGCGCAGGATGCGCTCCTGCGTCGCCTTATCGAAATAGATCATGACGTTGCGGCAAAAAATGGCGTCGAACTGCCCCGGCAGCGCCCACTCCGGCGCCAGCAGGTTCAGCGGCTGAAAGTTCACCCGCGCCGCCAGTTCCGGCCGCACGCGCACCAGCCCCTGATGCGGCCCGGTGCCGCGCAGGAAATAGCGCTGCATTTGGGTCGGCGTCAGGGTGCGCAGATCTTCCTGGCGGTAAACGCCCGCTTCCGCTTTTTCCAGCACCTGCGTATCGATGTCGCTGGCCCAGACCTGGCAACTGCCGGCCCGCTGGCCCAATGCATCGCTCAGCGTGATGGCGATCGAATACGGCTCTTCGCCGGTCGAGGCCGCGGTGCTCCAGACGCTGTAGCCGTTCGGCCGCGAGCGCGCGTGTTCCGCCAGGATCGGGAAGTGATGCGCCTCGCGGAAAAAGGCCGTCAGGTTGGTGGTCAGCGCGTTGATAAACGCCTGCCACTCCGCGCTGTTCGGATCGCTTTCCAGCAGCGCCAGGTAGTCGCCGAAATCGTGCAGTCCCAACAGCCGCAGCCGGCGCACCAGACGGTTGTAAACCATCTCGCGCTTATGCTCCGCCAGCACGATGCCGGCGCGTTGATAAATCAACTGGCTGATACGGCGAAAATGCACGTCCGACAGCGGCAGGCGCTGCACCATTTGCGTCAACATCGACGCAGTATCCCGGTTAGAAGTTGACGGCACCTGTTTCATGCCACCTCACCGGGGAAACACGTGCTGCTTATGCGGTTTAACAATCTTGGGCTTCCTTTACCACGGGTGAAACTGCGTTGTTGCTGTTACCTGGCGCGACGAAGTTATCGTCCGCCAGACGGAATACCGCGACCGCGTCAGCCAGGGTAATGGCCTGCTCTTCCAGCGCGGTGGCGGCAGAAGCGGACTCTTCCACCAGCGCGGCGTTCTGCTGGGTGACCTGATCCATCTGGGTCACCGCCTGCGTCACCTGCTCGATGCCGCGGCTCTGTTCATCCGAAGCCGACGCGATCTCGCCCATGATATCGGTCACGCGGGTCACCGAACGCACGATGTCCTGCATGGTGGCGCCGGAGTTTTCCACCAGCACCGAGCCGTGTTTGACGCGGCTGACCGATTCATCGATCAGCACCTTGATCTCTTTCGCCGCCTGCGCGCTGCGGCTCGCCAGGTTGCGCACTTCGCCGGCGACCACGGCGAAACCGCGCCCCTGTTCACCGGCGCGCGCCGCTTCCACCGCCGCATTGAGCGCCAGAATGTTGGTCTGGAAGGCGATGCCGTCAATCACGCTGGTGATGGCGCCGATTTTCTGCGAACTGTTGGCGATATCGTGCATGGTGGTCACCACGTCGCCGGCCAGTTCGCCGCCCTTGGCCGCGGTGGCCGAGGCGTCGCGCGCCAGTTGAGAAGCCTGTCGCGCATTATCGGCGTTCTGTTTCACCGTGGCGGTCAGCTGTTCCATGCTGGCGGCGGTCTGTTCCAGCGACGCGGCCTGCTGCTCGGTGCGGGAAGAGAGATCGTTGTTGCCTTCGGCGATCTCCTGCAGGCCGATCAGAATCGACTCCGCCCCGTCGCGCACCGCGCCGACGGTGCCGATCAGCGACTGCTGCGTGCGTTGCAGGCTGGCGAACAGCATGCTGATTTCATTGCGGCCATACACCTGAATCGGCGTCGCCAAATCGCCGGCGGCGATGCGTTCAAAGTGGCTGCGGATCTGGTTCAGCGGCTGTACCAGCATGGTGCGTAACCACCACATGGCGCTGCCGGTCACCACGATCAGCATCAAGACCGCCCCCGCCAGCATCAGGCCCGCCAGCGTGAAGGAGAACTGGTTGGCGTCTCTGGCTTCGCTGATGTCGCCGTTGACCAACTGCAGGTACTGCACGAAGTCGGCTTCGAACAGGTCCTGGGTTTTCTGCGTCGGCTGGTCCATAAACGCCTGCAGCTCCCCTTTCTCCAGGAAGCCGATCAGCTCGCGCAGCGCGCCGCGCAGCCGCTCGTAGCTGGCCTTGGTGGTTGCCGTCTGCTGACTCTGTTGCTCACTGCTGCGCTCAACCGCCATGAACTGATTGAAATAAAGATCGGCCTTCTGCAGCGAACTGCGGGCGCTGCTCATCAATTCGTTCACCTGCTCCTGCGGCAGTTTCAGCGCCGCACGGGTGCCGGCGCGGTTAAGCGTATTGCGCGCCTGCAACAGCGACACCCAGCTCAGGCTGAGCGAATCGCGCTGCTGGCTGCCGAGGGTGATGATGTCGAGGTTGTGGTTATCGGAACGAAACGCGGAATACGACAGGCCGCTGCTGGCCAACTGCAGAACGCAGAAGGTCATCAACAACAGGAACAAGCTGGTAGAGATACGGATTCGGTTAAACACTGTGAACCTCCTTGCAGCCGGCCGGCGACCGGCCTACGTAGGGGAAAGGGCCGCTGCGAGAGAGGCCCGATACCGGTCAGAACGTTTCCCAGTTATCCTGCAGGTCGCTGGCGTTCATTTTCTTATGATTGATTACCGGTGTTACCGTCGCCTTGCTGGTGACAGGCGCTTTAAACTCTTCCTGGCCTTCCGCCCTCAGGCGGAATACCGCCACCGACTGGGTCAGCATGCTGGCCTGTTCTTCCAGCGCCGCCGCCGCCGAGGCGGACTCTTCCACCAACGAGGCGTTCTGCTGGGTCACGCGGTCCATTTCCGCTACCGCCTGGCCAACCTGATCGATCCCGCGGCTCTGTTCGTCCGAAGCCGAGGCGATTTCGCCCATGATGTCGGTCACGCGGGTGACGGCGTTGACGATGTCGCCCATGGTTTCGCCGGCGCTTTCCACCAGCACGGAACCCATATCGACGCGGCTGACCGAGTCTTCGATCAGGCCTTTGATCTCTTTGGCCGCCTGCGCGCTGCGCTGCGCCAGGTTGCGCACTTCACCGGCCACCACCGCGAAGCCGCGGCCCTGCTCGCCGGCGCGCGCCGCTTCCACCGCGGCGTTCAACGCCAGGATGTTGGTCTGGAAGGCGATGCCGTCGATCACGCCGGTGATATCGGCGATTTTCTGCGAGCTGCCGGCGATGTCGTGCATGGTCTGCACCACGTTGGCCACCACCTTGCCGCCCTTCTGCGCGGTTTCGGAGGCGCTCAGCGCCAGCTGTGAAGCCTGACGGGCGTTTTCGGCGTTCTGTTTCACCGTCGCGGTCAGCTGTTCCATGCTGGCGGCGGTCTCTTCCAGCGAAGCGGCCTGCTGCTCGGTGCGGGAGGAGAGATCGTTGTTGCCCGCGGCGATTTCAGACGCGCCGCTGTAGATGGCGTCCGCGCCCTGACGCACGCCGCTGACGGTTTCGATCAGTTCGCTTTGCATGTGTTTCAGGCTGGCCGCCAGCACGCCCATTTCGTTGCGGCTGGTGACGACGATCTGCTGAGTCAGGTCGCCGGCGGCGATCTGTTTGATGTGGTCAATCATGCGGTTCAGCGGGCGCACCAGGATATGATGGATGCCGGTCCAAACGAGCACGATCACGGCCAACACGACCAGCAACACGATCACCAGCGTCCAAATGGCCGAGGAGAACGACTTGTTGCTGTCTTCTACCGCGCCTTGGTACAGCTTGTCGTTTTGTGCCAGGTAGGTGTTGTAGATCTGCTCGAAGCCATCCTGATAGCTTTGTGTCGGTTGATCGAAGAAGGCATTGATTTTGCCTTCGCCCAACAGCTGAATCAGTTCGGTCAAAGCACCGTGCAAGATGTCATACTGTTGCTTGAATTTTTCCGCGGACTGCACGTCCTGACGCGGATCGAGAGGGATTTTTTCATAGGCGGCGTAATGCTGTTCCGCGACCGTCAGCATGCTCTTCGCCGAAGTCAACAGATCGGTGACGGTGGCACCGCTGCCGATTTTGTTGGTATCCATCATGTAACGAATACCCGCTCGGTTCAGGGTATTACGAGTCTGCAGCAGGTTGACCCAGCTTTCGTTCAATTCAGACTGCTGCTGGCGGATCGTTTGCAGGACGGTAAAGTTTTCCTTATCGCTTTTCAGCGAGGAGAAAAAGAGTCCGCCCGAAATCAACTGCAAGGCGCCAAACAGCACCAACACCAGCAACAGGCTGGTGACCACCTTCATACGATTTAACATGATTTCCCTTGTTGAAGCCCGCGCAGACAGGCTCTGATGACGTTGAATGTGAGAGTTATCGGCGCCGTGCGGCAAAACTTTATGCGGGAAAGTAACTATTTTTAGTGGGGGTTCCGGGCGCGGTCTGCGGCGCCGCGACAGGTCAGGAAGAGTGATGGATGAAGGGGGCAGCGCCCTGCCCCCTGGGGTCATGAATCAGACGCTTTTCGCCACGCTGTCGACCAGCGACATCTCTTCGCTGCTCAGCAGCTTTTCGATATCCACCAGGATCAGCATGCGCTCGCCCAGCGAACCGAGACCGGTGAGGTATTCGGTCGCCAGCGTCACCGCGAACTCCGGCGCCGGGCGGATCTGCTCGGCGGTCAGCGACAGCACGTCGGAAACGCCGTCGACCACGATGCCCACCACGCGCTGACCAAAGTTCAGCACGATCACCACGGTGTTTTCATCGTAAGACACGCTTTGCTGCGAGAATTTCACCCGCAGATCGATGATCGGGACAATCACGCCGCGCAGGTTGGTGACACCCTTGATGAACGCCGGCGTGTTGGCGATGCGGGTCACCTGATCGTAGCCGCGAATTTCCTGCACCTTGAGGATATCGATGCCGTACTCCTCATTGCCCAGGGTGAAAATCAGAAACTCTTGCCCTACCGTTTCGCCAGCCAATTTGCTGACGGCTGCCAATCCTGCCATATCATTCACCTTTTAAATCAATAAATTCATTATTATGCGGCGGCGTCCGTCAGACGCTTTTCACGGTTCAAGGTTTGCAACGCCGAGACATCGACGATCAAGGCCACGCTGCCGTCGCCCAAAATGGTCGCGGCGGAGATGCCCGGCACTTTGCGGTAGTTGCTTTCCAGATTCTTCACCACCACCTGGTGCTGGCCGATCAGTTGATCCACCAGCAACGCATAGCGGCGGCCGGCGCTTTGCAGGATAACGACGATGCCCTGCGTGGCGTCGGTTTTGGCGCCGTCCACTTCGAATACCCGATACAGCTCCACCAGCGGCAGGTATTCGCCGCGCACCTGCAGCACGCGTTCGCCCCCGGCCAGCGGATGCAAGTCTTCCGCCTGCGGCTGCAGCGACTCCATCACCGCGTTCAGCGGCAGGATAAAGACTTCGTCGTTCACCTTGACCGACATGCCGTCGAGGATCGCCAGCGTCAGCGGCAGCAGGATGCGGATGGTGGTGCCTTTGCCGGCCTGCGAACGGATCTCGACGTGGCCGCCCATCTCCTGAATATTCCGTTTCACCACGTCCATGCCGACGCCGCGGCCGGAAACGTCGGTCACCTGCTCGGCGGTGGAGAAGCCCGGCGCGAAGATCAGCATGCCGACTTCTTCGTCGCTCATGCTGTCGCTCACCGCCAGCCCTTGCGACGCGGCCTTGGCGAGAATTTTTTCGCGGTTCAGGCCGGCGCCGTCGTCGATAACCTCAATACAGATGTTGCCGCCCTGATGTTCGGCCGACAGCACCAGATTGCCCACCGCCGATTTGCCGGCGGCGATGCGGGTGGCCGGCTCTTCGATACCGTGATCGAGGCTGTTGCGCACCAGGTGCGTCAACGGATCGATGATGCGTTCGATCAGGCTCTTGTCCAGTTCGGTCGAGCTGCCCTGCAGCGTCAGCTCCACCTGCTTGTTCAGCTTGCCGGCCAGATCGCGCACCAGGCGCGGGTAGCGGCTGAAGACGTATTCCATCGGCATCATGCGGATCGACATCACCGACTCCTGCAGATCGCGCGCGTTACGCTCCAGCTGGCTCATGCTGTTCAGCAGATCGCCGTGGTTGACCGGATCGAGCGTGCCGGAGCGCTGCGCCAGCATCGACTGGGTGATCACCAGCTCGCCCACCAGGTTGATCAGCTGATCCACCTTTTCCACCGCCACACGAATGCTGGTGGACTCGCTCGCCTTGGCGCGCGCTTTCGGCGCTTCCGCCGCTGCGGCGGCCGGTTTGGCGGCAGGCGGCGCGGCGCTGGCGACCGGCGCTGGCGCAGGTTCCGGCACGGCGACCGCTGCCGGTAAGCTAGCTTCTGCGGCGGCCGGTTCGCTCGGCGTCGGCGTCGAGAAGCTGATTTGTTCCGGTTCCAGCACGAAGCACAGCACGGCGCTGATGTCGTCTTCGCTGGCGGAGGTGAGCAACGTCACGTCCAGACTGTGTTCCGTCTGATGAGGGTCTTTAACCTCACCGAGGTTGCCCAGCTCTTCCAACATCAAGGGAATTTCACTGGCTTTCAGCCCGTTCAGGCTGATGCGCATGCCGCCTTCGATCGCCGCCGGCGCAGCCGCCGGCTTCACGACAGGCTGCTGAACGGCCGGTTGAGCCGCGGGCGCCGCCTGCTGCTGTTGCGCTTCCAACGCCAGCTGGCGCAGCGCCTGGCAAATGTATTCAAAGCTTTCGGCGTCAGGCTGTTGCGAGGTTTTATAGGCGTCCAGTTGCTCCTGCATAATGTCTTTGGTTTCCAGAAACAGGTTGATAATCTCGGTGCTCAGGCTCATTTCCTGGCGTCTTGCACCGTCCAGCAGGTTCTCCAGCAGGTGGGTGGTTTCCTGCAGCACCGAAAAGCCAAAGGTCGCCGCGCCGCCCTTGATCGAGTGCGCCGCGCGGAAGATGGCGTTCAACGGCTCGATATCGGGGGCCAGCGGATCCAGCTCCAGCAGATGTTGCTCCATGTCGGCCAGCAACTCGTCCGCCTCATCAAAGAAGGTCTGATAAAAATCGCTAATGTCCATGCTCACGGGGTCACCTCTGGCTGTGAGTCGCGGTTAGTCGGTGCGGGTGCGGCCGCCGGTTGTTCCGGCGCCTGATCGGCCGGGGCTATCGCCGGGGATGCCTGCGCTGGGACGCTCGGCGCTGGCGTTGACGCCGCCGGCTCCGGGGCTGCCGCCGAGGGCTCCGGCGTTTGGCTGGCCAGCGCAGTCGCCGACGGCGCCAGCTGTTTCAGGCTGTCCGGCTGGGCGATATCCATCGCGTTGCTTTCGGCATTTTCATGTTCGATGCCTTCTTGCGTTTGCTTATTCAGCACCAGCACGGTGATGCGACGGTTAATCGCGTCATCGGCGCCGTGCTGTTTCAGGCTCATGGTGGCCGCCATGCCCACCACCCGCAGCACCTTGCCTTCCGCCAGGCCGCCGGCGATCAGCTCGCGCCGGGAGGCGTTGGCGCGATCGGCCGACAGTTCCCAGTTGCTGTAGCCGCGCTCGCCGCTGGCGTAAGGGATATCATCGGTGTGGCCGGACAGGCTGATCTTGTTGGGCAAATCGTTGAGGATCGGCGCTATCGCCCGCAGAATATCGCGCATATAGCTCTCGACCTGCGCGCTGCCGGTTTTGAACATCGGCCGGTTTTGGCTATCGATAATCTGGATGCGCAGCCCCTCGTCCATCATGTTGATCAGCAGATGCGGGCGCAGCGCCTTCAGGCGCGGATCGGACTCAATCAACTCATCCAGCTTTTCGCGCAGCTTGTTCAGGCGCAGCTCTTCGGCGCGCTTGTCCGGCGAATCGACCTGCTTTCTCACCAGGCCGTGCTGCTGCGTAGGATCGTCGCCGCCGCCCGGGATCGGGCTGCTTTCGGAGCTGCTCTTGTCGCCGCTGGTCAGGGCCACCTTGAGCGGCGTGCGGAAATATTCGGCGATTTGCGTCAGCTCCTGCGGGCTGGCGATCGCCAGCAGCCACATCACCAGGAAGAACGCCATCATCGCCGTCATAAAGTCGGCATAAGCGATCTTCCAGGAGCCGCCGTGATGGGCGGCATGATGTGACTTGCGCTTTCTGACCAGAACGACCGGATGATTCTGTTTCATGCTTCTTCTTCTTCCGTCGCCTGCTGCGCCGGCGCTTTCACGCGGCGCACGTGTTCTTCCAGCTCAACGAAAGAAGGACGTTCGGTGGTATACAGCGTTTTGCGGCCAAACTCGACGGCGATCTGCGGCGCGTAGCCGTTCAGGCTCGACAGCAGCGTGACCTTGATGCACTGCATCATCTTGACGTTTTCGGCGCTCTTCTGGCGCAGCAATGTGGCCAGCGGCGAGATGAAGCCGTAGGCCAGCAGAATGCCGAGGAAAGTACCGACCATGGCGTTGGCGATCAGCGCGCCCAGTTCCGCGGCCGGCCGATCGGCCGAAGCCAGGGCGTGCACCACCCCCATCACCGCCGCGACGATACCGAACGCCGGCAAGGAGTCGCCCACCATCGCCAGGCTGCCGGCGGGCACTTCGCTTTCCTGCTCGTAGGTTTCGATCTCTTCGTCCATCAGCGCTTCGATCTCGAACGCATTCATATTGCCGCTCACCATCAGCCGTAAATAGTCGGTAATGAACTCCACCAGGGTGTTATCGGCAAGGATGCGCGGATAATTAGAAAAAATTTCACTTTCTTGCGGATTATCGATATCGAACTCGAGCGACAGCATGCCCTGCTGGCGCGATTTGGCCAGCAGGCGGAACAGCAGCGCCATCAGATCCATGTACAGATCTTTGTTGTATTTGGAACGGCGCATCAGCCGCGGCAGCGCGCGCAGCGTGGCTTTGATTGCCTTGCCGTTGTTGCCGACGATGAAAGCGCCGACCCCCGCCCCGCCGATAATCAGAAACTCCGCCGGCTGATACAACGCACCGAGATGGCCGCCCACGATCAGGTAGCCGCCAAACACCGCACCCAATACCACCAGATAACCCAAAATAACTAGCACACGCATTCCTTAAATTAACAATGTGGATGGAAGGTGGGGCAAACGCGCCCTGGCGCACAGACCAGGCTGCGTGTCTGGGGGCGGCATGCCGCCCCTGCGTATCACACGTCGGTATTCATTGCCGAGAGCCGGCAATGTGGCGGCTCAAATGGCGCGTTTGACCTGCTCGTCCAGCAGTTGAGGAATAATATCGGCCAGTTGCGGCGAAAGTTTACGTCTTTTTACGGCGCGGGATGGGGGTTGGCATAAACTGCAGATGAAACCGTTCAGCGGCTGGTGCGCGTGGGTGATAAATGCGCCGCCGCAGCAGCTGCAGGCAGAGAGCTGCAGCATGCCGCTGTCGACGAAACGCACCAGCGTCCAGGCACGGGTCAGCGCCAGCAACGGCGCCTCACCGGCCTGCTGAGGACACTGCTCCAGGTAGAGGCGATAGGCTTTGATCACCGCCTCCACTCCGCTGCACTGCCCGCTTTTCATCAGAAACAGGTAGGCGTTGTAAAACATCGACGAGTGAATATTTTGTTCCCAGGTCATAAACCAGTCGGTTGAGAACGGTAACATTCCTTTTGGCGGCGGGCTGCCGCGTAACTCCTTGTAAAGTTTAATCAAGCGCCCGCGGCTGAGCTGGGTTTCGCTCTCCAGCATCTGCAATCGGGCTCCCAGCGAAATCAGCTCCATGGCGAGCTGAATGTCCTTGGCTTCTTGAACGATACTTTTCTCAACCATCATCAGGCTCTTTTCTTCGTCGGGCTAGCGTCTTTACTCGATAGCTCTTGCAGTAAATGGCTTGATAGCAAAATGCCGGTATGGATTTGTTGCAGATCGTCGACGCGCGACTCTTTGGTCAGGCGTTCGATGGTCTGGCTTTCGTTAAAGCGGAAGTGGCAAACCAGCTGGTTGGTCTCGGCCAGTTTAACCATTTGCGGCAAAGTCAGCTGCGCCAGCGCATCGGCCATGGCTTCATCAATACCAAGACGGAACATCGCGGAGGCTTTTTCATCGTTGATCAAACGCTGTGCTAAAAGTAAATATGACAGATTGATGTCATAAATATGCTTAAGTAATTCAGACGTACCCATATTCCCCATCCCGACAGACTATGTTTAAAAACATACGCTGGGTGATAAATTTTATCGCCCGTGACCTGGGTTGTTTCCCAAAGCTGGCAAATTAATCTCTCAAAAACGACTGCTATAATTTTCAACAATCGCTAAATTTGACCACTGTTCAGTATTTGCTACGAGCGTAAACCAACGTGTATGGATGTACAGCATTCTGCTTCGATAGTGTTTAGTCACCATGAAACTATTTTTACAAATTTAATAAGATTATTCCTAAAGCAGCGCAACTCTACCCCCGAACCATTAGCACACACAATGTAAGTGAGAGGCAATTTTAAATACAATGTGACATAGATCACAAAAATAAAAAATAATTAAGCCAAATACACCCAAATACGCTCGCTTATTGACCGCCATTTTGTTCACAAAATAGCCATAGGTAAAAAAACGTCTTAAAAACAATGTTTATCCGCCAAAAAATTATCTTTTTTAGATCAATTCGAACAAAAGCATCACCAAACCAAAATAACAGAACAAAAATCTGTATATAGGCGACAAACTCAGTATAAATAACCATTTGAGTTACTAAAAAATATCCAAGCTGAAAAATAACCTGCGTAAACTATAAGGTTATTAGCTATCGGATTTGACTTAAGCCCTCAGCCTGAAGCTGTTCTAATTTTCCACATCAGGTGATTATGGCTTATCAATGATTCGCAGGCGTAGTGAACAAGCTAACAGACGTAACGATATGTTTCCGTATTAGCGCGATGCAAGAATGCTTTTTCTACATTAGAGTTCCCCAAAACGACATATCGGCAGCAATCCATAAAACTTTAATGCCTTTTATTTCTTTTTCTGTCGCCGTGATAATTCTCTCTCCCCCAGAGATTATTTACATGGCTTACGTTTTCATCACTTCATTGTCATAAAATAAAACGCAGTTTTGTTTTACTCTTCATATTTCCCCATCGAGAAAAACGGCTTTTCAGCGCAAGCGACGACGACAAACACCGCCCAATGCCGCAGCGGCACCACGGACGGTGAAAAAATCACCGCAAAAGATGGCCTGGCGCGGCGCCGCGAGCTTGTGCACGGCAAGAACGACGACGCGTCGGCCGTCAGCCGCCCTGAGACTTTCCCTATTTATCCGTTTATCAGCAGGATGAGATTGCTGACGGCGCACTGGCATATTATGATTTATCAAAGCGCCGTTACGTGCGGCGTGACATCATTACCCGGTGCAATTTATCTACTTGAAATGATTTTTGTCAGGTCGTACATCGCTGCCTCGACGGCGTCGCCGTGAGCCGCCGATGTGTTATTCACCCGGCTTTAACTATTAACAGGCTATATTTTAATCATGACCGATACGCTCGAATATCTGCTGACATTCCGTAAATGCTCCTCTTTGGACAGCCTGGAGAAGGTGTACGACAAACTGAACTACTCCATTGAAAATGATAAAGAAATGAGCAACATGTACCGCGCCGCCGACCACCGTCGCGCCGAGCTGGTTGCCGGTAAATTGTTCGATCTGGGCAAGGTGCCGAAAACGCTGTGGGCGCAGGTGCTTTAATTCAGTGAAATTACGTGCGGCAACGGTTTTATCTTTTATTGCTATATAACCGGGGTAAATTCGGCTTTTATTGCCGCGCGTGATGCGAAACACATTTATTCCCCCCGCCAGGCTCTACCCTTATCCGACGCAGTACCTCCGCCAAGGCCGCCGATGCGGCAGCCTGAAATGCGATGGATACAACAAGGAGTGGGATATGGGGTATCAAAACGTTCTGGTCACCGTCGCCGTTGCCCCTGACAGCCACCGCCTGGTGGAAAAAGCCGTCTCCATCGTCCGCCCTTACGGCGGCAGCATCACCTTGTTAAGCACCCTCGCCAACCCGGAAATGTACAATAATTTCGCCGGGCCGATGCTGGGGGATTTGCGCTCGTTGATGGAGGAGGAAACCCGGCTGTTTATGGCGGAACTGCGTCAACGCGCCGGTTACCCGATCGCCGATGCGCTGATCGTGCACGGCGAGCTGGGTGACAGCCTGGAATACGCCAGCCGCCGTCAGCCGTTCGACCTGCTGATCTGCGGCAATCATCGCGACGGCATGATGAATAAGGTCTCCTGTTCCGCCGCCCGCTTTATCAATATCAGCCATATCGACGTGCTGATCGTTCCGCTCTAAGGCTAAGCACATTCGGTAACGTTGCCTTGCCGCCCCTGGACTAGGCTTAACGCATCTTGTTTGTCGCAACGCAAAGGAGCTTTCGATGTCCCCTTCTTCTCAACAGAACCGCCGCTTCCTGCTGGCCTCGCGTCCGCACGGTGAACCGACGGCGGCCAACTTCCGTCTCGATACCGTCCCCGCACCGCAGCCCGGCGCCGGACAGCTGGTGCTGCGCACCGTTTATCTGTCGCTGGATCCTTATATGCGCGGGCGCATGAGCGATGCCCCCTCCTACGCGCCGCCGGTGGAGATCGGTCAGGTGATGGTGGGCGGCACGGTATCGCGCGTAGCGGCTTCACAGCATCCCGATTTCAACGTCGGCGATTGGGTGTTGGGTTATGACGGCTGGCAGGATTACGCCCTGTCTGACGGCAGCGGCCTGCGCAACCTCGGCCCGCACCTGCCGCATCCTTCCCGCCTGCTGGGCGTGCTGGGCATGCCGGGATTTACCGCTTACATGGGGCTGCTCGACATCGGCCAACCGCAGGCGGGAGAAACGCTGGTGGTGGCCGCCGCCAGCGGGGCGGTCGGTTCGGTGGTCGGCCAAATCGGTAAGCTGAAAGGCTGCCGCGTCGTCGGCATCGCCGGCGGGGCGGAAAAATGCCGCTATGTGGTGGAAGAGTTGGGTTTCGACGCCTGCATCGATCACCGCGCCCCTGACTTTGCCGAACAGCTGGCGGCCGCCAGCCCTAAAGGCATCGACATCTATTACGAAAACGTCGGCGGGGCGGTGTTCGACGCCGTACTGCCGCTGTTGAACACCAAAGCGCGCGTTCCGGTGTGCGGCATCATCGCCCATTACAATGCCACCGGGTTGCCTGCGGGGCCGGATCGCTTGCCGCTGCTGGAGGGGCTGATCCTGCGCAAACGCATCCGTATGCAGGGCTTTATCATCTTCGACGACTACGGCTCACGCTTTGACGAGTTCTTGCAACAAATGAGCAGTTGGGTCGAGGAGGGGAAAATCAAGTTCCGCGAGGACATCGTCGACGGGCTGGAGCAGGCGCCGCAGGCGTTTATCGGCCTGCTGCAGGGCAAGAATTTCGGCAAGCTGGTGATCCGCGTCGCCGACGAATAACCTCTAGCAGGGCGTGGTACACCACGCCCTGCTTTTAGTCGCCGAATCGCACATCCTCCTCTACCGTCCTCGGCCGTCAGCGTCACCTGCACGATAGTGCGCACCGCTTCCACCCTCGTCGCCAGCGCCCTGCTCGGCTTGCCCGGATGCGCCGCCACCGGCAAACGCGCAACGCGTACGCATTCTCCCGCTGCCTGACGAATTGGCCATCACGTCTTTCCCCATTGAGCCGATCGCCGGCCGGCAGGCAAAGCGCGACCCGGTCTTAATCTGGCTCTGCGGCCTGATAAGCCAAATCGCCTTCGTTCCCTGTCCACATTAATAATTGCTGCATTATCAATCGTTCAACCCCTCGACCAACGGCCTGCAGAGGGGGCTTTCCACGCCCACCAAATAGGAATCATCCGAATTAACATTCGTAAAATTTATATATTTGATCATATTTAAGTGGCAAATGGTAAGGATAAAAAACAGTCAGTGACTTTTTTTACGTAAAAAAAGAGTTGTCTTATAAGCATGTTGACTTAAGTGTTACAGATTTATTTTTTGGTATTACCAATTATCCAATAATTTGAGATAAAAAATGATCTGCTCGCATGTATATGTTTTAGATGATTAAAACCAAGATCGTGAGCAAGTTAACGAATTGAGCATTGATCCACAAGGCTATTTTGCAAATGCAGAGCTCTATTGTAGACTGCACAAATCGTGCCTTTGTGTAAACTTTGTTAAATCTTTCGTCAGTTCCTGTCTCTATTCGTGACAGATACGCCATCGGGATCGCGCGTCAATTCTCGTGCGGTAGCTATGCCTAAAGCGGGGAATAGTATGGATCGCCTTATCATTGCGCACACGCCTTTGCCCTCCCATCAGCTGTTGTTCAGAAGCCTTTCCGGTGAGGAAAAACTGGCCGGATTGTTCGAGTTCGACGTCGAGCTGCTCAGCCCCGACAATCGGCTCGATCTGAAAGCGCTGCTGGGACAAAAAATCACGTTGGAGCTGCGGGGCAATCCGCTGGCGCCGCGCTATCTCAACGGCAATATCACGCGCATGACCCTCTCCGGAAGGGAAGCCGGCGGCAACCGTTACTATATCTACCGCGCCGTGCTGCGCCCCACGCTGTGGTATCTGACGCAAAACCGCGATTTCCGCATCTACCAGGAAAAGACCGTTCCCGACATCCTGACTCAGGTGCTGGGGCAGTATCAGGTGAAAATCGATAATCGCCTGAGTTACGACTACCGCATCTGGGGGTACTGCGTGCAGTACCAGGAGAGCGATTTCGATTTCATCAGTCGCCTGATGGAACACGAAGGCATCTATTACTATTTCACGCACCAGCAAGACGGCCATACGCTGGTGCTGGCTGACGCGCCGTCGGCGCATCAGGAACTCGCCGGCTACGCCAGCATTCCCTATCAGCTCGCGGAAGGCGGCCTGGTGGAAAACAAAGACAGCATCAACAGCTGGAGCGTTTCGGACGCCATCACGCCCAGCCTGTATAGCCTGGATGACTACGATTTTCGCAAGCCGCGCGCGCGGTTGCTGGAGGCGCGGCAGAATCCCGCCTCGTTCGCGCAGGACAAAGCCGAGGTGTTCGACTGGCCCGGGCGTTATACCGATCACGCCCACGGCCAGTTTTACGTCAAGGTTCGCCAGCAGGAGTTCGAAGCGCAGCACGAGCAGATGAGCGGCGAAGGCAGTTCGCAGGGCATTGCGCCCGGCTACCGTTTTCAACTGATCCAGGCGCCGCGTATGGAGGACAACCGCGCCTACCTGGTGGTCAGCGCGCATTACTTCATGCAGGAAAACAGCTACGCCAGCAATGATAACGACGTCGGCGAGCAGCGTACCGAATTTCAGGTCGTTCCGGCGGACATCAATTGGCGCCCGGCGCGCATCACGCCCTGGCCGAAAACCCACGGCCCGCAAACTGCCGAAGTGGTGGGGCCGGAAGGCGAAAGCATCTGGACCGATAAGTATGGCCGGGTGAAACTCAAATTCCGTTGGGATCGCCACGGCAGCGGCAATGAAACCAGTTCCTGCTGGGTGCGCGTCTCCAGCGCCTGGGCCGGCTGGAAATACGGCGGGATCCAGATCCCGCGCGTGGGCGAAGAAGTGGTGGTCGACTTTATCAACGGCGATCCGGATCGCCCTATCATCACCGGCCGCGTTTACAACGAAGACAGCATGCCGCCGTGGGATCTGCCCGGCGACGCCACCAAAATGGGCTTTATGAGCCGCAGCAAAGGCGGCGGCGCCGACAACGCCAGCTTCCTGTTCCTGGAAGACTCGCCCGGCAACGAATCTTTCGACATGCACGCCGAACGCAACATGAACATGACGGTGGAAAACGACAAGAACGTCAATATTGACGGCAGCCGCACCACCACCATCGGCCGCAAGCAGGACGACACCGTCACCGGCAACGCCACGTTCCTGTACAAAGCGAAACGCACCACCACCGTCGATGGGCTGGAAACCGCCAACCTGAACGCCCACCAGACGGTGAACATCAAAGGCGGCCGCGACCTGACGATTATCGACGGCGGCGATAAAATCGACATCACCGGCAATCAGTCCTTTAAGCTTGACGGCGCGCAGACGCAAAACATTACGCAGACCCAACACGTCACGGTGAAGGGCAATCAGACCCTCGACATTACCGAAGGGCAACAAACCAGCACCATCAAGCAAGGGCAAACGGTCAACATCACCTCCGGCGGGCAGCACACCACCATCACCGCCGGCGGGCAGGAATTGACGGTTAAAGGCGGCGGCCAAACCGCTACCGTCACCGGGAATGTCACCGAGACCTACAAAAACGATCAGAGCACGACGATCACCGGTACGCTGACCATCAAAGCGAAAACGATCAACATCACCAGCGCGGACGGCGTGTCGGTGCAGACACCGAGCTGGAAAGATAACTGCCACGGTTGGAAATGGGTGGCGACCGGAGCCAACTTCGCCTTCTACGGCTCCAATCTTGCGTTGACAGGAGCCAGCCTGAAACACACGATGCTGGATATCTCGCACAATCCGCTGGCGATCAGCAAAACCAATTTCAAGCTCAGTAACGATCCCATGACGTTCACTCAGCTTGGCGCGCTGGTGACCAACGGCGCCTTACGGTTGAGCACCAAGGCGCTGGCGATCTTTTTATAAAGGGACTCCCATGTCGAAGGCCAAAAATGTTCTCACCGTTATCGGGTTGATTTTATTGGCTCCTATCCTCAGCCTGGTGGGTTTTTTCAAATTCATCACGGTCGATATCTGGGGTTATTTCAAACATATCGGTTCTTCCCTCAGCGTGATGGAGAACGGTATTTCCGCCTCCGGGCAAATCGTCAGCATTCGCCAGACCAACCTGTGGGACGGGAATCGGCCGGTCTGCGAAGTCGAAGTCAAATACATCGCCCAAGACGGAAAAAACCATACGGCCGTGGCGAAAGGCCCAATTAGCGTCGTGGATCTGCCGCGTTATCAGCCGGGCCATTTCACCGCGATCAAGTACGACCCGAAGAACCCCAAAAAAGCGGTGATCGAAGAGCTTTCCCGGCTTTGAGCGAAAAGGCTCCTTTCAATCACGCGATCCGATTGCAACGCTCTGCCAACGGCTTATCGTTCATCGGTTCGCTAACTCACCTTGCATAAGGAAGTGTCACGATGGGCGCGTTCATTGCCTTTTCGACGCAGGACAGCCTCTGGGGACAAATCCTGTTTACCTTCTTTGGCATCCTGGTTGGCTGCGTCTTGCTCGCCGCGATCGGCAAAACCTTTTTGTCGGCCAGCCGAGCGGCCGCGTTGCCTGCGCGGTTGCTGATCTTTGTCGCGCTGATGCTGGCGCTGCTGAAATACAACCAGCAGGTGATGTCTGCGGTGAATGCCCCCGCAGAATTGATCGGGTTCCTGATTTTGCCCGGCTTTTTGATGGGTTACCTGGGTGCGGCGCCCACCGGCAGACTGGCGCTGGCGATAGAGCTGCCCTGTTTTGCGGCGCTCGCCGCGCTGCTGATTCTGGGCACCGCCGACGTCGAATTTTTTGCCCCCTATCACCTGGAGAGCGCCGGCCAATTTATCGCCAAGGCGATCGCTGCGGCATTGTCCGTCGCCGCCGTGCTGTTGGCTCGCGGAATAAACGGGAAGGACGGCGCACTGTCCTCTTGATCATCCCTTTCGAAGCGGGGCCCTCCCCGCATTAACGATCGGCGCTGAACGCCACATCGTTTTCTTCATCTGTTGTGACATAGCCTGATATCTATTAAACCGAAAAACGGATTGTTTTTGAGCAGCAGCCTGGCTGCCAGCTGATATCCACAGGAAGCTTTACACACACAATGAAAGTCGTAAAACCTCTGCGCCTCAGCGCGCTTCATCGCCCCTTCTCTTGGCAAGGGCAAAACCATCTGGGCGTTTCCGTTTTGGCCTTGGCCGATATGGGGGCTTCCCCGCGCCTGCGCCCCGAACCGGAGCTGTGGCAGTTGGCCGCCGAAGAACTCACGCTGAGCGGCGGCGTGCTCGATTTGGCTATCCCCAAAGCCTGCGCGGAGTTTCTCGCCACCGGTAACGCCTACACCCACCATCAACAAGACAAAACCGCTTGCGCCGTAAAGATCCAGCTGGATTCGCTGGAAAAAACGCTGGTGGTTTTCGGCGATCGCCATTGGATCAACGATCGTCCCTCCACTCCCCTCCCTTTTGCAGAAATGCGTCTGGACTGGCGCCGGGCTTACGGCGGCACCCAGTTCGCCGATAATCCGCACGGCATCGGCGCCACTCCAGAAACATTTCCGCAGGGCCGTATCCATCGCCTACCCAATATTGAACCGCTGCAGGGGCGCCTCGCGTCTCCTCGGCAAAGCGCGCAACCGGCAAGCTTTGACGCGTTGGATATCACCTGGCCGCGCCGCTTCTCCCGCATCGGTAAAAACTACGACGCCGACTGGTTGAAAAACGGCTTTCCCGGCTTCGCCAACGATATCGACTGGCGCCTGTTCAACATGGCGGAAGGCGATCAGCAGTTTCCTCAACGCGACAGCTTGCCGCCCCGCGCCGCCTATCGAATTTGGAACATGCACCCTTCAGAACCGGTGCAGCAAGGTCATTTGCCGCCGTGGCGCACACGCTGTTTCATCAACCGGCTGCGCGGCGACGAAACGCATTTCGAAGAAATCGCGATGCGCCACACCACCGTCTGGTTCTTCCCCCATCGGGAACAGATGCTGCTGATTTATCAGGGCAGCACACGCATCAATGAAGACGATGCCGCCGACGTAATGCAGCTGATGCCGGCTTTGGAAATCGAAGGCGAGCCCCGCTCCACCGCGCATTATCGGCAGGTGTTGACCCAGCGGCTGGATAAGGAACGGGGGGCTCTGCACGCGTTTCGTGAGCAAGAGTTGTTGCCGGAAGCGTGCATCGGCGCCTGGCTGGATACGGAAACGCCGACGCAGCAAAGCCCGATGGCGGAAAATATCGCCGCCTACGAGCACCGGCAGCGCGAAGAGCACCGCCAGCGCCTGCTGCGTGAAGGCCAGGACATCGATGAACTGTTCCCGCTGCCGTCGCAAGACGCGCCGCCGAAGCTGGACGAGCTTGCCGAATTCGTCGAGCGTCTGGAAAGCCAGGCCGAGGCGCAGTATCAGGACATGCTCAAGCTGGCGCAAGCCGAGGGTATCGATCCGCGCAATCCCGGTGGGGATCACGTGCCGCCATCCGGTGCGGAAAGCTACCAGCAGCAGCGCGATCTGCTGTTCCAGGAGGCGCGCCGGCATCCCGACGCGTTCAGCGAAAAACAGCTGGGGGAAAGCGAGCGCGCGCTGCACCAAATGTATTTAATGTCGGCACAGGCGCAAAGCCCTGCGCTGCGTTTAAGCGGCGATCTGGCGCAAATCATTCGCCAACGCGTCACCGCCGCCATGCTGCGCGATAAGGATCTCAGCGGTCTTGATCTCACCGGCGCCGATCTGTCCGGCATGGATCTCTGCCAGGCTAACTTGCGCGGCGCTTTGCTGGAAAACGCCAATCTGCGCCAAACCCAACTGGTGGGTTGCGACCTTCGCGAGGCGATGCTGGCGCGCGCCGATCTCAGCGGTGCCGTCTTGCAGCAGGCCGATCTGAGCCACGCCTCTTTGGCCCTGGCGAAATGCGAAGCGACGGATTTCGGCGGCGCGCAGCTGAACGAAACCAACATTCAGCAAACGTTGTTTCAACGCTGCGATTTCACGATGGCCTCATTACGCGATTTGCTGGGATACGAAACCTTGCTCGGGCAGTGTGATTTCAGCCGCGCCACGCTGGCCAACATTACGCTGATGGAGCTGCAACTGGAGCAGCTGACATTCAGCCACGCCCGGCTCGAAAAAGTCAGCTTCGTCAAATGCCGCTTGCAGGCGGTGAACTTCGATCGGGCGCGGCTTGAAAGCTGCGCCTGGGTTGATACCGAGACGCAAAGCCTCAGTTTCCGCGCCGCACGCCTCACGGCCTGCGCCTTCGCGGCAAAGACGCTGCTGCCGCAGGCGGATTTCAGCGACGCGACGCTAAACCAGTGCAATTTACGCCAGATGCCGTTGCAGCGGGCCAATTTCAGCCGTGCACGTCTCAATAATTGCGACCTGTCGGAAACCCGGTTGAACGACGCCGATTTCCGTCAGGCCAACGGCAGCGGCAGCCTGTTCATTCGCAGCGATCTGTCTCGCGCCAACCTGCGCGACGCCAATTTCATTGCGGCGATCCTGCAAAAATGCGTGCTGTCGGGCGCCGACCTGCAGGGCGCCAATCTGTTCCGGGCCGACCTGTCGCAGTCGCAAGTGGATCAGGCGACCCGGCTCGAGGGCGCCTATACCGCCAGGGTGAAAACATTGCCTCGCCACAACGGGAAGGAAGTATGACCTCAAAGCCAGAGCAAATACGCCAGCGCGTGAAACGCGGCGAGCTGATTGCCGGTGAGGATTTGCACGGCCTGTCATTCGCCGGTATGGATTTGGCCGGCGGCATGTTCAACGAACTGAACCTGAACGGCGTGAACTTCTCCGATTGCGATCTGCGCGACAGCGTCTTCAGCAATTGCCGGCTCGAACAGGCGCAATTTGCACGGGCGAACCTGAAGCAAACGGCCTTCAACCAGTGCGCCATGTCGGGCGGCCGCTTCAGCGAGAGCCATATCGAACTGACGATGTTCAACGACTGCCGGCTTGAACAGGGCGACTTCAGCCGGCTGGCGCTCAACCAAAGCCACTGGATGTCATGCCAATTGGCCGGCGCGAATTTTTCCGCCACTCAGCACGATCGCACCACCTTTTACGAAAGCCCGCTCGACGGCGCTGCGTTGAATCAGGCGCGGTTATCTCTTGTCACGTTCTTCCGATTAAATCTCCGTGACACAAGGTTTGAAGGGGCAGATTTCGACCGCGTCACGTTTTTCGAATGTGACCACCGCGGCAAAAGTTACGCCGGGCAGCGCCTGATCGCCTGCCAGTTTACCGATAACCAACTGGACGACGTCGATTTCAGCCAGGCGACGCTGCGTCAAAGCAACTTCAAGGGCGCTTCGCTGCGGCGCGCCAACCTGGCGAGCGTGCAGGCGCAGCAGTCACTGTGGCTGGAGGCCAATCTGACCCACGCGCAGTGCCGCGGCGGGCAGTTCGATCAGGCGATCTTCAGCGAAGCGACGTTGGACGCCGCCAGCTTCAGCCAGGCGCGCCTGTATCAATGCGTATTCCAGCACAGCCGCGCGGCGCGCTGTGATTTCAGCGACAGCGACCTGACCTACGCCGACTTCTGTTATGCCGACATCGGCGCCGCCGATTTCCGCCGCGCGCGCTTTATGCGCACCCGCATGCACCGCGCCCATCAGCAGCAAACGCGCTGGGGCGATCGCAGCGGAATTCTCGAGCGCGACGAAGAGCTGTACGCCGCCGAAACCTGGAGCGCACAGCGCCAGAGCCGAATCTGAATGCATTGACCACTTCACGAGGGGATCACCATGAGCGTTGCCAACACAACCCGCGCCGTCAACATCGCACCGCCCCAGCAGGCCGCCGGCCAGGTCGTCAACCTGTTGCCGGACGGCAGTCTGGTGGTGGAGTGCGAAGGCCGCGGCTGGCATTGCCGCCGGGCGGCGAGCTGCCTGCTGACGCCGGCCCTCGGCGATAGCGTGCTGGTCGCCGGCTGCGGCCACCAGCTGTGGGCGATCGCCGTCCTCGAACGTGCGGAACCGCAAAGCGCGGCGCGGCTGAGCGTTGCGGGCGATCTGCATATCGAAACGCCAAACGGCTCGCTGTCGCTGCACGGCGCGCAGGCGCTGAAACTGAGCGGCGACGCCATGACGCTGCAGGCGAACAGCGGCGACTGCCAGGTCGACAAGATGAAATACAGCGGCGAAGAGCTGTCGGCCTTCGTCAGCATCAGCCGCCTGGTCGGCAAACGCTGCGAGTCGCTGTGGCATTCGGTCAGCCAGATCAGCCATTCGCTGTTCCGCAAAGTGCGCCAGACCGAGCACGTGCGCGCCGGGCAGCTGGATTACCAGGCGGAAGATTACGCCCGCATTCATGCCCGCAACACGCTCATTACTTCAAAAGACATCACCAAGCTGGATTCGGAACAAATCCACGTCGGATAACCTGCGGAGGCCTTTTATGTTTGCCAACAGCCAAATGATCGGCGTGGACCTGGCGTTTCCCGACGTCTGTCTGACGCCAAGCCCGGCGCCGGTGCCGGTGCCCTACCCGGATATCGCCCTGGCGCCGACCGCCATTCCGAACGCGTTCAACATTCTGTTCGTCGGCACCCCGGCGCACAACATGGCGACGGTGACGCCGCTGACCAACGGCGACAACCCCGGCGTGGCCACCGGCGTCGCCTCCGGGACGGTGATGGGGCCGTCCCGCCACCTGACCGGCGCCTTTACCGTGCTGCTCAAAGGCACCCCGGCCACCCGGCTGACCAGCCTCAGCCTGCAGAATTCCACCAACGCGCTCGGCATGCGCATCGTGCCGAGCCAATTAAAAGTGTTGCTGCTTGCGCCCTGATGACGGCGCCCTATTACACAGCCATTAAACAAGAAGAGGACATTGTGAAAACACGGATTACCCTGACGCTGCTGACCGCCCTGACGCTTGCCGGTTGTTCCACGCCGCCGCCACCGCCGCCGGCGCTCAATAACGACGCCATCGTCAGCAGTGAGGTCAACGGCGTCACGCTAAAGCACCGCGCCGCGGTGAGCGCGCCGCAACAGTTCAAGCCGATCGGTGAGGAGTACCGCAGCCTGTACGCCGCCAGCATCATGAGCAGCCCGAATTATACCGGCACCGCCGTCGGCAGCCTGGACAACGCCGCCGCGTTCTACGCGCTGGGCGAAGTGGAAAACAACTGGCTGGCGATCTCCGCCATCCGGGGCGGCGACCTGATGGGTTACATCCAGGCCAACGCCGGCGTACCGGAAGCGCGCTACAAATCGACGCTGCGCAAAGATCTGCCGCGCCGCGCGCGCTCCGCCAAACAGGACTGCGTCAAAGTCGGCGGCGACAGCAAGGCGTGTAAAAACGCCGGCTCAGCCACCTGGATCCTCCAGTAGTCAGCACGCCTGCGGGCGACGAGATTCCCATGATGACGACCCCTATCGCTTCCCGCTGGTGCGGGATGCTTTTTCTACTGCTGGGCGCACTGGCGCTCGGCGGCTGCATGTCTTCCGCCAAAAGCGTGCCGTCGCGTTACAGCCTGGTGTTCGATGCCGATCGCCAGGTCAACGCCGCCGCCGGCGCGCAACCGGCGCCGATAAAAATTCGCGTGCTGCTGCTGCGTTCGGATGCGGAATTCATGGATGCCGACTTCTTCAGTCTGCAAAACGACGCCAAAAGCGTGCTCGGCAACAGCCTGCTGGACAGCGATCAGTTCTTCCTGACGCCGGGCCAGAGCGGCAAAAAACTCGGTGGGCAAAGCGCGTTGGATGCGCGCTACATCGGCGTGATCGCCGAATATCAAAATCTGGACGGCAAAACCTGGCGCCTTTCACTGCCGCTGCCGGAACCCACCGAAACCAATTTCTACAAGGTATGGCAATTCTCGCCGGATGAGCTGGAAGCGCATATCGTCGCGGGCGTGAGTGGCCTGCGCCCCGTAAAAAAGGTCGACTGACCTACCGCTGCGCTGAAGCGAAGTAACTATAGGTGTGATGATGAAAGATGCTCATAAGGTTGTCTGGACGGAGGGGATGTTTTTGCGCCCCCACCATTTCCAGCAGGCGGAAAACTATCTCGAAGGCTATATGCGCAACTGGGGCCAGGCCCACAGCGGCTGTTTCTGGGGTTTCCTCACCCTGGATCTGGACCAAACGCTGCTGCGCCAGGGCAAGATTGCCCTCAACGCCGCCAGCGGCATCATGCCGGACGGCACGCCGTTTCGCTTCGCCGGCGCCCAGCAGGCGCCCGCGCCGCTGACCATCGCCGAAAACAAGACCGGCGAAAACGTGGTGCTGGCCCTGCCGACCTACCGCGCGGGGCGTGAAGACGTGATCTTTCAGGAAAGCCCGGAGGCGCTGGCGCGCTATCTGGCTTACGAGAATGAAGTCGACGATCTCAACGCCGTCTCGGTGGGCAGCGCGGCGCTGCAGTTTGGCCGCCTGCGCCTGCGGCTGATGCTGGAGAGCGAGCTCAACGCCGAATGGACGGCGCTCGGCGTGACCCGCGTGCTGGAAAAACGCGGCGACAACAGCCTGCGCCTCGATACCGCGCAGATCCCACCGATGCTGAACTGCCAGGGCAACCCGGTACTGAAAACCTTCATCAACGATCTGCAGGGCCTGCTGCAACAGCGCAGCCAGCAGATGAGCCAGCGCCTGCTGCAGCCGGGCCGCGGCGGCAGTTCCGAAATGGTTGATTTCATGCTGCTGCAGCTGATCAACCGCCACCTCGGCCAGGTGAGCCACGCCTACCACCTCGACCATCTGCACCCGGAGCGCCTGTTCGCCGATTGGCTGCAGTTCGCCACCGAGCTCGCCAGCTTCTCGGCGCAGCGCACCCCGGAAGGCCGTCTGCCGGTGTATGACCACGACAACCTGGCGCTGTGCTTCGGCAAGCTGATGCTGTTGCTGCGCCAGGGGCTGTCGGTGGTGCTGGAAGACAACGCTATTCAGCTGACGCTGGTCGAACGCTCCCACGGGCTGAACGTCGCCACCGTGCAGGACGCCAAAATGATGCGCGACTTCGGCTTCGTGCTGGCGGTGCGCGCCGACGTGGCCGCCGAGGTGTTGCTGACCCATTTCCCGGCGCAGATGAAGATCGCCCCGGTCACGCGCATCCGCGATTTGGTGCAGCTGCAGCTGCCGGGCATCGGTTTGCGCACCATGCCCGCCGCGCCGCGCCAGATCCCCTATCACGCCGGCTACACCTACTTCGAGCTGGAAAAAGGCGGCGACCTGTGGAAACAGATGGAAAAATCCAGCGCCTTCGCCCTGCACCTGGCGGGCGAATTCCCGGGGCTGGACATGGAATTTTGGGCGATTCGCAGCCATACGGACCGGTAACCTATGACTCAGGAAAATAGCATGGCGCCGGCGGCCAACCCGCTGGTGGACGCCGCCAACCCGCTGCTGAACGCCATTTCGCAGATCCGCCAGTCGGCCACGCACGCCAACCCGGCGCAGCTGCGCCAACAGCTGATCGACGAAATGCGCCGCTTCGAGATCCGCGGCCAACGCGCCAACCTGCCGTACGAGGTGATCATCGGCGCGCGTTATTGCCTGTGCACCGCGCTGGATGAAGCGGCGGCGCTGACCCCGTGGGGCAGCAACAGCGTGTGGTCCGGCAGCGGGCTGCTGGTGACCTTCCATAACGAAACCTGGGGCGGCGAGAAATTCTTCCAGCTGCTGGCCAAGCTGTCGCAAAGCCCGCGCGAGCACATCAACCTGCTGGAGCTGATCAATTATTGCCTGCTGCTGGGCTTTGAAGGCCGCTATCGGGTGATGGAAAACGGCCGCTCGCAGCTGGAAACCATGAAACAGCGCCTGCTGCAGCTGATCCGGTCGGTGCGCGGCGGCTATGCCCCGCCGCTGTCGCCCCATGCGCTGGATCTGCCGGTACAGCAGAAACTGTGGCGCCCGCTGGTGCCGCTGTGGGCCTGCGTGGCGCTGACCGGCTTCCTGGCTTCGCTGCTGTTCATCGCCCTCAACTGGCGGCTGGGCGACAACACCAGCCCGGTGCTGGCGGCGATTTACCAAACCAATCTGCCGCAGGTGGCGATCGGTAACCCGGCGCCGGCCGCGCCGCCGACGCTGAGCCTGAAAAGCTTCCTGCGCAAAGAGATCGCCGAAGGGCTGGTGGTGGTGCGCGACGAAGCGCAGCAAAGCGTGGTGATCCTCAAAGGCGACGGGCTGTTCGACTCCGCCGCCACCACGGTGCGCGCCAACTATATTCCGGTTATCGACCGCATCGCCGCCGCCATGAACGGCGTCAGCGGCAAAATCCTGGTCACCGGCTACAGCGACAACGTGCCGATCCGCAGCGCCCGTTTCGCCTCCAACTGGGAGCTGTCGCTGGCGCGCGCCGAAGCGGTCAGCGCCCGGTTGCAAAAGCACCTCGCCAACCCGCAGCGGGTCAAGGCCGAGGGCCGCGGCGAAAGCAACCCCGTCGCGCCGAACGATAACAAAGTGAACCGCGCGTTGAACCGCCGGGTAGAAATTACGCTGTTGGTCGCCCCGGAAAATACCCAGGCGGAAATCAACGGCTTGCCGCAAGGAACCGGAAAGTAATGCTCAGTACGTTATTCTCCATCATCACCAGCCGCCTGCTGTGGGGCTTTGTCGGCATCACCGCGCTGGCGTTCATCATCTGGATGATCGGCCCGCTGGTGGCCATCGGCGACTATCGCCCGCTGGAGCCGGAACTCAACCGCCAGATCGCCATCGGCGTTATCTACCTGATCTGGTTCCTGTGCCGCCTGATCCCGCGCCTCTACAGCGCCTGGTTCAACAGCCGCCTGCTGAGCAACCTGCGCGCCGCCGAAGCGGTGCCGGCGGAAGACGGCAAGCCCGAGGTCAAACAAGACGATCAGTTGGCGCAGCGCTTCGACGAAGCGGCGCAGCTGCTGAAAAAGGCGCGCTTCACACCGGGCCAGGGCGACGGCAAACACCGCTGGATGACCCGTTTCAGCCGCCAATACCTGTACCAGCTGCCGTGGTATGTGATCATCGGCGCGCCCGGCGCCGGCAAGACCACCGCGCTGGTCAACTCCGGCCTGCACTTCCCGCTGGCGGATCGCTTCGGCAAATCCGCGCTGCGCGGCGTGGGCGGCACCCGCAACTGCGACTGGTGGTTTACCAACGACGCCGTGCTGCTCGACACCGCCGGCCGCTACACCACGCAGGAAAGCCAGCGCGAAGAAGACGCCGGCGAGTGGCAAAGCTTCGTCGCGCTGCTGAAAAAATACCGCACCCGCCAGCCGATCAACGGCGTGATGGTGACCATCAGCGTCGCCGATCTGCTGAGCGACAGCGCCGAAGCGCGCGCCGCCCAGGCCAGCGCGCTGCGCAAACGCCTGATCGAACTGCACGAACAGCTGGGCATTCACTTCCCGGTCTATGTGCTGGTCACCAAAACCGACCTGCTCAACGGCTTTATGGCCTACTTCGGCAGCTTCGACAAAGCACAGCGCGACCAGATCTGGGGGTTCACCTTCCCTTACGAGCGCTCGCGGCAGCCGGACTTCAACCTGAACGCCGCTTTCGAACAGCAATACGCCCTGCTGCAACAGCGGCTGGACGCGGCGCTGCCTGATACGCTGCTGATGGAGCACGACGCGCGCCAGCGCGCCGAAAGCTACCTGTTCCCGCAGGAGTTCGCCGCGCTGCGCCCGCTGCTCGGCCAATACCTGGAGCAGGTGTTCGCCACCTCCAGTTTTGAAACCCGCTTTACCCCGCGCGGCATCTATTTCACCAGCGGCACGCAGGAAGGCCTGCCGTTCGACCGGGTGATGGGCGAGCTGAACCGCTATCTGCAGCTGCCGACGGCAAACTCAGGGGCGCAGGCCAACGCGGCCTGGGACAGCGTGGGTCAGGAAGCGCCAATCCCGGCGGCCAAGGGCCAAAGCTTCTTCCTGAAAGAGACGCTGGAATCGGTGGTCTTCCAGGAATCCGGGCTGGCGGGCAGCAACCGCTGGTGGGAATACCGCAACCGCGCCCTGCACTGGGCGGGTTACATCGCGCTGGCGGTGATCCTGGCGGTGCTGGCGATGCTCTGGTTCACCAGCTACGGCAACAACAAGGCCTATCTGGCGGAAGTGGCCGCCAAAGTGCCCGGCGTCGAGCGCCAGGGGCAAAACCTGACGCAGTTGGGCAACGGCGACATGTTCTCGCTGCTGCCGTTCCTCAACAGCCTGCTGCACCTGCCGGACAGCCAAAACTTTTCGCTGGACGATCCGCCGTTCACCTACCGCATGGGGCTGTTCCGCGGCGATCAGGTGAGCGACGCCGGCAATGCGCTGTACCAAAAAGCGCTGAAAGAGCTGCTGCTGCCGCAGGTGGCGCAACAGATCGCCACCACGCTGCGCAACGACAACCACGGCGATGCGGACTTCAGCTACGAAGCACTGAAAGCCTACCAGATGCTGTATTTGCCGAAGCAGTACGACGGCAAATTCCTGCGCGCCTGGGTGATGCTCAACCTGCAGCGCAACCTGCCGCAGGGCAGCACCCAGAAACAGCTGCAGCAGATCGAATGGCATCTGGGCCAGCTGCTGGATGCGCAGATCCAGGCCTCGCCTTACGCCAAAGACGACCCGCTGGTGGCGCAGGCGCAGGCCGCCATCAACCGGGCGCCGCTGTCGCAGCGCGTCTACGGCCGCCTCAAGCGCCTGCTGCTGAAGCAGACCGACATCAAGCCGGTCAGCCTGGTCGATTTGGCCGGCCCGCAGACCGAGCTGGCGTTCAGCCGCAAAAGCGGCAAACCGGTGACCGACGGCGTGCCGGGCCTGTTTACCTCGCAGGGGTATTGGAAAGCGTTCAACGACAACATCGATCCGGTGACCGACACCCTGCGCAAGGAAGACGTCTGGGTGTTGAACAGCCAGACGCCGGAGCAGAAGAGCGCTGATTTGACCAAAACCATTCGCCAGCTGTACATGCAGGACTTCATCAGCGCCTGGGATGAGCTGCTGGGGGATATCCAGCTGGCCAACATCGGCAACCTGACCCAGCGCATCAGCAGCGCACGCCTGCTGTCCGGCACCCCGTCGCCGATGCGTAACCTGCTGGTCAACGTCAGCAAAAACGTCACCCTGCGCGACGAGAAAAGCGACGCCGACTCCCGCTCGCTGCTGGCCAAAACCGAAGACAGACTGAATCAAAACGCCAACCGCACGCTGGAAGCGCTGTTCACCAACCGGCCGGCCAACGCCGACGGCGACGTATCCGCCCAGCCGGAACAGCTGGTGATGGCGCACTTCGCGCCGCTGCTGGAGCTGGCGCAAAGCCAGGGCGAAGGCAATAAGGCGATCCCTTTCGACAGCGTGCTCAAGCAGGTCGATGAGCTGTACAGCTATCTGACGGCGGTTCAGGGCGCGGCCAACAGCGGCATGTCGGCGCCACCGAGCGACATCATCCCGCGTCTGCAGGCCGAATCCGGCCGCTTGCCGGTGCCGTTCAAACAGATGCTGCTGTCGCTGGCGATCGGCGCCAGCAGCGACACCCAGCGCAAAGAGATGGAGAACGTGAAAAAGCGCATCAGCTTCGAGGTCGGCAGTTTCTGCCGCCAGGCGATCGCCGGCCGTTATCCGCTGGTGGCCCGGGCGCGCCAGGAAGTGACGCCGGACGATCTGGCGCGCATGTTCGCGCCGAACAGCGGGCTGATGGACAGCTTCTTCCGCGACAACCTGCAGGGCAAGGTCGACACCACCCGCGCCAACTGGCGCTTTACCCCCGGCGTGGACGGCAAGACGCTGCCCGGCGGCGAGGGCATCCTGCGGTCGTTCCAGCAGGCGCAGCGCATCCGCGACGCCTTTTTCGCCAACGGCACCGCGACGCCCTCTTATCGCGTGACCGTGCGGCCGGTGCGGATGGATAACGACATTCTCAACCTGACGCTGGATATCGACGGGCAGCTGTTCAAATACAGCCACGGCCCGCAGGTGCCGCTGGTGGTCAGCTGGCCGGGCACCCGCAATACCAACCAGGTGCATCTGCAGCTGGCGCTGGCCAACGGCACCACCGCCAGCCTGGTGACCAGCGGGCCGTGGGCGCTGAACCGCCTGGTGGATATGGCGCAGTCTTCGGGCACCGGCGGCCTCGGCCGCCAGGCGACCTTCAATCTTGACGGCCACCGCGTCACGCTGGAGTTCACGCCCAACAGCATTCGCAATCCGTTCCAACTGCCGGCCTTCTCGTGCCCGTAGCCCCGAAAGGACATGACCATGAGCACTGATTCAAGCGCCCCGACGAGCATCGGCTGGTACGGCAAACTCCCTTCCGCCGGCGACTTCCTGCAACGCCGCCTGCCCGATCCGGTGGTCAACAACTGGGCCCACTGGTTCCATAACGGGCTGGTGAATTTGCAGCGCGATGCGCAGGGGCCGAACGGCCACCCGTTCAGCAACGCACCGGTGTGGAACTTCGTGATCCCCGCCACGCTCGGCAGCCCGTACGTGCAGATGGGCTGCCTGTTGCCGGCGCGCGATCGCGTCGGGCGACGCTACCCGATCTGCGCGCTGCGCCTGTTCAGCCAACAGGATTGGCGGCCGCAACAGCTGAACATGGCGGCGAGCTGGTACCAACAGCTCGGTTATACCCTGCTGAACGGCGTGCGCAACGGTTTCTCCGCCGAGCAGATCGACCGTACGTTGCAGGCGATCCCGGCGCTGCCCAGCCCGCCGGCGGAAGCGGATTCCGAGATATTGTCGATTATCGGTTTCCAGCATCCGGACGTACCGGGCCTCGGCTGGCAACAGGCCGCCGACTGTTTCGACCCGGCGCAGTACACCAGTTTCTGGTGGACCAATCAGGCCGACGGACACCCGCTCTACACCCACGTGCACAGCGGCAACCTCACCGTGCAGCTGTTTTCACTGCTGTTCGAGCCCAACGGCTGGGCGCGCCCCGGCCGCGGCGGCCAGTACCCGCAAATGTTTGATTAACATCGCTCGTTGAAGGAAATTTTATGGCTATCGACACCGATACCCTGCTGGCACCGGTCGACGCGGACAACCCCTGCGGCGACAACCTGGAATACGACGCCGACTTTCTGGCAATGGAACAAGCCGCCACCGGCAAGGCCGAACAACAGTTCGGCAGCACCATCATCCCGGAAGAAGCGCCGGATTGGGTGCAGGTCGAACGCCTCGCGACCTCGCTGCTGGCGCGCACTAAAGACCTGCGCGTCATGTTGTATCTCACCCGCGCCTGGACCCAGCTGCGCGGGTTGCCGGGCTACGCCGACGGGCTGACGCTGATCCACCAGTCGATGGCCCGTTACTGGGACGCCCTGCAGCCGCCGCTGGAGTTCGACGGCGAGGCCGACCCACTGTTTCGCATCAACGCGCTGGCCGACCTTGGCGACAAAGCCGCGCTGGCCGCCAGCGTGCGCGCCGCGCCGCTGCTGAAAAGCGCCGCCGGTGAAATCTCGCTGCGCGATGCCGGCGCCCTGCTCGACGGCAGCAAGCAGGAGTGCCCCAACTTTCCCGGCGGCCGCGCACGGCTGCAGGATGAGCTGGCGCAACAGGATCGCCCCGAAGGCGCCCTGGTGGCGCGCATCGCCAACACCCTGAGCGCCATTCGCGGCGAAGTGACCCGTCATCTGGGGGAAAGCGCGCTGCCGGAAATGAGCGCGCTCACCAAGGTCTTTTCGCTGGTGGCACTCGCCGGCCAGAGCGAGGCCCCGGCCGCCGCCGAACCCGACGCCCCGCCGGAAGCCGCCGCCGTGCAGCCACCCGCCGCCGTGCAGAGCGCCACCGCCCCGCTCAACTGGCGCAGCGCGCAGATCCAGTCGCGCGACGACGCCCAGCTGATGCTGGACAAGGTGAAAAACTATTTTCGTCTTCATGAGCCGAGCCACCCGGCGCCGCTGATGATCGATCGGGTTCAGCGGTTGATTACGCTGGACTTTATGCAAATCGTCCGCGATTTGGCGCCCGATGGGCTTAACCAACTGGAGACCATTCTCGGTCGCCCCGACAACGAGGAGAACAGCTAGCCGCCGACCTTTGTTCTCTTGACGCATCCGATACCGTCTGCCCCTGCGCAGACCCGAATCAGAACCTGACTCTCCCAGCCGGACGAGGCGCGTTCCCAATCGCCATTAGATGGAGTAAATCATGTCAAACTCGAAATCCCGCAGCGGGCAGAAATTCATCGCCCGCAACCGCGCGCCGCGCGTACAGATTGAATACGATGTCGAAATTTATGGCGCAGAGCGCAAAATCCAGCTGCCGTTCGTGATGGGCGTGATGGCGGATCTGGTGGGGAAAGCGGTCGATCCGCAAGCCAGCGTGGAAGAGCGCAAGTTCATGGAGATCGACGTCGACAACTTCGACGAGCGCATGAAATCGCTGAAGCCACGCGTCGCTTATCAGGTCGACAACACCCTGACCGGCGAAGGCAAGCTGAACATCGATCTGACCTTCGAAAGCATGGAAGACTTCTCCCCCGCCGCCATCGCCCGCAAGGTCGACGCGCTGGACAATCTGCTGGACGCCCGCACCCAGCTTTCCAACCTGCTGTCCTACATGGACGGCAAGAATGGCGCCGAAGAGCTGATCTCCAAGATCCTGCAAAATCCGGCGCTGCTGCAATCCCTGACCGACGCGCCGAAGCCGGCGGTTAACGACGAAAACAACGAGCGTGAGGATTAATCGATGAGCAACTCGCCTCAGCAACAAAATGCGTTGCAGACCACCGAGACTTTTTCCAGCGATGAATTCAGCGCGCTGCTGAACAAAGAGTTCCGGCCGAAGACCGATCAGGCCAAAGAAGCGGTCGAGAACGCGGTGAAAACCCTGGCGCAGCAGGCGCTGGAAAACACCGTCACCGTTTCTTCCGACGCCTACCGCACCATCCAGGCGCTGATCGCGGAAATCGACGAAAAGCTGTCGCAGCAGATCAACCAGATCATTCACCACGACGACTTCCAGAAGCTGGAAGGCGCCTGGCACGGCCTGCATTATCTGGTCAACAACTCCGAAACCGACGAGATGCTGAAGATCCGCTTCATGAGCATTTCCAAGCAGGAGCTGGGCCGCACGCTGAAGCGTTATAAAGGCGTGGGCTGGGACCAGAGCCCGATCTTCAAGAAAGTCTACGAAGAAGAGTATGGCCAGTTCGGCGGCGAACCGTTCGGCTGCCTGGTGGGCGACTACTACTTCGATCACAGCCCGCAGGACGTGGAGCTGCTGGGCGAAATGGCCAAGATCGGCGCCGCCTCGCACTGCCCGTTCATCGCCGGCACCGCGCCAAGCGTGATGCAGATGGAGTCCTGGCAGGAGCTCTCCAACCCGCGCGATCTGACCAAGATTTTCCAGAACACCGAGTACGCCGCCTGGCGCAGCCTGCGCGAGTCGGAAGACGCGCGCTACCTGGGCCTGGTGATGCCGCGCTTCCTGGCGCGCCTGCCGTACGGCATCCGCACCAACCCGGTGGACGAGTTTGACTTCGAAGAAGACACCGACGGCGCGACCCACGGCAACTACACCTGGACCAACGCCGCCTACGCCATGGCCGCCAACATCAACCGTTCGTTCAAAGAGTTCGGCTGGTGCACCGCCATTCGCGGGGTGGAATCCGGCGGCGCGGTGGAAAACCTGCCGTGCCACACCTTCCCGAGCGACGACGGCGGCGTGGACATGAAGTGCCCGACCGAGATCGCCATCAGCGATCGCCGCGAAGCCGAGCTGGCCAAAAACGGCTTTATGCCGCTGGTGCACCGCAAAAACTCCGACTTCGCCGCCTTTATCGGCGCGCAGTCGCTGCAGAAGCCGGCGGAATACTACGATGCCGACGCCTCCGCCAACGCCCAGCTTTCCGCGCGCCTGCCGTACCTGTTCGCCTGCTGCCGCTTCGCGCATTACCTGAAGTGCATCGTGCGCGACAAAATTGGCTCCTTCCGCGAGCGCGACGACATGGAACGCTGGCTGAACGACTGGATCATGAACTACGTGGACGGCGATCCGGCCAACTCCTCGCAGGAAACCAAGTCGCGCAAACCGCTGGCCGCGGCGGAAGTGCAGGTGGAAGAGATCGAAGACAACCCGGGCTATTACAGCGCCAAGTTCTTCCTGCGCCCGCACTACCAGCTGGAAGGCCTGACCGTCTCCCTGCGCCTGGTGTCGAAGCTGCCTTCGCTGAAGCAAAACGACGCGTCCTGATGGGCTGAAGTCAGGCCGCGATAGTGCGGCCTGGCTGATACATCAACCTCATCACAGGGAAAGAAAGATGAAGACAAAACGGTTTTATCTGGCATCGCTGTTGGCGGTCGTCTGCTCGCTCTCCGCCGCGCCGCCAGCTTTCGCAGAGCAGACATCGATAGCACATTTGACGTCCGATGATGTCAATCTGCCGGGCAGTGACTTTTTCCGTTTCTATCGCAGTGCAGATAAACAGGAAAAAGAGAAAGCGCGGATTTATTTGCTGGGCGTGTTGGACGCGACGGAAGGCAAAAGCTGGTGCCAATACAGCCAGCTACAAACCGTCACTCTGCAGGAGTTTGTGTTCGAATTCTTTAATAAACTTCCCGCTGCGCGCCTGCACGAAAGGGCTGCCCCCCTGATTGAAGAGGCTCTTGCAACTCGCTTCCCGTGCAAAGGAGGCAAAGCATGAAACCTTTATATCGTCAGCTAAAAAGCAGCCATTACTCCTCTGATTACTCTAGCTCGGGATATTTGGCCGCAGAAGCCGTTTACGCTGAGATTGGTTATGAGCTTGATGCGCTTCTAAAGCAAAACCCTGGTTATGCCAATACCTGTGCCGTCCGCATGAGCCTGGCGCTGTTGAAAGCCGGCATAAGCTTCAAAGGCCGCCTGCCAATCAAAAAAGGCGCCTATAAGGGTAAAACGATTGAACCCGGAGCCAAACTGCTGGCCGATCAGTTGCATCGCTCCAGTAGTTTTGGCAAAGCCAAAATTTTCTTTAATGCTCCAGATGCAGAGAAGGGTATCGGCAATAAAAAAGGCGTCGTGTTCTTCAATAAAATAACCAACTATGATGGCGGACACATTGATCTGATCGAACCAGAAAACTCGCTATTGACCTGCCATTCCCATTGCTATTTTAACTGCAAAGAAGTCTGGTTTTGGGAATTAAGCTAGTGTTCCATCGGCTTGTCAGTAAATGCATGAGGTTTGGTTTAACTGCATGCTTGCAGATCGAAAAAAAACCAGAACATACATTGAACCCAGACAACGCGAAATAATTAAGCATTGAGCCATTAGCACTTAATAGTGGCTCGGTAACCCGTACCGATAGTTTTCGGTATTTAATAAGGTGCATGGCACAAGGATATAAATTGGTAATGCATTACCACACTTGCAATTCCTGCTGCTATTACCTGAGTTTTTCAACGTAACGTTAATACTACTGTTAACCCTTAATAAAGAGTGAAGAAACTATGGCTATTGATATGTTCCTGAAAGTTGAAGGTGCCAGCGGCGAATCTAAAGATTCGAATCACAAAGGCTGGACCGACATTACTTCTTTCTCCTGGGGCGCTTCTCAACCGGGCAATATGGGCGTTGGCGGCGGCGGTGGCGCCGGTAAAGTGTGCTTCAACGATCTACACGTTAACGCGCTGGTCGACAAGTCAACCCCGGCGCTGCTGAAGCACTGCTCCAGCGGTAAGCACCTGACCAAGGTTGAGTTGTCTGTCTGCAAGGCGGGCGGTACTCAGGTTGAGTACGTTAAAATCACCCTGGACGACGTGCTGGTCACCGCCGTGCAGTACACCGGCGCAGGCGGCGAAGACACCGTGGGCGTCACCTACTCGTTCCAGGCGGCCAAAGTGAAACAGCAATACTGGGAGCAGAGCGACAAAGGCGGCAAAGGCGCCGAAAGCAGCGCAGGTTGGAACATCAAGGAAAACCGCGAAGCTTAATTTGTATGCCCCCCGGTTACGGCCGGGGGTCTAATATAGGGAAATAACAATGAATAATAACCGCCCCATTTTTTCAGCCGCATGGGCTGCAAGCACTAAAATATATAACGCGCAATATTCAGCTCAGAATGTTGCCGAGATTATCGGTGGGCGTGTAGCCATGAATATTGCGCCTAATGGAAAGTGGGAAAACACCTGCGCTGTACGCATGAGCTACATCTTGAATAAATCTGGCTTTCCCATTCCTTATGTAAAAGATCAGACCGTATCAGGTGCCGATCGTCAATGGTATTTTTTTAGAGTTAAAGATCTTATCGCTTATTTGACAAAGATCTGGGGCAAACCCGACCTTCGAGTCAAGTTCCCTCCTCCAGGTGGTGGTGAATTAGCAGGAAAGAAGGGGATCATATTGTTTGAAATTGCAGGTTGGAGCGATGCCGAAGGACATGCTACGCTCTGGAATGGGAACGGCGATTGTTATGATCATTGTTATTTCAATGAACCAGAAGCTCGCTATACAACAAATTACGCTAACTTTTGGGTATTGAGATGAAAAAAATCCTTATCTCCTTTTTTTGTCTATATGCCACTTGTGCTATAGCACAGAAAAATCAAGAAGAACCTATTGAAAAGTGGCCACCGCAGGCAGCATACAGAAACTATTTGCAAAACTATAAAGATATCGCTCTAACCTACTGCATTTCAGTCGCTTATAAGACATCACCAGAAGCCAGCAAAGATGCAATTGCCTCATCGAATGGAATCGATGCGTGGTCATACTATGCAATTCGTGATGAAGAATCCCCTATCATTGCGCTGACAAAGCAGTACTTGCAAAAGAATTACAATGCTAAGGATGGGAAAAGCCGCTTAGACTTAATGAAGTGCATGGATATGTACCATAGTAAAGATCTTGACAAACTTGCGAAAGACTATGTTCAGCGCCCTAATGATAATTGGGTGAAAGACAATCCGGATAGAATAAATGAAAATCCTCCTCGGAAATAATCAGTGAAAAGAATCTTACTGACTGTGGCCATCGCCGCAACGTTGAACGCTAATGCAGCGACAAAAATTGACTACTCCCCTGCCGAGTACCTCAAAAACTACGCGCTTAGCGTTTGTATCGCCGAGGGGTACTCAGCGAAAGAAGTCAAAAACGATGCCGCCGCTGCCGCCAGGGGTTACATGGAGTTCGGCGATTATTCTCTGGAAGCGCATACAGCTGTCAGGGCGCTGGCAAAAGAATTTCTGGCAAAGCCCTATGACAGCATGTCTCGGGAGCCGATGACGATGGCAAAGTGCATCGATCTTGTACATAGCCAAGCGTTGCAAGCCATCATCAAGAAGTACCAAGGGAAAGACGACAACTGATATCAGAGTTGCTCAAACGACGGCTCATATCAAAGGTTATCTCGGATGAGAAGATACACGCACTTTTTAATGTCTCTGCTGCTCGGAAGCCATGTAGCCCTTGCTGAAAACTCGCTCAATGCTTTATCGCAAGAGGCACTATATAAAAATTGGTTAACCAGCCGCTGCATTGGGAAATCCACTGACTCAGAAAGAACCAAACAAGACGCCTTCCGTTCCGCTTCCGCCTATTTAGAATTGAGTAAACTGCCGATGGATGCATTTGAACAAGGTGAAAAACTGGCTGAACAGTACGCAAATAAAAATAGCCAAGGCTCAGTTCAAGGGACTTACCATACTTTAGATTGTCTTTCACTGCAGAGCGCCAGTGAAGCTAACGTCATCTTTTCTCGCTACTCTAATCAGTAAATTAGTTATAAGAGGGTAGTTACCTTGGGATAATCAAGAAATCTAATTTCAATTCTCTAATCAACAAGCCTTCAATTAATAACAAAAGCATTTCGTAAAATTAAGACCACAACAAGCCTTAGTGAACGAGTTAAGAAACAACTTAACGGCTTGCCAAAATACCCGCCAATTTTGGCAAGCCACAGATCGAATCATTAATTATTGCACTACCTCCTAATCAGCAGGAATGCCTTATGCGATTTTCCATTGTAAAAAATAAAAGCGGCCAGGTTCCGCCGCAGAGCAGTTGCGATTTTCTGCCGCCGGGCGGCACCATCGGCCGCAGCGTGGACAACAACCTGGTGCTGCCGGACGAAGAGCGCGCCATTTCTCGCCTGCAGGCGATCGTGCATATTTCCGCTGACGGCGAATGCCGCATCACCAACCGCGGCAACGTTACCCGCGTGCTGCTGAACGACATTCCGCTGGAACGTGGCCGCCAGGTTGAACTGCAGGACGGCGACGTGCTCGGCATCGACGATTACCAGATTGAAGTCAGCGCGCTGCAACAGCACGCCGCGCCACAGGCTCAACCGGTGGCCAAGGCCGCCGCCACTGCCGCTGCTGCGGCCCCTGCAGCCGCCGCCAAAGAAAAATCCGCCGCGCCAATCCCCAACGAAATCTGGGACAGCCTGGTGGAAGAATTCACGCCGAATGCGCCGGCCGCCGCCACAGTCACACCGCCGCCGGTCGCCAATCCAGGCAACCACCCGCTGCTGGATACCCCCGCTCGCGAGCTGAACCCGGCCGATCCGCTGGCGCAGCTGGCGGGCGATGTCGATCTGCGCCAGCTGCAGCAGCAGCAAACCGATCCGGCAGCGCTGTTCAACACCGACACCACCTTTGAGCGCGAACACATCCTGGCCGATACCACCCCCAGCGCGCTGCTGGCGGAGCAGGCTGCGCCGCCGCGCCCGGCGGCTCCCACCCAAAAAACGCAGCAACCGGAGCAAGAGCTGGATCCGCTGGCGCTGTTCGGCGGTTCATCCGCGCCCGCTTCGCCAGAAGCGTTGAACAGCAACGATCCGCTGGGGCTGCTAATGGGCGGCGCCGTGCCGCTGGCCCAGCCGGAGGAGCCGGTACAGCCGCCCGCGCCGCCGTCTCCGCCGCCGATCGCCGCACAACCGCAAGCGCCGCGCCCACAGCCGACGCCAGCGCCCGTGCAAATCCCCGAGCCGCAGCCCCAACCCGCGCCGCAGTTCAGCCAGCAGGAACCACCCGTGCAGCCGCCGCGCCCGCGCCAGGGCAACCGCCTGGGCATCGATCCGGTCGCCTACCAGTCCGCCCAGCGGCAACATGCCGCCGCGCCGAATGGCGACACATTGGAAGGGCCGTTGCTGGCGGCGCTGTTGCAAGGCATCGGCCTCGACGATCTGCAGCCGCAGCCGCACTTCGACGAACAACAGATCCGCCAGGCCGGCCGCCTGCTGAGCCTGTTCTCGCAAGGCACCGTCGCCCTGCTGTCATCCCGCTCGATCCTCAAGCGCGGCGTGAAGGCCGAAATGACCATGATCCTCGACGAGGCCAACAACCCGTTCAAGCTGCTGCCTTCGGGCAAAACGGTGCTGATGCAGATGTTCGGCAGCCAGATGCCGGGCTTTATGCCGCCGGAACAGGCGGTGCGCGACGCGCTGATCGACCTGCAGGCGCACCAGCTGGGGATGATCGCCGGTATTCGCGCCATCATCGCCGCCATGCTGCAGTCGTTCAACCCGGAGCGTCTCGAAGAGGAAGCGCGCAAGGAAGGCGTGGCGCCGCGCCTGTCGCTGCCCGCCAACCGCAAGGCTGCGCTGTGGGACTACTTCGTGAAGAACTATCAGCAAACCTCCGGCGAGATCGAGGACGATTTCCACACCCTGTTCGGCGAAGCCTTCCTGCACGCCTATGACGTTGAAGTGAATCAATACAAAGACTCACAGACCAAACCGGACGCGTAATGAATATCACCATAGCCTCTACCTCCAACCAGGGCGGCCGCGCCTCCAACCAGGATCAGACCGGCGAGGTGCTCGGCAACCGCGCCGCCTGCTTCGTGGTGTGCGACGGCATCGCCGGCTTTCCGGGCGGCGATATCGCCGCCAAACTGGCGCGCGACACCATTTTGCAAAACTTCGACGGCGAAAAGCACCTGAACGCCCAGAGCATTCGCCAGCACATTACGCGCGCCAACGCCGCCATCCACCAGCAGCAGCGGCAGTCGGACGAATACAGCAAGATGGGCACCACGCTGGTCAGCCTGTTTATCGATCGCGATTATCAGCTGGCCTACTGGGCGCACGCCGGCGACAGCCGCCTGTATCTCTTCCGCCGCGGCTACCTGCATGCCGTCACCACCGACCACAGCCTGATCCAACAGATGCAGGACGCCGGCTATCAGACCAACGGCATCAACAGCAACCTGCTGTATTTCGCGCTGGGGCTCAATGAAGAGCGCGACGCCACCTACAGCGACGTGCTGCAGCTGGAAGACGGCGACGTTTTCCTGCTGTGCACCGACGGCTTCTGGCACAGCTTCAGCCAGGCCGAACTGGAACAGTCGCTGCACATGGTCAACTCCCCCAGCGAGTGGATCGCTCTGATGCAGCAGGCATGGAAGAAAAACAATAACAGCGATAACTACAGCGCTATCGCCGTCTGGATTGGCTCACCGCAGGAAACCACCCTGCTGCATTCGCTGGCGGATGCGGAGCGGTTTCTGAGCCGCGACTGAGCAGCGCACATTCACAGCAAGGTTCACTATGAAATATTGGATGCCGGGGCTCGTCGCCCTGATGGCGGTGCCGACCGCGCAGGCGATGAACTATCGCCTGGTTTACTCCCCCAGCCAGAAGCTGGAAGTGTTTATCGATGACGTCAAAAACAGCAATCCGGCAAGCTGGTGCGGCAAAAGCATCCCGCTGCGCATCGTCTCGGCGCAAAGCCAGGATCCGGCGGTGCTGAACGACTTCCTGCCGCGCGTCGGCAATCTGCTGGAAAAGCAGTGCCCGAAAACCGGCCACCTGCCCTGGACGCTGACCGACAAGCGCGGTGAGAAGCTGGCCAGCGGCGAGGCCGCCAAAGCGCGCGGCTGGAAACCGGTGGTCAAACAGGAGGCCGTCGAGCAGCCGCAGATCCCGCCGCAGCCGGCGATCCCTGCGGCGGTAGCCGTGACCTCTCCGCAAGCGGACACCGCGCCGGCTCAGCGTTTCAGCCTGCCGCAGGGCTGCCACTTCCGCACCTTCTGGCGTGACGAAGCCAACGGCGGCGCGCTGTTCATTCCCGCCGGCGACGCGCTGCGCTGCGGCGAGGACGGCTGGCTGCAGGGCAGCGGCGCGGTCACGCTGCAACAGGGCGGCCAAATCCTCTCGCCGACGCTGTGGTTCCTGCAAGGCTATCCGCTGGCGCAGATCAACGGCGGCGATCGCGCGCTGACCGTCGTCAGCGCCAACGCCCAGCGGCTGGTTCTGGGCGGCAACCCGCAGGCGCCGGGCAGCTTCCTGCTGCTGAGCTTCGAACCGAAGCTGCACGCGTGGGCGTTCAACGGCGAAGCGATCGTTGAAATGCCGCGCGTCGACGCCGCAGACGAGAACAAGATCAAACAGCGCCTGCAGCAGGCGCAAACCGCCTGGCAACCGCTGCTGAGCGCCCCCGCTCCGCTGACCTTCAAGCTGGTGGAAAAGCTGGCCGCAGACCGGGTCGATCCCGCCAGCGGCAGCTACCTGTCGGTTAACGGCGCCACTCACTGATTATAAGGAAAGCCTGTGAAATCATTAGCAAGCATGCTGCAAGGCCAGTCGATCGGCGCGGCCATCACCGCCGTCGAAAACGATATCAAGGCGAAACCGGCGGATGCCGACCTGCGCGCCGCGCTGGTGCAACTGCTGTGCCTGAGCGGCAACTGGACGCGCGCCAACGCGCAGCTGAAATCCTGGCAGGCGCTGAAACCGATAGCTCAACCGACCACGCTGCTGCTGATGCAGTCGGTCAACGCCGAGCTGCAACGCCAGGCGGTGTTTGCCGGCACGGCCGCGCCGGCGCTGCTGCGGCAGGATCAGCCCTGGCTGAAACTGATGGTGCAGGCGCTGCATCAGGATGCGCAAGGGGCGGCCGAACAGGCCCAGGCGTTGCGCGATGAAGCGCTGGAGGCCGCCCCGGCCGGCGCCGGGCGGTTAACGCTGGCCGAAGGCGACCAAGAACGGCAACTGCGTTTCGACTGGCTGACCGACGGTGACGGCCGCCTCGGCCCGGTGTGCGAGCTGGCGCTGAACGGCGTTTACTACTGGCTGCCGTTCGCCGACATCGCCGCGATCCAGTTCCAGGCGCCGCAGAGCGCCATCGATCTGGTGTGGAGCCATGCGCTGGTGCGCCTGACCGACGGCCGCGAACAGGTGTGCCAACTGCCCGCCCGCTACCCGCTGGCCGAAGACAGCGACGACGCGCTGCTGCTGGGCAAACGCACCGAATGGCAACCGCTGGGCGACGGCACCCACTATGCGGGGCTGGGCTTGAAGACCTGGCTCAGCGAAAGCGACGAATTCCCGCTGCACAGCCTGCGGCAGCTGAGCTTCGACGCGAGCGCCTGACCATGAACGACAAGCGCCCACCCCACTACGACGGCGGCGATCTGCACCGCCAGGGCTATCGCTATCGTCAGGACAGCGAGCGCCTGACGTCGCGCGACAAAATGCAGCCGGTGCTGCTCGACATGCTGACCGACGACGAACCGCAGAAAAAACAGGAGACGCAGGTGCGCAACCTGGTGTCGCACAGCGAACTGCGCCGCCGGGTGCAGCGCGATCTGCAGTGGCTGTTCAACTGCGTCAACAGCGAATCCAATCTGGATCTCGGCGATTTTCCGCAGGTGCGGCGCTCCACCCTGAATTACGGCATCGCCTCGCTGGCGGGCAAGCGCATGTCAGACATCGAATGGCTCGACATTCAGCGCGCGCTGACCGAGTCCATTCTCCATTTCGAGCCGCGCATTTTGCCCGAGGGGCTGCAGGTGCGCTGCATCTCGGACACCGGCTCGTTGGAGCTGCACAACGTGTTGTCGATCGAAATCAAGGGCCGCCTGTGGTGCGTGCCCTATCCGCTGGAGTTTCTGTTCCGTACCGACGTGGATCTGGAAAACGGCCACTTCGATCTGAAAGACATAGGGTAAGGCGATGGACAGTAAACTTTTAGACTATTACAACCGCGAGCTGGCCTATCTGCGCGAGATGGGCGCCGAGTTCGCCGAACAGTACCCGAAGGTCGCGGGCCGTCTCGGCATGCGCGGCATCGACGTGGCGGATCCTTATATCGAGCGCCTGATGGAGGGCTTCGCCTTCCTCACCTCGCGCGTGCAGCTGAAAATGGACGCCGAGTTCCCGCGCTTTTCTCAGCGCTTGCTAGAGATCATCTACCCCAACTACCTGTCGCCGACGCCGTCGATGGCGATCGCCGAACTGCAGCCGGACAGCAGCAAAGGTGACATCAGCAACGGTTTCGTGGTGCCGCGCGGCACCATGATGGACAGCCAGACGCTGAAGAAAAGTGGCATCACCTGCAGCTACGCCACCGCCCATGACGTCACGCTGCAGCCGGTGCGCATCGCCGCCGTCGAGCTGGGCGGCATTCCGGCCGATATCCCGTTGGCCTCGCTGGGGCTGCAGCACAGCGGCTGCGTCAGCGCGCTGCGCATTCGTCTCGAGTGCTACGAAAGCGTGACGCTCAACAACCTGCAGCTGGATCAGCTGATGTTTTACCTGGCCGGGCCGGACATGCAGGCGCAGCAGCTGCTGGAACTGCTGATGCAGCACAGCGTCGGGCTTGTCTGCCAAACGGTGGAGGCGCAGCCACAGCGGCGGGCGCTGGCGCTGGACGGGCTGCGGCAGGAGGGCTTCGCCGCCGATCAGGCGCTGCTGCCCAACGACCTGCGCAACTTCGAAGGCTACCGGCTGCTGCAGGAGTACTTCGCCTTCCCGGCGCGCTTCCAGTTCTTCAGCGTCAACGGCCTGCGCCCGCTGCTGCAGAGCGTGCGCGAAGGGAAAAAGGCGCTGCGCCAGTTCGAGATCGTGGTGCTGCTGGATCGGCACGACGCCGCGCTGGAACGGGTGGTCGACGCCGCCCATTTGGCGCTGCACTGCACGCCGGTGATCAACCTGTTTCCGAAGGTCGCCGAACGCATCGCGATCAACGAAAAAAACCACGAATACCATCTGGTGGTCGACAATATCCGGCCGCTGGATTACGAAGTGTTCTCGGTGCAGCGGCTCGGCGGCAGCGCCAGCGAAAAACGCTACGAGCAAGAGTTTCGGCCGTTTTACAGCACCCTGAGCGCGGACGACGGCAACTATGGCGCCTACTTCTCGCTGCGGCGCGAACAGCGCACGCTGTCGGAGCACGCCCGCCGCTACGGCACCCGCACCGGCTATGCCGGTTCGGAAGTGTTCGTGTCGCTGGTGGACGAGCGGCAATCGCCGTGGCACAGCGATCTGAAATACCTCACCGCCGACGTGCTGTGCACCAGCCGCGACCTGCCGTTGATGTTGCTGCAGCAGGATCAGGGCAACTTCGTGATGCCCGATTCGATCCCGATCAAGCAGGTCTCGCTGCGCAAAGGCCCCACCCCGCCGCGCCCGGCGCTGGCCGAAGGCATGATCACCTGGCGGCTGATCAGCCAACTGCAGCTGAACTACCTCAGCATGATGGACGGCGATCCGGAACAGGGCGCCGCCAGCCTGCGCCAGCTGCTGGGGCTGTACGGCAACCTGAGCGAGCCGGCGATCGCCAAACAGATCCAGGGCGTGCGCCACTGCAACCTGCGGCCGGTCTATCGGCGAGTGCCGGAGCCGGGCCCCATCGTGTTCGCGCGCGGCATCGCCATCGATCTGACGGTCGATGAGCAGGCGTTCTCCGGCAACAGCCCTTATCTGCTCGGCAGCGTGCTGGAGCGCCTGTTCTCGCGCCTGGTGGCGATGAACACCTTCACCGAGATGACGCTCTCCAGCCAGCAGCGCGGCGAAATCGCCCACTGGCAGGCGCGCATGGGCAAAAGGACGCTGATATGAGTGCGGAGATGATTGCCACCGAACTGGCGCCGCCGCAGATCAACGCGCTGTATCGCCTGCCGGACGACTTCTGGCCGCGGCTGCGCAGCGCGCCTTACAAGCACGATCTGTTTCAGCTGCTGCGCCGCATCGACGCCCAGGGCGGCCAGCCTTACCTGCTGGGGCGCGCGCCGCTGCCGCGCCACGAGATGCTGCGCCTGGGCCAGGAGCCGTCGCTGTCGTTCGCGCCCTCCACGCTGGCGCAGGTGGCGCCGCGCGCCAACAGCCCGCTGCACGACGTCTCGATCTTCAGCTTCGGCCTGTTCGGCCCCAACGGGCCGCTGCCGCTGCACCTGACCGAATACGTGCGCGAACGGGTGTACCACCACCAGGACACCACCCTGCTGGCGTTCACCAACCTGTTCCATCACCGGCTGACGCTGCTGTTTTACCGCGCCTGGGCCGACGCGCAGCCGACGGTGTCGCTGGATCGCCCGGACAACCGGCGCTTCGACGAATACCTGTCGAGCCTGATCGGCATCGGCCAGCCGGCGCAGCAGGAACGCGACAGCATCAACGCCCACGCCAAACATTTTATGGCCGGTCATCTGATTCGCCACAGCCGCGATCCGGAAGGCCTGAGCAAGATTTTGCAGCAGTATTTCAAGGTGCCGGTGCGCATCGTCGAAAACGTGCCGCACTGGCTGCGGGTGGAACCGCGCGAGCAAGCTCGGCTCAAGGCCGGGCGCGGCGCGCCGCGGCTCGGCGAGTCGGCCTTTCTCGGCATCGCGGTGCGCGATATTCAGCACAAATTCCGCATCGAGCTGGGGCCGATGCCGCAGCAAGACTATGACCGCTTCCTGCCCGGCGCCGACCTGTGCCGGCAACTGCGCGACTGGGTGCGCCAATATCTGGGCATCGAGTTCGTCTGGGAAGTGCGCCTGATCCTGGCGAAAGAACAGGCGCACGGCATCCAGCTCGGCGGCGCGCAGCGACTGGGCCTGAGCAGCTGGCTGGCCGACGATCGGCGGCAACGCGATCTCGACGATCTGATCTTCAGCCCTGAACCGCTGGAAAATCCGTTCTGACCCTATTTCGGCCGGCGCCCTGCGGCGCCAGGCCACTCTGAGACCTGAGGAAAACCATGTCTGAAATCAGCCGCTCGGTATTATTTGGCAAACTGGATAGCCTGTTATTCACCTCTCTGGAAAGTGCGACGGCGTTTTGCAAGCTGCGCGGTAACCCCTACGTCGAACTGGCGCACTGGCTGCATCAGCTGATGCAATCGCCGGACGGCGATCTGCAGCAGATCGTCCGCCACTTCGCGCTGGACGAGGCGCAGCTGGCGCGCGATATCGTCGAGGCGCTCGATCGCCTGCCCCGCGGCGCCAGCGCCATCTCCGATCTGTCCGAGCACATCGACAGCGCGGTGGAACGCGCCTGGGTCTATGGCTCATTGAAATTCGGCGCGGCGCGCATCCGCGGCGGCCACCTGCTGCTCGGCATCCTGAAAACCTACAGCCTGCGCCATCTGCTGAAGGCCATTTCCCCGCAGTTCGAGCGCATCAACGCCGATCTGTTGATGGAGCAGTTCGCCGCCATCACCGCTCACTCGGCGGAAAACGCCCAGGATGCGCCGGCTGAAAGCGGCGCCGAGAACGTATCCGGCGCGGCGCGCAGCGGTGAAAGCGTGCTGGCGCAGTATGCCCAGGATCTGACCGCCAGAGCGCGCAACGGCGAGATCGACCCGGTGGCCGGCCGCGATGAGGAGATCCGGCAAATCATCGATATCCTGATGCGCCGCCGCCAGAACAACCCGCTGCTCACCGGCGAGGCTGGCGTCGGGAAAACCGCGGTGGTGGAAGGCCTGGCGCTGCGCATCGTGGCCGGCGACGTGCCGCCGCAGCTGCGCGACGTGAAACTGTGCCTGCTGGACATCGGCATGCTGCAGGCCGGCGCCGGTGTCAAAGGCGAGTTTGAAAAACGGCTGCAGGCGGTGATCGACGAAGTGCAGTCCAGCCCGACGCCGATCATCCTGTTTATCGACGAAATTCACACCCTGATCGGCGCCGGCGGCGCCCAGGGCACCGGCGACGCCGCAAACCTGCTGAAACCGGCGCTGGCGCGCGGCCAGCTGCGCACCCTCGGCGCCACCACCTGGTCGGAATACAAGAAATACATCGAGAAGGATCCGGCGCTCACCCGCCGTTTCCAGGTGGTGCAGGTACATGAGCCGAGCGAAGACAAAGCGCTGCTGATGCTGCGCAGCACCGTCAGCCCGCTGGAGCAACACCACCGCGTGCTGCTGCTGGATGAAGCGGTGGACGCCGCGGTGCGGCTGTCGCATCGCTATATTCCTGCCCGCCAGTTGCCGGACAAGGCGGTGGCGCTGCTGGATACCGCCTGCGCGCGCGTGGCGGTCAGCCAACATGCCGAGCCTGCTCAGGTCGAAGACTGCCGCCACCGCATCGATGCGCTGCAGATAGAGTTGGATATCGCCCGCCGCGAGGCCAAGGTCGGCATCGGCGATCCCCTGCGCCCGCAGGAGATTGAAGCCCAGCTGACCGCGCTGCGCCAGGAATTGGAACAGCTGACCGAGCGCTGGCAGCAGGAGCTGGCGCTGATCCAAGAGATCATCACACTGCGCGCTCAGCTGCACCAACAGGAAGCGGAGCCTGCCGACGAAGAGACGCAGGCTGGCCCTGACGCCGACGCGCTGCGTGCCCAGTTGGGCGAACTGCAGCAGCAGTTGAGCGCGCTGCAGGGCGAAGCGCCGCTGATCTTCGCCGCCGTCGACGCCAACATCGTGGCGGCGGTAGTGGCCGACTGGACCGGCATCCCGCTGGGCCGCATGGTGAAAAACGAGATTGAGGCGGTGCTGCAACTCTCCGACACCCTGAACCAGCGCGTGATCGGCCAACGCCATGCGCTGGATCTGATCGCCCGCCGGGTGCGCACTTCGCGGGCGCGGCTGGACGATCCGAACAAGCCGGTCGGGGTGTTCCTGCTGGCCGGGCCGTCCGGCGTCGGCAAGACCGAAACCGCGCTGGCGCTGGCGGAAACCCTGTACGGCGGCGAGCAGAACGTCATCACCATCAACATGAGCGAATTCCAGGAGTCGCACACCGTTTCGACGCTGAAAGGCGCGCCCCCGGGCTATGTCGGCTACGGCGAAGGCGGCGTGCTGACCGAGGCGGTGCGCCGCCGTCCTTACAGCGTGGTGCTGCTGGACGAAATCGAGAAGGCGCACCCGGACGTGCATGAAATCTTCTTCCAGGTGTTCGACAAGGGCTGGATGGAGGACGGCGAAGGCCGCCATATCGATTTCCGCAACACCATCATCATCCTGACCTCCAACGTCGGCACCGATCTGATCGCCGGACTGTGCAGCGATCCGGAGCTGCTGCCGGAGCCAGAGGCGCTGAGCGGCGCGCTGCGCCAGCCGCTGCTGTCGGTGTTCCCGGCCGCCTTGCTCGGCCGCCTGCTGGTGGTGCCGTATTACCCGCTGACCGACGCTACGCTGGGCAACATCGTGCGCCTGCAGCTGGGCCGCATCCAGCGTCGCCTGGCGGAGAATCACGACATCGTCTGCACCTTCGACGACGCGGTCATCGAGCAGATCGTCAGCCGCTGCACCGAGGTGGAGTCCGGCGGCCGCATGGTCGACGCCATCCTGACCAACACCCTGCTGCCGCAGATCAGCCACACCCTGCTGACCGGCAGCGCCAACGACCAGCGCTATCGCCAGCTGCATATCGCGCTGCAGAACAACGAATTCATTTGTCAATTTCAGGCATAACGCCACGGCCGCCGAGGCGGCGGCCCTTTGAACACAGAGAGTCATCACTATGTCGGGAACCGGGATAACCAAACCGAATTCGAACAGCCTGCCGAGCGGCTATCGATTCAACGAATTCGAGATCCAGGAAGCGATCGGCGAAGGCGGCTTCGGCATCGTCTACCGCGCCTACGATCACCAGCTGGAACGCACCATCGCCATCAAGGAGTACATGCCGACCTCGCTGGCGAAACGCAACGACGATCTCAGCATCGGGCTGCGCGGCGAGCGCTTCGGCAAAACCTTCCAGGCCGGGCTGAACAGCTTTATTCAGGAGGCGCGCCTGCTGGCGCGCTTCTCGCACCCCGGCCTGCTGCACGTGCTGCGCTTCTGGGAAGAGAACGGCACCGCCTACATGGGCACCCAGTTTTACAGCGGCACCACGCTGAAGAACCTGCAGGCGCAGCAGCCGGAGAAGATCGACGAGGCGTGGATCCGGCGGCTGCTACCGCCGCTGTTCAGCGCCATCAACACCATCCATCAGGAAGGCTACCTGCACCGCGACATCTCACTGGATAACATCCAAATCCAGGAGAGCCAGCTGCCGGTGCTGCTGGACTTCGGGTCGGCGCGCAAAGAGATCGGCAACCTGTCGGACGAAACGGAGATCATGCTGAAACCGGGTTTCGCGCCGATCGAGCAGTACACCGAGAACAGCGACGGCGAACAGGGGCCCTGGACCGATATTTATGCACTGGGCGCCGTGCTGCACACGCTGATCGTCGGTTCGCCGCCGCCGGTCAGCGTGGTGCGCAGCATCGAAGACAGCTATCAGCCACTGGCCGAGCGCCGTCCCGCCGGCTACTCGCTGGAGCTGCTGCGCACCGTCGACCGCGCGCTGGCGCTGAAACCGGAAGACCGCCCGCAGACCATCGATGAAATGGCCGAGCTGTTGCATCTGCCGATCGCCGATGAAAACGAAATCGTCAGCACCCCGGCCGCCGCGCCAGAGAACCTGCTGGTGGCCGCCAACCCGGCTGCCGCCGCCGCAGCCGCCGGCGCCGTTACCGCGCGCAGCACCCAATTCTCGCGGCCGATGATGGCCGGCGCCGGCGTCGCGGCGCTGCTGGCGATCGGCGCCGTCGCCTGGCTGAGCGGCGGCGAGGATGATACCCCGGCCGTAGCGCAAAACACCGAGACGTCACCGGCGCAGAAAACCCTGACGGAGCAGCCGAGCGCGCCGCAAATCGCGCCATCTGCGCCGGTGGAACCGCAAAAGGCGGCGCCGCCACCGCAGCCGGTGGCGCTGGTGTACTTCAAACTGCAGCCGGGCGAACAGGTCAGCCTCGACGGCAAGCCGCAGCAGGTGACGCCGGGCGAAAACGGCTTCGCCAGTCTGAATCTGGCGCCGGGTCGTTATCAGCTGGAGATCCGCCACAACGATCGGCTCCGCCAGCAGCAACTCAGCATCGACAACGCCGGCACCTGGCTGGTCAATCCGGCCACCGCCGGTTAATCCCGTTCTGCCCCCCGCCGCCGCGGGGGTTCCCTTTTTCATGAGACTGACGCACCACTGCCCACCATCATTGGCCGCGCGGCAAGGCCGCTGCAACATCGGGGTATGCAGGGCACGACGTCAATCACAGAGGATGTTCTCATGTTGGATCGCATTATTGCGCACACGCCGCTGGGCCAGGAGCAGCTGCTGTTCCGCTCGCTGGACGGTATCGAGGCGCTTTCCACCCCTTTCGACTTCTCTATTGAATTGCTGAGCACCGACGCGCGGCTCGATCGCAAAGCGCTGCTCGGCCAACCGCTGACGCTGGAGATCCCGACTCAGGGCTTTCTCAGCGCCCCGCGCTACCTGAATGGCAAGATCACCGCCATCGCCGTCAGCAGCGAAGAGATCGGCGGCACGCGCTACGCGGTGTATAACCTGCACGTGCAGCCGGATCTGTGGCCGATGACCAAGGATCGCAACTTCCGCATCTTCCAGGAACAAACGGTGCCGCAGATCGTCAAGACTCTGCTGGCGGAGCACAACGTGCAGTTGGAAGATCAGCTGACCGGCGACTATCGCCTGTGGGGCTACTGCGTGCAGTACAACGAAAGCAGCTTCAACTTCATCAGCCGCCTGATGGAGTTGGAGGGCATCTATTACTATTTCAAACACGAGATGGGCAAACACACGCTGGTGCTCGGGGATGCGCCCCACCACCACCAGCCCTATCCCGGCTACGAGATGATCCCCTACCACCTGACGCCGTCCGGCGGCAGCACCAGCGAGGAAGGCATCAGCCAGTGGACGTTGTCCGATCGCGTCACGCCGGGCATCTACAGCCTGGACGACTACGATTTCCGCAAGCCGAACGCCTGGCTGTTCCAGGCGCGGCAAAACCCGGTCTCGCCGACGCCGGGGCAGATCGACGTCTACGACTGGCCGGGCCGCTACACCGAGCATCAGCAGGGGGAGTTCTACGCCCGCGTGCGCCAGGAGGCCTGGCAGGCCGAACATCAGCAGATCCGGGGCACCGCCACCGCGATGGGCATCGCTCCCGGCAGCACCTTTACGCTGTATAACGCCCCGCACGCCGACGACAACCGCGAGTACCTGACGCTGCAGGCCAACTACCATCTGAAAGAGAACCGCTACGCCAGCGGCGACGATCAGAGCAGCGAACACCGTATCGACTTCACCGTGCTGCCGGCGGACGTGCCCTGGCACCCGCCGCAGCAGGCCACCTGGCCGAAAACCCACGGGCCGCAGACCGCCCGGGTGGTCGGCCCGGCCGGCGAATCAATCTGGACCGACAAATACGGCCGCATCAAGGTGAAATTCCACTGGGACCGCTTCGGGCCGAAGGACGACGGCAGCTCCTGCTGGGTGCGCGTCTCCAGCGCCTGGGCCGGCCAGGGCTACGGCGGCGTGCAGATCCCGCGCGTCAACGACGAAGTGGTGGTGGACTTTATCAACGGCGATCCGGATCGGCCGATCGTCACCGGGCGCGTTTATAACGAAGCCAGCATGCCGCCGTGGGCGCTGCCGGCCGCCGCCACCCAAATGGGCTTTATGAGCCGTTCCAAGGACGGCACCGCCGACAACGCCAACGCCCTGCGTTTCGAAGACAAGGCCGGCGCCGAACAGGTGTGGATCCAGGCGGAACGCAACATGGACACCCAGGTCAAAAACGATGAGAGCCACAGCATCGCTAACGACCACACCCACCTGGTGGGCGGCAACCAGATCAAACGGGTGGTGCTCAATCAGGCCAGCGGCGTCAAAGGCGAGGCCTCGGCGCTGACCGGCAAAACGCGCAGCGACGCCGTGGTCAACGCCTTTACCCTCGGCTCCGGCGAATCGCTGCGGCTGGAGTGCGGCGAAAGCGTGATCGAGCTGCTGGCGAACGGCCAAATCAACATCACCGGCACCAGCTTCAATATCACGGTGAAAGAGGACGGGGAGATCAATACCGGCGGCCAGCTGGATCTCAACCAGCCCGGCGGCGCCGCGCGCACCGCCGCGCCGGGCGGCGGCCATCAGGCGGCGATCCAGAGCGCCGTCGATCAGCTGTTCCCTAAAGAGTAGCCAAGTGGCACGCAGGGAAAGCCGGTTAACGCCGGCTTTCGGGCGGCGGCGCCGGCAAAACCGGCTGCCGCTGTAACCCCTTTTGGCAAGGAGATGAATGCGCTGGCGGCAAGGTCACCGACGTTTAGCCAAAACAACGGGCTGAAGCTGTCCCGTTCATCGCTTCAGCCTTCCTTATCATCAACGCCCCCTCACCACTTCTTCACCGTCTGGTAAATATCGAGGTCGAAATAGCCGTCGGCTTCGCAGTCGTTGCGATAGTGCTCATAGCTTACCCCCTCAACCGGCTGATAGCCGCTGGCCGGCAACAGCTTCTGGTAGAACTCGCCCCACACCCGCTCGAAGTCGCCATCGCTGATGCGCACGCGATAAACCGCGTACTGCCCGGCGGGCAGCGTCTGCACGGTAACGCCCTCACTCTCCGCCGGCAGCGCGAAATCGTCCGCCACGCTCATCACCACGTCGGCGCGCAGATTTTCCGGCGCCACTTCCGCCGGATCGTCCCAATACAGCACCAGCCATTTGCCGAACGGCACGCCGTGGCGCTGCCGCCATGCCAGCAGTTGCTGCGAGCCCTGTGGGATCGTCTGCGGATACGGCCCCACGACTCTCACCCCCACCACCTTCTCCGCCGCCTTATCGATAATCCTCACGCTCATCGCCCTTCCCCCTCACATTGTCTCAGGCGCCGATTTCGGTGCGCACGTCCAGCAGCTCGGGGAAAAAGGTCAGATCCAACGCCTTTTTCAGGAAGCTGACGCCGCTGGAACCGCCGGTGCCCGACTTAAAGCCGATAATCCGCTCCACCGTTTTCATATGGCGGAAGCGCCACAGGTGGAAGCTCTCTTCGATATCCACCAGCTTCTCCGCCATTTCATAAGCTTCCCAGTAGGTTTGCGGGTTGTCGTAGATCACTTTGAACGCCGGCAGCAGATCCGGGTTGCGCTGGTAGGGCTGCGTCCAGTCGCGCTCGAGGCACTCCTGCGGGATCGGCAGGCCGTGGCGCGCCAGGTACAGCAAGTATTCGTCGTACAGGCTTGGCGCTTCGAGGATCGCCTTCAACGCGGCGTGTTTTTCCGCGTCGCTGCTGAACACCGCCAGCATCGCCGCATTCTTGTTGCCGAGCAGGAACTCGATCGAGCGATATTGGTGCGACTGGAAGCCCGACGAGCTGCCCAGCACGTCGCGAAACTCGACGTACTCCGACGGCGTCAGCGTTTCCAGCACCGCCCACTGTTCGAACAACAGCCGCTGGATCTGTTTGACGCGCGCGAGGATTTTGAAGCAGTGGCTGAGTTTGTCCTGCTGCACCAGCCGCAGCGCCGCCTGCAGCTCATGCAGCATCAACTTCATCCACAGCTCGGAGGTTTGGTGCTGTATCACGAACAGCATTTCATCATGATGCGGCGGGTTGGAGAGCGGGTGCTGGCAGTCCAGCAGTTGGTCCAGGCACAGGTAGTCGCCGTAGCTCATGCGTTTGGAAAAATCGGTGACAATCGCGCTTTCTAATTCCCGTTTGTTCATCTGTGATCTCCGTTGCGCCCAGCGCCCCATCGGCCTGGAACGTGCCGCAAAGAGAAAACAATAGTACAGAACCCGCCGCCCCGAAGGGCGATAAACGAGAGGTGCTTCGCAGATCTCACTCATCTGCGCCGCCCCTCTCGCCCCGCTTTACCCTATCAGCCCAAACAGGTCGTTGAGCGACTCGCTCATGGTCGGATGGGTGAACAGCTGATCGCGCAGCCGGGTATAGGGCAGCCCGGCGTCCATCGCCGTTTTGACGATGTTGATCATCTCGTGGGCATCGCGGCACAGCAGCGCCACGCCGAGGATCTGGCCGGTCTGCGCATCGACCACCGCCTTCAGCAGGCCGCGCGTGTCGCCCAGCACGCGGGCGCGCGGGATCGCCGCCGCCGGCAGCGTGGCGACCTTAATGTCGCGCCCCTGCTGCCGGGCCTGATCTTCGCTGAGGCCGATGCGCGAGAAGCTGGGGGTGATGAACACCGAGTAAGGCACTGCGCCGCGATCGGCCGTGCTGCGTTTACCCGCGCCGAACAGGCTGTCGCGCACAATGCGGAAATCGTCCAGCGAGATATAGGTAAACTGCGGCCCGCCGTTGACGTCCCCCAGCGCCCAAATATGCGGCACGCTACTGCGCAGCTGCGTGTCCACCCGCACGGCGCCGCGCTCATCCGTCTCAACGCCAGCGCGCACCAACTGCAAACCTGCGGTGTTTGGCGCGCGCCCGGCCGCCACCAGCAGCGCATCGAACGACTGCACGCCGCCCTGATGCACCACCTCAACGCCCCCTTCCACATCGCGCACCTGCTTCACGCCGGCGTTAAACGTGAAGCTGACCCCGGCGTCGCTCAGGATTTGCTGTATCGCCTGCGCCATATCGCGGTCTTCCCGGCCGAGCAACGCATCCGCCTCTTCGAATACCGTCACGGCGCTGCCGAACTGCGCGAACATCGAAGCGAACTCCAGCCCGATATAACCGCCGCCAATAATGCCCAACCGCGCGGGCCGCTGCGTCAACTGCAGCAGGCCGGTGCTGTCGTAACTCCGCTGCGAGCGATCCAACCCGTCGATCGCCGGCCAGCGGCTGACGGCCCCGGTGTTGATGAAGATGCGCTCGCCGCTCAGCACCTGCGTTCCCGCCGCGCCCTGCACGCTGATGCGATGCGGATCGATAAACTCCGCCCGTCCGTCGATCACCGTAACCTGTTCAAGCCCCGCCAGGTTTTGATAGTTTTTCTCCCGCAGCAGGCCGGTCACCTGCCGCTTGCGCGCCATCGCCTGGCTGAACGCCTGTTCGCCCGGCCCGTGAAGCTCGGCATCGTGCACCAGCGTTTTGGTCGGGATGCAGCCGATGTTGATGCAGGTGCCGCCATACATCTGCGCCGACGCCTCCACCATCGCCACGCGCCATCCCTGCCCGGCCAGAAAGGCCGCCAGCGTTTTGCCGGCCTTGCCAAAACCGATGATAATCGCCTGATAATCGTACATTGTGTCGCCTCGTCTCATGATGTTCATCGCCGGTCAATCAGCGTATTGCGGCCTCAACTAACCGCTCCAGCGGCCTCAGCGCCTCGATCTGTCGTTCGTCGGCCCCAGCGCTCCGCTTCAGACTTTCCGCCGGGTGGTAGCTGACCTGCGTTTTGCCCCGTTCGTCTTGCGCAATCAGCACCCTGAACGGCAGATCCAGCGCCAACGCCGGCCGCGCCAGCATCAGCGGCGTGCCCGCCAGCGGGTTGCCCAGCACCAGCACCGTGGTGGGCGGCATCGTCAGATGATGCTCACGCGCCGCTTTCGCGTGATCGAACTCGGCGAACAGCGTCACGCCCTTCTGCTCGGCCGTGCTGATAATGCGCTGACGCGTTTGCTGATAAGCGTAGGCGCTCTCTACCGTTCGGGTTTCTTGCCCCATCGTCCCCTCCGCCACGGCAGAACAGGCCAGCATCATCAGGCTGCCGGCCACGGCCCGGTTCATGACGCTCATGCGACCTTCCCCCGCCACTGTTTCTCGAGCAAACTGCGCGCCGAATCCGCCATGATCATCACCGCGCCCGCCAACATCAGGGTGTCCTTCAGCACCAGGCGCCCGGCGCCGGAGAGATAAGGGAAACCGTGATGCGCATCGCCCAGCGCGGGCACCCAGGCCTCCGGGGTGGTGATCAAAAAGGTCAGCGTCACCAGCGGCGTGCAAAAGGAGAGTATGCCGCCCAATAGCCCCAGCCATTTGGAGAACGGGTTGGCCAGCACCAGCAGCGCGATCGCCACCTCCACCACGCCCAGGCCGTTGGAGAAGCCATAGGTATTGTTGGCCTGCTGCCAGGCGCGGGCGGAGAGGTTCAGTTCGCCTTCGTGCGTCAGGTGAGCCTGATAGTCCTGCGGCATGTCATAGAAAAACGACATCAGCGGGCTGTTGGCGACGAACGGCGTGATGCTGTCCGCTTCGTAAGGGATGAATTTGAGCAGGCCAATCCATAAGAAAACGATGGCGATACTGAGGCGAATCAGCGTTAATCCCAGCTTGTCGCCCTTGCTCAGAAAGAATAGTATTTTCATTACCGGCTCCATGTCATTGATAACTCATGCATCGCAGCGGCGCCCTCCGCATCGCTGCACTATCGAACCGATCTTAGTGCTTCGCATTACGCCGGCCCATTGCCGAAACAATCAGCTTCTTAGCCAGGAGTCTCAAAATGGATCCGCTCAGCCAACTGTTGATGCTTAACGACATGCGCGGTTATGTGGCGCGCGATTGCCATTTCAGCGGCGAGTGGCGCTCGCCGCATGCCGCCGGAGAGTGGAGTCAGATCCGCTGGCACATGGTGCTGGCGGGCAGCTGTCGGCTGGAGATCCCCGGTGGCCGGCCGGTACCGCTCGAGCAAGGCAGCCTGCTGTTCTTGCCGCACAACTCCGCCCACCGCCTGCTGCCGGAGAGGGCCGACAGCGCCACGCACCTGCTGTGCGGCGTACAAATCTTGCCGCACAGCGCGTCGCCGCTGCTGGCGAGCCTGCCGGAATGTTTGCTGTTCAACAGCCGCCAACAGGGGCGGCTGGCGCTGCTGCAGGCGACCGGCCAGCTGCTGAGCGATGAGTTCAGCCAACAGAGCCAGGGGCACAACGCCATTGTCAGCCAGACCATGGCGCTGCTGTTCGCGCTGGCGATCCGCGCCTGGCTGGCCCAGCCAAATCAGAGCGGCAATCTGGTCGCCGCGTTGCTGCATCCGCAGTTGGGCAACGTGGTTGAACAGATGCTGCGCCGCCCGCAACATCCCTGGACGCTGGTTGAACTGAGCAAACAGGCCCATATGTCGCGCGCCAACTTCGCCCGCGTCTTTCGTCAGGTCACGCAGCAAACGCCGCTGCAGGCCCTTACCGCCATCCGCATGCAGCTGGCGGCCCGGCTGCTGGCGCGCCAGGCGTTGCCGCTGAGCCGTATCGCCGAACAGGCCGGCTATTCGTCGGAGGTGGCGCTGCACAAAGCCTTCACCCGCCACTTCGGCCTGACGCCGGGAAAATTCCGCCAGCAGGCCGCCGATGCGCCGCCGGACGCTTGCCCGATCCCGGCGTAACCTCCCACCCCGCCTTACTGTTTAGTAAACAACTCGGCCGCCGCCTGACAACTCTCACAAATGCGCGATCCCATGCGGGTTTCGCCCCGGTTGCGGCTTGCCTGCGCCTGTCTTCCCTTATAGATTGCAGGCTAACGGCAGGCAGCAAGGTATCGGCAAATGGCAAATATTCGAGATGTCGCGCGGTTGGCCGGCGTGTCCATCAGCAGCGTGTCGAACCTGCTGAATAACCGCAGCCACCAGATGAGCACGCAGACCCGTGAGCGCATCGAACAAGCGATGGCAACCCTGGGGTATCGGCCGGCCCGAACGGCGGCGTTGCCCGCACCGCAGGCGAAGATCATCGGCCTGCTGCTGCCGTCGATCGTCAACCCGAGCTTTTCGGCGCTGGCGCATGCGGTCGACGGTGCGGCGCGGGCTCATCGCTACCGCGTCTTGCTCGGCAACGCCTACCGCCAGGAACAGGAAGAGGCCGCGTTTATCGACGATATGTTCCTGCATGGCGTGCGCGGCATCATCGTGGCGGCGAGCGACATTCGCCAGACCCATTTTGTCCGGGCGGCCGAGAGAGGCATGAAGATCGTCAGCTACGACAGCCCGTTCGCCGAGCAGATGGCCACCGATGCCCGGCTGTTCGACAGCGTATCGATGGACAATATCGCCGCCGGGCGCCTGGCCGCGCAGCACCTGCTCGAACGCGGCTGCCGACACATTGTGTTCGCCACCGAAGCGACGCTGACCGTCGGGCGCAGCCACAAGATCGACGGTTTTCTAAGTGCGCTGGGGCACAGCCTGAGCGAACGCCAACGGGTGATCGAAGGCAAAGCCAACAGCGCCTACGGCGACACGGAAATGTTCGAGTTGGGGCTGACGCTGGCGCCGCGCGTGCTCGCGCTGACGCCGCGCCCGGACGGCATCGTGGCGATTAACGATGCGCTGGGCATCGGGCTGATGGTGGGGCTGCGCGCCACCGGCGTCCAGGTGCCCGCAGACATCTCGGTGATCGGCATCGACAATATCGCGCTGGCCGGCCTGGCCGAACCGGGGCTGACGTCCGTCAGGCCGCCGCTGGCGGAGATGGCGCAGCTGATGGTCGAGCGCCTGATCGGCCGTATCAACGATGATGCGCAACCGCCCGGCGAGTTTCTCTTCCCGCCGACGGTCATCAGCCGGCGCTCGGTCAAAGCCGCCGGCTAACTGAAATAACAGCGTCTTCCCCAGGCGATGCGCCGCGGCATCGTCCGGATCGGTGTCAGCCAAAACAAAGGAACAGGCCGTCGGGCTTAAGGGATGCCCGCGCCTCAATGAATCAGCGTCGTGCCGTTATTTAACGTTCAGCTCAGGGTTATGGGCCGGGCCTCTATTATTCCGATTAACCACATTGGAAATATCAAAATGAAAATAAGCAAGCCGCAGGATATTGAACGCAGCGCTATCAGGAAATTGACGCTGCATATTGTCCCCCTCATGATTTTATTGTATTTCCTGGCGTTTCTCGATCGCAATAACATGGCCTACGCCGCCAAAGCGCTGGAAGATAACCTGGGCCTGACCGCCTCGGCCTTCGGCTTCGCCTCCGGGATTTTCTTTATCGGCTATTTCCTGTTTGAAATACCCAGCAACGCCGGCACCATTAAATTCGGCCCGCGCATCTGGTTCGCCAGAATATTAATTTCCTGGGGCATCTTCGCGACCCTGCTCGGCTTTGTACGCACGCCGCTGGAGCTGTATATCTGCCGTTTTATGCTGGGCGTGTGCGAAGCCGGATTCTTTCCCTCGGTGGTGTATTACTTCACGGTGTTCTTCCCGGAAAAATACCGCACCAAAATTCTCGGCATGTTCATCATCGTCCAGCCGCTGTCCAACGCCGTCGGCTCGCCGATTTCCGGCTTTATTCTCAATATTCAGCATGATTGGTTCGGGTTCGCTCCCTGGCAGCTGCTGTTTATCCTCGAAGGGCTGCCGCCGATCGTCATCGGCCTGCTGATCCCGTTCCTGATCAAGAACTCGCCCAAGGACGTCGGCTATCTGAACGTGGAGGAAAAGGCCTGGCTGATGAGCAACGCCAGCCGCTCCAAATCCGGTTCTAAAATCACGCTGGGCGACTTCCTGAAAGGGATTAAAAACAAGAAATACCTGCTCTACGCACTGCTCAACTTCGGCATGGTGTGCGGCATTTATGGCTTCGGCACCTGGCTGCCGTCGATCATTACCGCCCTTTCCGGCAGCGATATCTTCCGCGTTAGCCTGCTGGCGCTCATTCCCTACGGGCTGGCCGCGCTGCTGGTGTACCCGTGGAGCCTGTGGGCCAGCAAAACCAAAAAGCTTGGCGTGTTCGCCGGCCTCAGCATGGTGGTCGCCGCTATCGGCCTGATGGGGGCGGTGACATTTTTTAAATACGATCCGCTCGTCGCGCTGTCGTTCCTGTGCATCGCCGCCATCGGCATCTACACCGCCGTACCGCCGTTTTTATCCATGCCCGCCAACATTTCCACCGGCGCGGCCGCGGCCGCCGGGCTCGCGGTGGTCAGCTGCATCGGCAATATCGGCGGCTTCGTCGCGCCTTATGCGGTGGGCGTATTGAACGATCTGACCGGCAGCAGCGCGCCGGGGCTGTTTTTCCTGGCCTCGTGCCTGCTGGCCACCGGGTTGATCTGCATTTTCTACTGCGCGAAACAGCGTGAAGGCGTCATCAATGCTTAACGAACAATAAGGAGTCAATCATGGGCGATCTTGCAGGCAAAAAGGTCTTTATCACCGGGGCGGAACAGGGCATCGGCCGCGCCACCGCAGAGCGGCTGATCAAGGCCGGTTGCGACATCTATTTTCACTATCACAGCGACGAAAGCGGCCCCAAAGCGCTGGTGGCGCTGGCCCATTCATTGGGGCAAAAGGCCGCTTACGGCTACGCCGATCTCATCGATACCGACGAAACGCTGCGCTGCGTCTCGGCCGGCGCCGAGTTTCTCGGCGGCATCGACATTCTGGTCAATAACGTCGGCGGCATCGTCGGGCGCAAATGGCTGGGCGAGATCGACCGCGCCTTCTGGCAAACCGTGATCGACGTGAACATGACCACCATGCTGAACGTGACCCAGAGCGCACTGCCGTTCCTGAAGGCGGCAAACGGCGCCAGCATCGTCAACCTGGCGTCGCAGGCGGGCCGCGCCGGCGGGCACTCCGGCTCGCTGGTCTATTCCGCCACCAAGGGCGCGGTGCTCACCTGGACGCGCTCGCTGGCGGCAGAGCTGGGCGAATATGGCATCCGAGTGAACGCGGTGGCGCCCGGCCTGATCCTCGGCACCCGCTTCCATAATCGCCACACCACCCAGGCATCGGCGGAGGAAACCGTTCGCGCCATCCCGCTGGGCCGTGCAGGCACGCCGGACGACGTGGCGCGCGCCATCACCTTCCTGGCGGCGGAATACGACGGCTTCATCTCCGGCGCCACCCTCGACATCAACGGCGGCATCTACCGCATGTAATTCAACCGCGGGCGGCATGGCTGCCGCCCCCTCATTCAGGAATCGCTTTATGATCAAATCCGCCATCACCCACCCGCCGCTGCTCGCCGCGCTGGCGCAATGCGGGCATAAAACCCAGGTACTGATCGCCGACGGCAACTACGCCTGCGTGACGCACGCGCCGAAAGACGCCACCGTGGTCTATCTGAACCTGGCGCCCGGCACGCTCGCCGCCCCGCCGATCCTGGAAAAACTGCTGGCCTGCATCAACGTGGAAAGCGCGGCGCTGATGGCCTGCCCGCCGGACTTCACCAACACCATCGAAGCCGAATACCGACAGCTACTGCCGGCGCAGTGCCCGGTCGAACATCTGCCGCGCGAGGCGTTTTACGCCGCGGTCAAATCGGATCGGACGCTGCTGGTGATCGCCTCCGGCGAACAGCGCCGCTTCGCCAACCTGCTGCTGACGGTGGCGCCGGGGGGGTGAGAAAGGGACATGTCGATAGGATAAAAAGAGGGGGCTCCCCCCCTCTTGCGGTTACAGATCCACAATCAGTTTTTCCAGTTCTCCTGCAAGAGCCGCATCGATATAGCTGGTAGCCCAGCCAAACAGATAAGCGAATGCAAAAATGCCCACCGTCGACGACACCAGCGTCGGCGCGAAAAACGCGGCGATAGCGGAGAGCGTGTAGCCTGCCCCGATGGACAACCCGAGCGCCTCAAGCTGATTACGGAACGCTTTCCAACTGCCGGTAGAGAAACCCTCGATCGCGGCGTTTGTCAGGTCCGCCCCTTTAATCGCCCAATCCACGCCGGTAAACGCCTTGCCCAATACCCGCGCATTGCGGGCATACTGTTCCGCATCGATCTTTTTCAACCAGGCGACAATCGCCGCTTTATCCTGCGCCTTGAGCTTTTTGTTCAAGCCCTTCGTTAATTGCTCGTAGGTTTTTTCCGCATCCTGCACATTGCGGATATATCTGCCTTGAATTCCTGCCTCCAAATCCTTGGCGAGCTTGGCGTATTTCGCGCCGAGCTTTTCCGCGATATCTTTATTGATGCCGGCGGCCAGGCTGACGCCATCCTTGATCGCTTTTAATTCCGCATTTTGATATTCGACGAACTCCTTAACGATATTTTTTACCGAGCCTGGAGATTTCACCGGCTTACCGTTGGCATATTTCACCTCCATGCCATTCAGATTATCCCCTCTCACCACGGCGATAAACGCGGGCCGGTTCTTATTGGCCTTATAGTAGAGACTGTAGGTCGCCATTCCGGCTTGCTTTTCCACCTTCAAATGATGAAAGCCGAAATAACTCCCGGTCGTGCGGGTCGTCGAGAACTCACCGCTTTTGCCGTTACCATGCCAGCCGTTGACGGGCCGATCGCGGTGTGAGTCTGTCACGAAACTGCCTAACGAGGAGGCGCCGATCTGCCCGGCGTTCAGGCCATTATTACCACCTTTACCGGGGGTTGAGGTCTTGCGCGCATGGCCGGTTTCGATATCCCCGATCGCCACCATTCCTCCCTTGGCGTTGACTCCCATCACCAGTCCACCCAGGCCAATGTGCTTAGCCTGATCGGCCGTCAGACCGGTGGCAGAAAGGCTCAGCGTGCCAGACGGGCTGACGCTTTCAATACGCAATTGTGCATCCGGGTTGATTCTGCGCGCCGCCTTGATCACCGCCGCCAGCTTCATGCGCAACGCCGGATCGTTTTGGATCGCCGCTATCTGTTGCTGTTCCGGGCTGTTGCCAACACTGGCGCCGCCGCGATCGCCGGAATGGCCCTTATCACCGCCCCCAGGTTCTGGGCCCGTACCACGTTCAGAACTCCAGTTAGTTCCATCCCCTTTACCGCCATAATTAAATCCAGGCATATGCTTAATCCTTATTTCTTTATTATCAACATGCCGAGAAATACGCACGACGTAATTCTCGGCAAACCAATTTTTAACTGCCCGTCCGTTATAGAAATTCACAGCAACAAGAACAATGCATGGTGGCTGTGTGGCAGATTAAACAAAGAGAAACGGCGTTAACGGCAGAAATATGACGACCGAAAAACTTGATAGTCATAAATAGAAGGCGCTTACAGGAGGGGGGGATATGCTGCGGCTTCCGATCCCGATTCAGATAACAGCCGCACACGAAGTTGGCCCAAAAGTACCGAATGTGGTCACCTGCCCTACTCTTGCACGATGAGCAGATGGCAAATAATGGCTCCCGAACTTATCGTTAACAGGAGAATACAAATGAAAGCTTTGGTTCATGCCACCTTGCTGGCCGCCATGATGGGCGCCGCTTCCTTCAATGCATTGGCTCAGGAGACCGTAAACGTGAATAGTAAAACCATCAGGGCCATGTCTGGCGCCCCCGCCACCACTGCCCTGGCCGCCGCTAAAACGGCGCTGATCGTGGTGGATATCCAGAATGAATATTACGCAGGCAGCGGCTTTCGCGGCAAAATGGTGATCCCGGATGGCCAGAAGGTGTTGGATAACAGTAACAAGCTGGTTGAGTTCGCCCGCAAAAACGGCATGCCGGTCTATTTCGTGCGGCATCTGGGGCCGGCCAACGGCCCGCTGTTTGCCGAAGGCTCGGTCTACGCCGAATTCCATCAGGCGCTGCAACCCGCTAAAGGGGATGCGGTGATCACCAAAGCAACGCCGAGCGCGTTCGTCGGCACCGATCTGGATGCGCAGTTGAAGAAGCAGGGCATCAAAACGCTGATTGTGGCCGGTTTGATGACGCACATGTGCATCTCTTCTACCGCACGCGACGCGGTGCCGCTCGGCTATGATGTGTTGATCCCGCAAGACGCGACGGCGACGCGCGATCTGGACGACGGCGCGGGTGGCGTGGTCGATCACCGCGTGTTGCAGCGGGCGGCGCTGGCCGCGGTGGCGGACGTGTTCGCGGAAATCAAAACTACCGGGGGCATCCTGGCGCTGCCGGTGACCAAATAAGGTTCAGCGCGCCGCTCCCCGGCGGCGCGCACTGCAAGAGGCGTTATCGCGGATGAAAATAGGCATTGTGGTTTTCGACGGCATCATTCCCTTTCACCTTTCGGTGCCTTTTGCGGTGTTTGAAAAAGTGCTGGCGCCTTCAGGCGCACCACTGTGCGAACTGACCCTGTGCGCCGCCGAGCCTGGCGAGCTGAAAACCAATGCCGGTTTTTCCATTGTGGTCAACCTTGGGCTCGGCGCGCTGAGCGGCATGAACATGGTGATCGTGCCCAGTTGGGACGATCCGGCCCGCCAGCCGGAACCCGCGCTGCTGGATGCGCTGTGCCATGCCCATGCTGCCGGCGCCACCGTCGTCGGCCTTTGCATGGGCGCATTCGTGCTGGCGGCGGCGGGCCTGCTGAATCATCGCCGGGCCACTACCCACTGGCGCTGGCTGCCGGACTTTCAGCAACGTTATCCGGCGGTGCTCGTCGAAAATGACGTGCTGTATCTCGATGAAGGGGATGTCGTGACGTCGGCCGGCACCGCCGCCGGCATCGATTGCTGCCTGCATCTGGTGAGAAAACGCTGGGGCGCGGACATGGCGGCGCAGGCGGCGCGCCAGTTGGTGGTGCCCCCTCACCGGCAAGGCGGACAATCGCAGTATGTCGCGCTGCCGGTGCAAAATACCCGCCAGGGGGATAACTTTTCCTTGGCGCTGGCCTGGGCGATGGAAAACCTGCATCAGACGCTGTCGTTGGATAGTCTCGCGCAGAAAGCCTGCATGAGCCGCCGCAGCTTTACCCGCCGGTTTCAGCAAACCACCGGCACCCGCTTTTCGCTTTGGCTGCTGAATCAGCGCCTCATCGCCGCACAGCGTTTGCTGGAAAAAAGCGACTGCTCGGTGGAAACCATCGCGGAAAAGGTCGGCTTTCCCTCTACCACCTCATTGCGGCGCCACTTTCTTAAGCAACTGAACACCTCGCCCTCGCGCTACCGGCGCGAGTTTCGCGGCGACAGCCGCACCACCGGAATGTCCGCCAAGCGAGTGGTGTAGGCCGGCGACAGCATGTCGCGCTTCATTTGCCACGGCTTGACGATCCCCTGCCCGGCGAACCACACGCGCCCGCGCCCTTCCTGATTCAGGCGATCGAGGGTCGCCATCAGCCGCTCGCTGTTGCGGCGCGGCGGGCAGTCGTCGAACAGATCGATCTGCGCCATGGCGGCGGCGCTGAAGTCCCCCAGCACCACGCCGCCCTTCAGATAACGCCGCCCTTCCTGCCAGATGCTTTCCAGCGCGCGCACCGCCATGGCGATGATGTCGCGGCTGTCGTTGCTCGGCGTTTGCAGCCGGGCGGTGCCCATATTGCTGTAATACCCCTCGCCCGCCGAATGCGGGCTGGTTTTGATAAACACCGACACGTTGCGGCAATAGCGCTTTTCCTGCCGCAGCTTTTCGGCGGCGCGTTCGGCGTAGCTGCAGATCGCCTCGCGCATGTGCGGGTAATGCGTCAGCCGCTGGCCGAACGAGCGGGAGCAGATGATCTGCTCTTTGGCGGCCGCCTCATCTTCCCACCGCAGGCACGATTCGCCGCGCAGCTCGCGTATCGTGCGCTCCAGCACCACGCTGAAGGTTTTACGCGCCAGCCGGGTATCGCAGTCCGCCAGCTGCAGCGCGGTGTGAATGCCCATCGCCTGCAGCTGGCGAGTCAGGCGGCGCCCCACGCCCCATACCTCTTCCACCGGGATCAGCGCCAGCAGCTTGCGCTGGCGCGCCGGATCGGATAAATCCACCACGCCGCCGGTACCGCGCCATTTCTTGGCGGCGAAGTTGGCCAGTTTGGCCAGCGTTTTGCTCGGCGCAATGCCGACCCCGACCGTTAAATGCAGCTCGCGCCGGATGCGATCGCGCACCCGCTGGCCGAACGGCTCCAGCGCTTCGCAGTGCGCCACGCCGTCCAGCCGCAGAAAGGCTTCGTCCAGCGAGTAGATCTCCACCGCCGGCGCCATCTCTTCCAGCGTATCCATCACCCGGCGGGACATATCGGCGTTTATGTGGAATACAAAAGCAAGAAAAAAAACGGCTCCGAAAAGCCGTTTTTTAGGTTAGTCTAAATCCTCAGGAAAATCTTGCCGAATGGATCCCTCAGCCTTCAAGATAGCTACAAACTTCTTGTAACTTTCTTCATCTACTTCGATCAAACCTTCAAGTAATCCATCTTCTATTAAGGAGTGGTGATAAATACCGTTGGAGAAAAACACAGCTCTCCACGTGATTTCAGGGTCGACTATGGTAACTTCCTCTTTCCTATATGCAAGCAGTCCACCATAGCCGGGTGGTAAACCATAAAAGATCTTTTCTTCTCCTATGGCATAGAATGCAAAAACTTCAGCTATAGTGCCATCGCGCTCTTGAATTTTCATGGCGTTTTATTTTCCTTGATGGATGGACCTGGCTGCAAATCATTACGTTTTGGTGTAGCAATTTTCATATCGTATGCCTTCCCAGTATACGTATTATACTGATAGGGGTTCTACGCCGGAACCCTCGAAAATTTTGTCACGTACGTCACTTTTAAAATAAAATCTGTGGCGGCGCTTTTTACTTAATCATCAGCCTCATATCGTAATACCCAGGTGCTACCACCGAACCGCGTGTTTCCCACCACTTGCTCCCAGGCTTCTGTCTCGACCAGTTTCGTTTTGACTGACAAGAAATCGGCGTGGCCCAGAATGATTTCTCCACGTTCACCGGGCAAATCCAGCACATAGCCGTCAGCGAGCTGGTTTTTTGCCGATTGAGGCTCCTGTACCGCGCGCCGGTAAAAGCTTTTGATACACCCACCGTTATCCAGCGCCGATAAAATGGTGTTTTCTGGTATACGCATCACTCATCCTGTTTATGGCGAGAAAGGGTTCGGTAAACAGTTGGTCTAGATACCGCGAATAACTCCGCCAGATCGCTGATCGAGTACTGGCCGGTTACTCGCATGCGGCACAGCTCTTTTTGTTGTTTTTCAGACAGCTTAGGCTGTTTTCCCCGCAATTTTCCTTTCGCCCGCGCAAGGGCCATCCCTTCGCGGGTGCGCAGGCGTATCAGGTCTCCTTCAAACTCAGCAAAGGTCGCCAGCACGTTGAAAAACATTTTCCCCATCGGGTCTGCCGGATCATAGAGGCTGGTGCCCAGTGCCAATTTCACTGGCACTGTTGCAAAAATCTGCAGGTGATAAACTCATCGTCACCTTTTGCTGACGGAGCAGCACATGAACCCATTCAAAGGCCGGCATTTTCAGCGTGACATTATCCTGTGGGCGGTACGCTGGTACTGTAAATACGGCATCAGCTATCGTGAACTGCAGGAGATGCTGGCCGAACGCGGCGTGAATGTTGATCACACCACCATTTATCGCTGGGTCCAGCGCTACGCACCTGAAATGGAAAAACGGCTGCGCTGGTACTGGCGTAATCCTTCCGATCTGAACCCATGGCACATTGACGAAACGTACGTGAAGGTGAATGGCCGGTGGGCTTATCTGTATCGTGCCGTCGACAACAGGGGGCGCACCGTCGATTTTTATCTCTCGCCACGTCGTAACAGCAAAGCGGCATATCGTTTCCTGGGGAAAATCCTCAACAACGTGAAGATGTGGCAGATCCCTCGGTTTATCAACACGGATAAAGCGCCCACCTATGGCCGTGCGCTTGCACTGCTCAAACGCGAAGGTCGATGCCCGCCTGACGTTGAACACCGACAGATTAAGTATTTGAATAACGTCATTGAATGTGATCACGGCAAGCTGAAAAGGATAATCAGCGCCACGCTGGGATTTAAATCCATGAAGACGGCTTACGCCACAATCAAAGGGATTGAAGTGATGCGTGCGCTACGGAAAGGTCAGGCCAAATCATTTTATTTTGGGCATCCTCTGGGCGAAATGCGTCTTGTGAGCAGAGTCTTTGAAATGTAAGGCCTTTGAATAAGACAAAAGGCTATCTCACCGCGAACTTTGCAACAGTGCCATATTTTCCCCCCTTAGCGCCAACGAAGTCATTTGCCTTGAAGACTATACAGCGCATGAATTATCAGTTAGAACCAGCGAGAAAATTACTGTTATTAAGTCTCTTAATGGCTGGTACTGGGCGCTCAGACACTCAGGAGAATCTGGCTGGGTGCCAGAAGAATGTGTAAGTATTCTGGATGTTTAATTTTTAATCCGGTGTGCTCTTATGGACGAAAAATCGCTCTATGCCCACATTCTGAATCTATCCGGACCGTGGCAGGTTGAATCCCTTTCCCTTGATGAAAATGCGGGTTCCGTTACTGTCACCGTCGGAATCGCTGAAAACACTCAGCTGACCTGTCCTGCCTGCGGCCAATCCTGTCCCGTTCACGATCACCGACATCGCAAATGGCGCCATCTTGATACCTGCCAGTTCATGACATTAGTCGAAGCCGATGTTCCCCGCGTTATGTGCCTGGAGCATGGCTGCCAGACTCTGCCTGTACCGTGGGCAGGCCCCGGCAGTCGGTACACGCTACTGTTCGAATCGTTCGTGCTCTCATGGCTAAAAATCAGCACCGTTGATGCGGTCAGGAAACAACTTAAGCTCAGCTGGAATGCTGTTGACGGCATTATGACCCGGGCGGTTAAGCGCGGCCTGTCCCGGATAAAAAAGCCTTTATCAGCGCGTCATATGAATGTAGACGAAGTCGCCTTTAAAAAAGGGCATCGGTATATAACCGTGGTATCTGATCGCGACGGACGGGCACTGGCATTAACCGATGATCGCGGAACAGAGAGTCTTGCCAGTTATCTGCGCACGCTCACTGACAGTCAGTTGCTGGCCGTCAAAACACTTTCGATGGACATGAATGCAGGCTATATAAGAGCAGCGCGCATCCACTTACCCAATGCAGTTGAGAAAATCTCCTTCGATCGCTTCCATGTGGCGAAGCAACTGGGCGAAGTTGTGGATAAAACCCGCCAGAATGAACATCCCCGACTTCCTGTTGAAAGCCGCCGTCAGGCAAAAGGTACCCGCTTCCTGTGGCATTACAGCAAAAAATGGATGACAGAATCCCGGCAGGAAAAACTGACGTGGCTGCGGGAACAGATGCAACAGACAAGCCAGTGCTGGACGCTGAAGGAACTGGCAAAAGATATCTGGGATCGCCCCTGGAGCGAAGAACGCAGAACTGACTGGCTGCAATGGATATCACTGGCGACAAACTGTGATGTCCCGATGATGAAGAATGCGGCCAGAACTATTAAAAAACGGCTGTATGGAATACTGAATGCGATGCGTCATCGGGTCTCTAATGGTAATGCAGAGGCGCTGAACAGCAAGATCAGACTGCTGAGGATAAAGGCCAGGGGATATCGAAATCGGGAGCGCTTCAAACTGGGAGTGATGTTTCACTACGGAAAACTGAATATGGCGTTCTGAGTCTTCCCACCATTATCGGGGAAGACCCATATATATACAGATAAATTATGACTATTATGAATGCCAGAGAATTGTACTTTTTTTCACCAGGTCAACCGGTCAAACTCCCGCTCTACGGGACACCATGTCCTGCAGGTTTTCCCAGCCCTGCCGATGACTATATAGAACAATCCATTGATCTGAATGATTTTATTCGACATCCGGCCGCCACGTATTTCATCCGGGCAACGGGCGAGTCAATGAGCGATGGCGGCATACTGTCAGGGGATTTGCTGATCGTCGATCGGGCTGAAAAACCCGTACATGGCAGCATCGTGATCGCCGCGGTCGACGGCGAGTTTACCGTCAAGCGACTGCTGCTGACGCCCAGGGTTTGTCTGGCGCCGATGAATCCCGCCTACAGCCCTATTTGGGGTCAAATCCATCCTGTACGTGAACAAGCTTGATGACGGAAGTGCCCTGTCACTACCATATCGCCTCGCGAACTTTAATCGCACGGGGTAACAACCCCATAGCATAAAAACGGTCGGCTATCGCCTGCTGCTGTCGAATGATGTTTAAATCCATTCTGCGTGTCTCATGGTTGCGACGAGCCAAAGCGTGGGTGAGCGAAGGGATGCCTTGCCCCTGTTCGGCCGATAACAGCGTTGCCGCTTCGTCTCGATGGGCGTCAATATAGCGCCCGGTTTGTTCCAACTCCGCTATCAGGCCGTGCAGTAAATCGCAAGAGTGGCCGGCGAAATCACGATGAGCAAGGTAGAACTGATGGTTGTTGACCCTCCCTACGCCGTTGGCGATGACTCTGAACTGCCCGCTTTGTTCGGCATCGCTCAGCAAGGGATCCCACATCATCCAGGCATCCACCGCATGATGATCGCTGGGAGTCAGCGGGTATTTGGGCGGCGCATAAACCACCCGTACGTCTTCCAGCGTCAATCCGGCTTCATCAAGGATCTGCAACAACAGATAATGCACATTGGAACCTTTATTTACCGCAATCCGCTTTCCGCGCAGGTCGGCAAGAGTGCGGATCGGGCTGTCGTCGGTGACCAGCAGCGCCACGCTTTGCGGTGCTGCCGGTTCCCAGGCAACGTACAGCAATGGGCTGTTGCCGGCCTGAGCAAATAAAGGAGGCACCTCGCCGGTAGTGCCAAAATCGATCTCTCGGTTAGTCAAGGCATGCAGCAACTGCGGACCGGCAGGGAACTCGCTCCACAACACGCTCACCCCACTGTCGGCCAGGCGCGCCTCAAGCAACTGACGGGCCTTGAGTATTCCCAAGTTGCCAAACTTCTGGTAACCAATACGCAGTTCGCGTTCGCGGTTGCCGGTCTCCCGCTCAGATTTTAACGCCGGGCCGCCGGCGCTTCTCCTGGCCTTGATTAAGCCAATATGCCCCAGATGGGTACGCAGCGTATTGCGGCTGATCCCCAACAGCGCCGCGGCCTGCAACTGGTTACCCTGGCTCAGTTCAAAAGCATTGCGCACCAGCGAATCGATCACCCGCTGGTAGAGGGGACCATCGTTACCCGCCAACTGCTGGCGAAGGAAACTGTCCAGTGAATCATCCCCCTGAGGCGGCAAGCTGGCCATTCCAGCGCTTAGCCTAAACTGCTGCGGCGTAATCAGCGGCGCTTTGCTGAGCAGCACTGCATTATGCAGGGTGTTTTCCAGCTCGCGGATATTCCCCGGCCACGGGTGATCCATCAGCGTGACCAGCGCCTCTGCACTGAGACGCATCTGAGGGCGCCCCAACCGCCGCGTGTACAACGTTAGGAAATGTTCAGCCAACAGTGGAATATCCTGCCGCCGCTGGCGCAAGGGAGGCAGGGCCACGGCGGCCACGTTAAGCCGGTAGTAAAGATCTTCACGAAAGCGACGTTCGCGGATGGCATTGGCCAGATCAACATGGGTGGCGGCCACGACGCGGACGTTCACTTTTATCGGCCGGTGGGAACCCACCCGGGTCACTTCCCGTTCTTGCAATACGCGCAGTAGTTTTACCTGTAGCGGCAGGCTTAACTCACCGATTTCATCTAGCAGCAAGGTGCCCCCTTCTGCCGCCTCGAACCACCCCTGGTGGTGCTCCTCAGCCCCGGTGAAGGCACCTTTCTCGTGTCCAAACAGTTCCGACTCGGCAAGGCTCTCCGTCAGCGCCCCACAGTTCACCGCCAGAAAGGGGAGATCGCGCCTTAGGCTGTGATGGTGCAGATAGCGAGCCACCACCTCCTTACCAGTGCCGGTTTCGCCCACGATAAGCACGGTGGCATCCGTCGGTGCCAGCCGATCCAGAACGTTCTGGAAGGCAAGAGAAGCGGGATCAATTAACCGGGGGCCGAAGCTTTGCATCGTCGATACCTTTAAAGGAACAGTACAGAAACAATACCGACGGGAGGCGGACAAGACGAGAGGCTCAACCGCCGCCTTGCTGCAAATGCAACAGCCCGCCATCAGTCACTGCTGCATTTGCAGCAAAACCGCCCACGGAAAAAATCACTAACTCATTAATTAATAAAAATAAAAATTACCCCATCATTTTGGCATGCTTTCTGCTTGGCTGTTTATAACCAAGCATGGAAATTCTATTGAATAAATTGAGATATCGTTATATAGGAAATGGATAATGAGCGAACAACAGGCGCACAACATCAACGTATTCTGGTTCTTACCGACCCACGGCGACGGCCGTTATCTGGGCACGACCGAGGGCGGGAGAGCGGTAGATCTGCCTTATTTGCAACAGGTTGCGCTGGCGGCAGACAACCTTGGCTATTACGGCGTGCTGATCCCAACCGGCAAAAGCTGCGAGGACTCCTGGCTGGTTGCTGCCGCACTCGCCCCTCTCACCAAGCGTCTTCGCTATCTGGTCGCCTTGCGCCCTGGGTTGCAGCCCCCGAGCCTTGCCGCGCGGATGGCCGCCACGCTGGATCGCCTTTCGGAGGGCCGCCTTTTAATCAACGTGGTTACCGGTGGCGATCCCGTCGAGAACAAAGGCGATGGGATCTTCCTCAGTCACGCCGAGCGCTATCGGGTCACGCGCGAATTTCTGGAGGTCTATTCCCGCCTGCTGAAAGGCGAAAAGGTCGATTTTCAGGGCGAATACTTGCGGGTGGAAGGCGCTGAAGTGCTGTTTCCGCCGGTGCAGGAAAACGGGCCGCCGCTATTTTTTGGCGGCTCATCAGAGGAAGCGCTGGAGGTGGCGGCGAGCCAGATCGACACCTATCTCACGTGGGGCGAACCGGTTGAGCAGGTGGCGGAGAAAATTGCCGTGGTGCGTCAGCGCGCACAGGAGCGCGGACGCACGCTGGACTACGGCATTCGCCTGCACGTCATTGTTCGGGAAACGGAAGAGGAAGCCTGGGCTGCCGCCGACAAACTGATTGCCCATTTGGATGATGCCACCATCGCCGCCGCACAGAAAATTTTCTCGCGTATGGACTCGACCGGACAGGCCCGCATGAGCGCACTACACGGCGGCTCGAAGGACAGCTTGCGCATCGCCCCCAACTTATGGGCAGGCGTGGGGCTGGTGCGCGGCGGCGCAGGTACCGCGCTGGTCGGCAATCCACAACAGGTTGCCGACCGCATCCGTGAATATCAGGCATTGGGGATCACTAATTTTATTTTCTCGGGTTATCCGCATCTGGAAGAGGCTCACCGGTTTGCCGAACTGGTGATGCCGCTGTTGCCGCTGGCGGGCAACGTCGAAAAACGTCAGCGCACGGTCAACACCGGGCCATTTGGAGAAACCATCGGTGGCGATCGTCGTCCGGTGAAAAAGTGAAACTGAGGAGAAAACCATGAGCAATGAACCGATCAAGTTCGCCTACTGGGTCCCTAACGTATCGGGTGGTCTGGTGATCAGCCAAATCCCTCAGCGTACCAGCTGGGATGCAAACTATAACCGCAAGCTGGCGCAAATTGCCGAGCGCGCCGGGTTTGACTACGCTCTGACGCAGATCCGCTTTACCGCCGGCTATGGCGCGGATAATCAACATGAGTCGGTGACATTTTCACAGGACCTACTGGGAGCGACGGATAAGCTCAAGGTCATCGCCGCCTTGTTGCCGGGCCCATGGAATCCAACGCTCGCCGCCAAACAGATTGCCACCATCAGCCATCTGTCCAACGCGCGTATTGCGGTCAATATCGTCAGCGGCTGGTTCCGGGGCGAATTTAAGGCCATCGGCGAGCCCTGGCTGGATCACGAGGAGCGCTACCTGCGTTCGGAAGAGTTCATTCGCTGCCTGCAGGGCATCTGGCAGCAGGACCGCTTCACTTTTGCCGGTGATTTTTATCGCTTCCGCGACTATTCATTGAAACCGAAACCGCTGGATCCGCAACCGGAGATTTTCCAGGGCGGCAGTTCAAGAGCCGCGCGGGATATGGCCGCGCGCGTGTCCGACTGGTACTTCACCAACGGCAATACCCCGGAAGGCATCCGTCAGCAGGTTGAAGATATCCTGCTAAAAGCAGCCGAAAACCGGCACAGGGTCAAGATCGGCGTCAATGGCTTCGTCATTGCCCGCCAAACGGAGCAGGAAGCGCAAAGCGTACTGCGTGATATTCTGGAGCATGCGAATCCGGATGCGGTGAAAGGGTTCCAGTCTGAGGTGAAAAATGCCGGTAGCGCCTCACCTGAAGGGGAAGGTAACTGGGCGAAATCGACGCTGGAGGATTTGGTGCAATATAACGATGGCTTCAAAACAAACCTAATTGGCACCCCGCAGCAGATAGCGGAGCGGATTATCGAACTCAAACAAGCCGGCGTGGACCTGATGCTGCTGGGCTTCCTGCATTTTCAGGAAGAGGTGGAGTTCTTTGGCCGCGAAGTGATCCCGCGGGTTCGTGAGCTGGAACGCCAACAGCAATCGGTGTTAAGTCATGGCTGATCGGCAGATTGTCATCATTGGCGGCGGCTTTAGCGGTACCGCGCTGGCTATTCATCTGGCGCGGTTGGGCAGCGCCGGCCTGAAGGTGATCGTTATCGAGCCTCGCGCCCAGTTGGCTCAGGGCGTGGCTTACGGCACGGTCGACCCGGCGCATCGCATTAACGTCCCTGCCGCCCGTATGCAGCTTTCCGTCGCAGAAGAAGGCGATTTCGACCGCTGGCTGAGGGCGGAGGGAGGCCTCAAACAGGATGACAAAGCGCTCTGGACGGATGGCAGCCTTTATCCGCAACGGGGGCGGTTCGCCGCCTATATCCTCGACAAGCTGGCCGCAGCGCTGGAAACATCGCCGGTACAGGTCACCCATGTTCAGGATTATGCCGTGGCGCTGCAAAATGCAGAGGTGCTGACGGCCTCCGGGGATAAATATCACGCGGATGAAGTGGTGCTGGCCATCAGCCACCCTCCCCCTGCCGTACCGAGACAACTACAGCAGGTGCTGCAAGACCATCCTGGCCTGATCGCCAACCCGTGGCGGACAGAGGCGTTAATCGGGGTGGAGAAGAGTGCGCGGGTGGCTATCATCGGTTCCGGGTTAACCATGTCCGACGTGGTGGCCTCGCTTTACCGTCAGGGGCATCATGGGCCGATCCTGGCGTTCTCGCGCCGCGGCCAGCTTCCCCGGCCAAATCTGACCGGTGAGTCTCAGCCCCGCCCGCTTGACTATCGACGTCCACAGGCGGACAGCGCCCGTGCTTGGCTGCGGCGAGTTCGACAGGAGGTGGCGCAGGCTGCCCTGGAAGGCCAGCCCTGGCAAGGGGTGCTGGATGATATCCGGCTGAACGGACAGCAGATTTGGCAACGGCTTTCGCTGAAAGAACAGCGGCGCTTTCTGCGTCATCTACGCCCATGGTGGGACGTGCACCGTTACCGCATCGCACCGCAGGTCAGTGAAGTGTTGTCCCTATTACAGCAGAATGGGCGTCTTAAGGTCCTGGCCGCCAGCCTTAAGCAGGTTGCGACGGACAAAGAAACGATTATTCTGACGCTGAAAGCCCGCGGTAAAGCCGCCATGGAAACCTCGCGGGTGGATAAACTGATTGTCACTACCGGCCCGGCGCATGGTGAGTTACTCAAGAGCAATGCGTTGTTGAAGCAGCTTGCAACGGCAGGTGCTATCCAGCCCGACCCACTGGCGCTGGGAATATTGGTCGATGCTCACTCACGAACTATTAATCGCCACGGGAAAAGTAACGAGCATATGTACGTAGTAGGGCCAGCCGCCCGCGGCCGCTTTGGTGAACTCATGGGTTTACCACAGGTGGCGCAACACGCAGAATCGCTGGCGCAACAATTACTCTGCGGGTCGCCAATAGACCCCACAGGCCGTGAATAGTCCTGCTATAAAATGTCCGAGCCTTTTCTTTATATCCAAAGGAAGGCGATTGAGTCCTGTTTTAGTTTGGCTACACCGCCATTAAAATAGGAATATAATTAATAATCATTATAAAAACAAATCATTTACATTACAATTAATTCTGGCTCTGTTGCAAATAGTAGGTGATGATAAACTCATTGCCCCTTTTGCTGACGGAGCAGCACATGAACCCTTTCCGTGGTCGTCATTTTCAGCGCGACATTATCCTGTGGGCCGAATGTTGGTACTGCAAATACGGCATCCGCTACCGCGAACGGCAGGAGATGCTGGCCGAACTTTGCCAGGCATCGTCATCCGAGGGGGTGTCTGCGTCGGCTGCCGCCGCGGCCGGCAGCGCCACCTGCAGGTAGTACGTGCGCAGCTGCAGGTAGTACGTGCGCAGCTGCGCGATCAATGTGGTCACCACGTCGGGACGGTCGCGCGAGCCTGTACAGGGTCTTTGAGGCGCTTACCCTAAAGCCTCCGGCTCTGCCGGAGGATACTTACCTTGTTTCGTCCTTTTGCTTTTGATTTGTAAAGCGCTTTGTCCGCCATTTCCTTTATTTTAATTTGCATCTCACCTTCATTTTTATCTATTTGGGTACTGGAATAAACGCCACCGCTTATGGTGACCCTTTTGAAGGGCGAGTTTTTATTTAAAATGTTAGATGAAAATACTGCCTGCCTTATTTTTTCAGCTAACAATCCAGCATCATTTAAACTGCTAATAAGGATTATTGCAAACTCTTCCCCACCAACTCTAAATGCCATTCCTTTTAGGGTTGAAGCATGGTATTTCAGCGTGAGTGCAATATTAATAATGCACTCATCTCCAGCCACATGACCATATGTGTCATTATATGATTTAAAATTATCTATATCAATGAATATTAATGAGAAATCTATTATACCATCGTAACTTAAAAGTGTGTGCTTTTCTAACATATCATCGAAATAACGCCTGTTATTCAATTGTGTAAGATGATCTCTATTATTTAACTCTTTCAATTTTATGTTCTTTGATTTTATTTCCCTCTCCAGATTCTTTTGCTCAGTTATATCTATGTGCGCAATTAAAACACATATTAACACTCCTCTTTTATTTTTAACGCCATTAACGTGTACTAAATATGTTTTTCCATTAAAAATAAATTCATGAGGATCTATTTTCCTTCCACCGCCAATGGATTCAAAATCCATTTTGATATAAACCCATGATTTATCATCAATACTTGACACATGGATTTGTTTTTTATTGCTTTTGTAAACACTCAGGTTGCACATTCTCTCATACAGTGAGTTGAAGGATGTCAAATAACCGTTTTTATCTATTATAACCACTGGAATAGGCAGTTCTTTAAGGATGTCCACTTTATTCATCTCACATTTGTTTTTACTATAAAAAATAGAGTGCTTTATATTTTTTATTGAAAATTTATCAAGGATATTTCGGCTGTTATTTGTAAAGACGTTTTTTATTCTGTCAAAAATGTTAATCATAGCAATGTGATACCTAATTGAGTCCGGTAAACCCCCGGCTTTGCCGGGGGACTCCGAAAGGTTTGACCTTTAAGTCAGTCGCGCGAATCTGAAATCTCCGCCAAGAGATTAGGATTCGTGATGAGAGACTATCAGAGCTTAAGCCATACGAAATGGGACTGTAAATATCACGTGGTGTATAGCAGGCGCTTCAGGCGGAAAGACCAGGGAAAATCGCCAAATTCATGGTAACCGTAATATTCCTTAATCAGCGCAGTATGCTCTCTGAGGGTGGTTGATCTCTTCCCTTTGTTCAGTACCGGCGTAAAGTAGAGTTTTCGGCCTTTCTTCTCCTGAAAAAAGAGGTCATCTGATATGAAAAAGACCCGTTATACCGAAGAACAGATCGCGTTTGCCCTGAAACAGGCTGAAACCGGCACCCGCGTGGAGGAAGTGTGCAGAAAGATGGGGATTTCCGAAGCCACTTTTTACAATTGGAAGAAGAAATTCGGTGGCATGGGCGTAACGGAACTTCGTCGCCTGAGGCAGTTGGAGGAAGAAAATCAGCGCCTTAAGCGTCTGGTGGCAGATCTGAGTCTGGACAAAGAGATGCTGCAGGAGGTCATCAAAAAAAAGTTCTGAGGCCGGCCCAGAAACGGGAAGCGGTATCCTGGTTGCTGGAGGCCTACCGCATCGGGCTGCGGCGTGGCTGTCGTCTGATGATGCAGAGCCGCACGGTCTATCACTATCAAAGCCGGCGCGACGACCGCGCCATCACGCAGCGGATAAGGGAGATAGCCGAAACCCGCATTCGCTACGGCATGCAGCGCATTCATATCCTGCTGCGCCGGGAAGGCTGGCTGATTAACCATAAGAAAACCCACCGTATTTATTGTCAGGAAGGGCTGAATCTACGGACAAAACGCCCCCGGCGACATGTCACAGCCAGGCACAGACGGGCGCGTCCGGCAGTGACGACGGCCGATCAGTGCTGGAGCATGGATTTCGTTGCTGATAATCTGTTCAACGGGCGTCGGATCCGTGCGCTGACTGTAGTCGATAATTTTAGTCGGGAATGCCTGGCGATAGAAGTGGGACAGGGCCTGCGGGGTGACGATGTCGTTGCGGTAATGGCGCGGCTGAAGCAATTACAGCAGCGAGTCCCCGAACGGCTTCAGACCGACAATGGCAGCGAATTTATCTCAAAGGCGTTGGATATAAATGGGCGTATGAAAATGGCATCACGATGGACTTCTCCCGGCCGGGAAAGCCGACGGACAATGCGTTAATCGAATCATTTAACGGTAGCTTCCGTGACGAGTGTCTGAACGTTCACTGGTTTCTGTCACTGGAAGATGCGCAGGAAAAGGTCGAGTGCTGGCGACAGGAATATAACCGGCAAAGACCCCATTCTTCGTTAAATAACCAGACTCCGGAGGAATTTGTCCGAAGTCTGCAAAAAAGCCCGGATCTCTGATTTAGTCTGGCGCTGATTTGGGGAAGAGACCAGGTTGATTTTCAGGCAACGCTGCCACTGGCACAGGTCTGGGGTGGTGGCGAAGTGGCCTCTGCAGACGGAATGCGCTTTGTTACGCCAGTCAGAACAATCAATGCCGGACCGAACCGCAAATACTTTGGTCATAACAGGGGGATCACCTGGTACAACTTTATGTCCGATCAGTATTCCGGCTTTCATGGCATTGTTATACCGGGGACGCTGAGGGACTCTATCTTTGTGCTGGAAGGCCTTCTGGAACAGGAAACCGGGCTGAATCCTACCGAAATTATGACCGATACAGCTGGGGCCAGCGATCTTGTCTTTGGTCTTTTCTGGCTGTTGGGATACCAGTTTTCTCCCCGGCTTGCCGATGCCGGTGCTTCGGTTTTCTGGCGCATGGATAATGACGCTGATTATGGGGTGCTGAATGATATTGCCAGAGGGCAGTCAGATCCCAAAAAAATAGTCCTTCAGTGGGACGAAATGATCCGGGCCGCAGGCTCCCTGAAGTTGGGAAAAGTACAGGCTTCGGTGCTGGTTCGCACGTTACTGAAGAGTGAACGCCCTTCCGGACTGACTCAGGCAATCATTGAAGTGGGACGCATCAACAAAACGCTGTATCTGCTTAATTATATTGATGATGAAGATTATCGTCGGCGCATTCTTACCCAACTAAACCGGGGAGAAAGCCGCCATGCTGTAGCCAGAGCGATTTGTCACGGTCAGAAAGGTGAGATAAGAAAGCGATATACCGACGGTCAGGAAGATCAACTTGGTGCACTGGGATTGGTCACTAACGCCGTCGTGTTATGGAACACTATTTATATGCAGGCAGCCCTGGATCATCTCCGGGCACAGGGGGAGGCCCTGAATGATGAAGATATTGCACGACTCTCACCGCTTTGCCACGGACATATCAATATGCTTGGCCATTATTCTTTCACGCTGGCAGAACTGGTGACCAAAGGACATCTGAGGCCATTAAAAGAGGCGTCAGAGGAAGAAAACATTGCTTAACGTGAGTTTTCGTTCCACTGAGCGTCAGCCCCCATGTACAGCAAGGATGAGCTGGAGGCCATGGGCCATCTTGAGCTAAAACGCCAGGTAGACCAGCGTTACCATGCCTTGCGTAAGCTGGCCTCGTCAGCCCCGCCAGACACACCAGACACACCATAACCCTTCTCTTTTGCCCGGCTTTCCGCCTTCCTTCCATTGATGCGCTTGATTGCGTAGGACTCGGCACGTCTGCTGTTCCTGAATGGCCCCTTCAGCCCCATTTTTCTGCGAGACAGCCCACCAATGCGGTGGCGTATAAAAGGATCTGGCCAGCCGCTGCGCGTTTTCCACATTTATGTGGAATACAAAATCAAGAAAAAACGGCTCCCACGATGGGAGCCTGTTTAGGATACAGCTTGCGCCTAAAATGGCAGGGGCCAAAATTTCCGAGGCTTCCTGCGTAAGACCCTAGTCTTACTCGAAAAATACGGCGGATCTGTCCTCTACTCTCTCCACCATGAGCTGCTTCAGAAACGCTGAAATTCCTTGGCGTCTAGTAAAAATCTTCTCTTTTAAAACGTTTACCGGTTGGCTCTAATTCTCCATCATCAAAACAAACTGAATATTCATAACCATCAACTCTTACAGAGTATCCGAAATGTACGTTTCCTGCTTCGTCGATATCTTCACTTATACCCATTACAATCGCCTTTCTCCCGATAAACTCAGGGCACTTAGCTGATTTAATGATTGTAACCTCATGATAGAAATCAATTTTCCCACTCATTTGTGTGTAATCTTCCCATCAAGTGACACATTCAGATGCTTTCCATCGCGGCTTGCCCATCCTAATTGAGCCTTTCCTTTATCGGATAGTTGAACGTCCCATTCAAATGGCTGCCCTTTTGTTCGCGACGGACCTTTGGTCCATTCATTATCAAAACGATCCATATAACCTTTGTTTGGCCCCCGCCTCAATGGGCTGCTAGGAGAGTAGTTTTCTGGTGGTACAAACCTAATTTTACCTTCGTTAGGGAGCTGAACATGTTTCATTCGGCCCTTAATCGACCAGACCTGTCCGGAACTCAATGTCCCATAAGGGTTGAAAAAAGGCTCATCTACATAAGCTAATGGGCCTTTTAACGCAGCTTTTTCCGATGCTTTAATGGCGTTGGTGGTGATCTTAACA